>JBDTON010000147.1:0-28351 GCA_039933195.1 Sphingomicrobium sp. | reverse complement strand
TTGAGATGCTCGTCGTTGACGCCCCTCAGCCGGATTTCGTGGTTGGCGTCATCATGCTCGACGATCAGGCCGGAATCTTCGTCGGTCAGCCGCTGCAGTGCGCCTGACAACTTGACGTCATCCTTGCGGTCCGCCGGCTCGATGGCAATCGCGCAATTGCGCGCCGGATAGGCGATCTCGACCGGCGTCGGGAGCTTGCCCGCGCCGAGCCATTGCCCCGCCTTGACCGTGTCAATCTTGGCGACCGCCACGACATCGCCGTCACGCGCCTCGGAGAGTTTTTGCGTCTTCTCGCCCTGCACCTTGAACAGCGAGCCGGCGCGGGCATGCTCGCCGTCGCCGGTCTTCAGGTCCGAACCCTCGCGAATCGTTCCGCCGAGCACCCGGGAGAGCGCCAGCCGTCCGATCGACCCATGCAAGATTTTGAACGCGTACATGGACGGGTCGCCCACTCCGAGCCGGTCCGCCGCTGCCTGCGCCGGCGGCGCCTCATGGCGAAGCGCCTTCAACAGCCGGCGCACGCCCCATGAGCTGGTCGCGCAGCCGAACAGCACCGAGACCCCCAGGCTTTCGCCGGTCTCGCGCGCGAGATCCTGAAGCACCTTCTCGCGGCTCGGCAACTCGTCCATCAGCAATTGTTCGAGCAGCTCGTCGTCATGATCCGCAAGTTGTTCGAGCATGTGCGTTCGGGCCTCGATCTCGCGCTCCTGCAGTTGGGGCGGGATTTCGATCCGTTCGGACTCCTGGCCGGCGCGGTATTTGAACGCCCGCTCGAGCGCGAGATCGACAAAGCCGCTGACCTTCTCGCCGTCCCAAATCGGAATCTGGCGGGCGATCAACGGGGACACGCTCATCGGCTGGAGCGCCGACAACAGATCGCGCACGCGGCCGTGCGCCTGGTCGATCCGGTTGACGAAGATGAGGTGCGGAATTCCAAGCTCGTCGAGCGCCCGCAGCGCCGGAGCGGCAAGCGGGGCTCGCGCAGGATCGGGATCGACGACAACGATGGCGAGGTCGGCAACGGCGAGCGCGCGCGTCCCGTCAGCGGCGAAGCCGATCGAGCCGGGGCAGTCGAGGATGGCGAACGAGTCGCCGAGATATTCGAAATTGTAGAGGTTGAGCTCGGTCGAGCCGCCACGCTGCCGCGCTTCCGGGCTCGAATCGCCGATACTGGAGCCGTTGGCCGTCGACCCCAATCGGTCGCTGGCACCGGCTGCGAACAGCATAGCCTCGGCGAGGCTGGTCTTTCCCGCGCCGGCGGGTCCCACCAGCGCGATTACTCGAGTGCCTTTGGTTGATTCTCCGGCCATGCGACTCTCCCTTCGTCCGCTTAGCGGGCGCGCGAGTCGCTCGAAGAGGCGCTCGGGCGCCCTATCAGGACAGGTCCACCGTCCGCCTGTTTTCGGCGGAAGGCAAGGGGGGTCGTTACGGCTCCGGCCTCACTTCGGGACGGCTTCGCCGCCTCCGCCCGGTTTTTGACGCGCATGGCAGCCGGCCTGCTCATCTGGATGTACCTGTCGGCCGACGCCTTCGTCTTCGGCGCCGAACTTAACCGCGAGATCGAGCACCAGACGGCGAAGGATTCGACCACCGGCTGGCCGCGGCCGATGGGCCGGCGTGGCGCCTGGGCCGCGGATCATGTGGCGAGCGACGAACGGCCGAAAAAGCGGAAGGGTAAGCCTAAGGTCAGCGACCGGAAAAAGTGAAGCTTATGCCGCCGGAAGCAGCTTGCGCTCTCCCGCTAGACGCAGCAGCGCCGCCTGCAGCTTCTCGAACGCGCGCACCTCGATCTGGCGGATGCGTTCGCGGCTGACTCCGTACACCTGGCTCAGCTCCTCGAGCGTCTTCGGCTCG
Source organism: Sphingomicrobium sp. (assembly GCA_039933195.1). Taxonomy (GTDB): domain Bacteria; phylum Pseudomonadota; class Alphaproteobacteria; order Sphingomonadales; family Sphingomonadaceae; genus Sphingomicrobium. The sequence continues at coordinate 26,497 of JBDTON010000147.1, read as the reverse complement.
TCGGCCAGCCGCCGCTCCATGAGGATGTGCTTTTCGCGGTCGTTCAGCGATTCCATCGCGGCGATCAGGAGGTCGTGCCGAACCTGGCTCTCTTGATCCTCGGCGATCAGCTCGTCCTGCAACGGACCGCTGTCGACGAGGAAGTCCTGCCATTGGCTCTCGCCGCCTTCGTCGCCCTTCAGCGAAACGTTGAGCGATGTGTCCCCGCCCATGCCCATTCGGCGGTTCATGGAGATGACTTCGTCCTCGGTCACTCCGAGGTCCGTCGCGATCTTCGTCACGTCCTGGGGCTTGAGGTCGCCTTCCTCGAACGCGTCGATCTGGTTCTTCATCCGCCGGAGGTTGAAGAAGAGCTTCTTTTGCGCCGCGGTGGTGCCCATTTTGACGAGAGACCACGAGCGCAGGATGAATTCCTGAATGGAGGCCCGGATCCACCACATGGCGTAAGTGGCAAGACGAAAACCCCGCTCAGGCTCGAACTTCTTCACGCCCTGCATCAGGCCGATGTTGCCCTCGGAGATGAGCTCGCTCACCGGCAGTCCGTAGCCGCGGTAGCCCATGGCGATCTTGGCAACGAGTCTCAGGTGCGAGTTGACCAGCTTCGCCGCGGCATCCGTGTCACCATGCTCGCGCCAGCGCTTGGCGAGCATATATTCTTCCTCGGGACTGAGGATCGGGAACTTCTTGATTTCCGCAAGATAGCGGTTGAGTCCGGCCTCCCCACCGGACGCGGGGAGCGAGACGATCCCTTTTCGAGTAGCCATTCTGTCCGTCTTTCTCCCTTTGCGGGGGCCGTCCAAGAGCACTTGGAACGGTCCTAGCCAGTTAAATCCTATACACCAAGCGTGCTCAACAGTTCCTGCATGTCCGGCGGCATGGGACTGGCGAACGACAGCCTGTTCTTCGTTACCGGGTGGACGAAGCCCAGCTCCGCCGCATGCAGCGCCTGACGCCCAAACCCAAGTTCGTTCAGCAGCTTGCGGTGCGTCTTTCCGGCGTGGCCGTAGATCGGGTCGCCGATCAAGGAATGGCCGATAGAGGACATGTGCACCCGCACCTGGTGCGTCCGGCCCGTTTCCAACCGGCATTCGACCAGCGCCGCATCCTTCAAGACCTTCAAACGCTTCCAGTGGGTCACCGCCCGCTTCCCGCGGCTGCTATCGACAATAGCGATCTTCTTGCGGTTGGCACTCGACCGCGCGAGGGGCGCGTCGATCGTGCCTTCGCCTCCCTTCGGTACGCCGGAGACGATCGCCAGATAGCGCCGGTCGATCGAATGCGCAGCGAACTGTTTTGCCAGTCCCTCATGAGCGACGTCCGTTTTGGCGACGACCAGAAGGCCCGAAGTGTCCTTGTCTATGCGGTGCACGATTCCCGGCCGCGCGACGCCACCGATGCCGGATAATTTGCCGGCGCAATGGTGGAGCAGCGCGTTGACCAAAGTCCCGTCGATATTTCCTGCCGCGGGATGGACAACAAGGCCCGCCGGTTTCTCGAGAACGAGCAAATGCTCGTCCTCGAAGACGATCTTCAGCGGAATGTCCTGCGGTTCGTTGTGCGCCGGTGTGGGCTCCGGCACTTCGACGCGCAGGCTCTCGCCGCCATGCACCTTCGCCGCCGGATCGCGGACCGCCTTGCCCTGAGCTTCGACGGCGCCGCTGCGGATCAGCGACTTGAGCCGTTCGCGCGACATCGTCGGCACGGCCTCTGCGAGCGCTCGGTCGAGCCGCCAGCCGGCATGGGCAGGCGCCAGGCGAATTTCGATGGTCTGATGGCCCCCCACAAAGGGAAATATGGTTCAGAACCGCGCCGGTTCAATGCCCGCCGCCTCGCGACAACTTGCGCCACGTTAGACTCTGTCCCATTCAGCGAGCCATGAAGGCGATCGATCTTGCCAGTCTGCTTTGCTCGCGGCTCTGTCACGATCTGATGTCACCGGTGGGCGCGCTGAACAACGGCATCGAGCTGCTTGCGGACGAGCAGGACCCGGAGATGCGCGAGAAATGCCTCGAGCTGCTGGAGGACAGCGCCCGGGCAACGGCCAACAAGCTCAAATTTTTCCGCCTTGCCTTCGGGGCTGCCGGCGGCTTTGGCGAGGAAATCGACAGCCACGAGGCGGAGGTCGCCCTTGCCGGCGTGTTCGGACCCGAGCGGCGGATCGAAGTCGCGTGGGTGGTGAGCGAAGGCAAGTTGCCGAAGGGCGCCGCCAAGTTGCTGCTCAACCTCGCCTTGTTGGCGGGTGATGCGCTGGTCCGCGGGGGTCGCCTCGACGTCGGAGCGGAAGGCCGAGACAGCGAGATCGAGTTGGTAATCCGTGCCGAGGGCCCCCGAATCCTGCTCGACCCGGTGCTTCGCGAGACTCTTGCGACCGGCGGCAGCGGCGGAACGGTCGAGCCCCGCGCGGCAGGCGCCTGGCTCGCCCACAGTCTCGCTGCCGAGGCTGGGGGGTCGATCCAATTGTCGGACGCGTCCAGCCCAGTGCTGCTGATCGGCGCCCTTATCCCCCTCAGGTGAGAAGACGAACTTGGCGACGATCGCCGAATTGAAGGGATTGCTCCCGCCGGATTTTGCGTCGGCTGACAGGCTTCAGATCGACGTCGCTAAGGGACCGCCGGCTGGCTTCCGGATGCCTCGCTTCGGGCCTTTCGAAATCGACGACGCGCGCTCGCTCCAGTCAGAGGCCGCGTCCGAAGCGGCATTTTTCGAGGCGCATGGCTTTGTGCTGCTAGCGCATGAAACGGTCGTGCGCGAGTGGGATGCCGATCCAGCTTCGCCTGAAAGCAGCGAAGTGGTCCGCCTTTATTATCCCGAGGTCGACCAGCTGGTTCGGCGCCGATTGCTTCCAGGCCTGCGCATCGAAGTGCATCAGTGGACGCCGCCGCTCCGTCGCGGCCGTAATACCGCAACGCCGCAATATGCTGCCGGCGTGCACAGCGACTACGGTCTTACCCCGGAGGATTTCCAAGTCAGCATCGAAGCTTTTGGCGGGCGCGCGGCGGCCGAGGGCTGGCGGAGCAGCTACGAACGCGATGAGGTCGAGGCTTTCCTGGTGATCGACTTGTGGCGGCCGACCAACATGGCCGGGCCGCTGCTGCACATGCCGCTGGCGCTTTGCGATCCGTCCACCGTCGAGGTGATTGATCTGGTGCCGACCGCGATGACCGGAATCGCACCGTCGGGGCTGCCGACCAACCACGTCGCGCTGCGCTACAATCCGGCGCAGCACTGGTATTATTACCCGCGCATGCGGACGGACGAAGTGCTTGCGTTCAAGCTCTTCGAGTGCCGCAAGGACGATCCCGGACCGACCCGCTTTCGCAGCGTGCTGCACACCGCTTTCGCCGATTGCGCTGCGCCGGCCAATGCAGAGGAGCGGCAAAGCTGCGAGCATCGTGTTGGTGTCACGATCCTGAGCAATCAACGGGGCTCAAGGATAACGCAGCGTTAACTCCTCCCGGGCATAACGCCTCGTGAAGAAGCGCGGGGCGGTCCAAGTTGATGGATGATCTGATTGCCGATTTCGTCGCCGAATGCCGCGAAATGCTCGAAGCCCTGGGCGGGGAAATCGTCGCCTGGGAAGCGCAGCCTGACGATCGCGCGCGGCTCGATTCCATTTTCCGCTTCGTTCACACGGTCAAGGGCAATTGCGGCTTTTTCGAATTTCCGCGTCTTGAGGCGCTGAGCCACGCCGCCGAGGATGCCCTCGCCGACGTTCGCGCCGGCCGCCGCGTTCCCGATGAGCAACTGGTTAGCGCTGTCCTCGGGATCATCGATCGCATCGGCGAGATGGTCGCTGCGATCGAGGCGGGCGAGGAAATGCCTGCTGGAGACGACAGCGCGCTCATTTCGGCACTCGCGCCTGGCGCCGAGGGGCCGGTCGTCCAGGCGATGACCGCAGTGGCCGATGGACAGGGCAGGGCGTCCGCCGCCCCGCGCACAATCCGCTTGTCGGTTGAGCTCCTCGACCGCGTGATGAGCACCGTTTCCGACATGGTGCTGGCACGCAATGAACTCGCTCGGCGCTTGCGCGAATCCGCGACCGACGTGCCGGTCGACGGCGCGTTCGAGCGCCTGTCTTCGATCATCGCCGAAATGCGCGATGCGATCACCCGCACGCGCATGCAGCGCATCGAAAATCTTTTCGTCGGGCTGCCGCGCATGGTCCGGGACCTGTCGGCCGATCTCGGCAAGCAGGTCTTGGTCGATATCGAGGGCGGTGACGTCGAGCTCGATCGCGAGATGATCGAGATGATCCGCGATCCTTTGACCCACATCATCCGCAACGCGGTCGACCACGGCATCGAATTGCCGGCCGAGCGCCTCAAGGCCGGCAAGCGCGAGATCGGCATATTGTGCGTTTCAGCGCGGCAGTCCGGCAACCAGATCCTGATCGACATCCATGACGATGGCCGCGGAATCGACGGTAAGAGGCTGGTCGAAAAAGCGATCTTCAACAAAGTTATCGACAAGGCGGACGCTGCGCAGCTTACACAGCGCGAGCAGCTGGCGCTCATTTTCGAGGCAGGGCTTTCGACGGCCAAGGAAGTTACGGCAATTTCCGGCCGCGGCGTGGGCATGGACGTCGTTCGGTCGAACGTCGAGCGGATCGGCGGTGTGGTCGAAGTCGACAGCAAGCCTGGCGCGGGCACGCGGATGACTTTGCGCGTGCCGCTCACGCTGACCATTATCCCGGCCCTGACGGTTTCCATCGGCAGCCAGCATTTCGCGATTCCGCGCTCGGCGATCGAGGAGATCGTCCGCGCCAACGGCGAATCGGTGACGCTCGAGCATCTTGGAGGCGCCGGCATCGCAACCATCCGCGGCAGGCGCGTCCCCGAGGTCTCCCTCGCCGAAATCCTCGGCCTCGAAAGCCAGGTCGACAAGAAGGACCGCACTTTGATCGTGCTTCGTCCGTCCGGGGGCGACGTCTATGCGCTCTCAGTCGACCGGATCCACGACCACGAAGAGCTTGTGGTGAAGCCCGCCGCTCCCGCAGTCATGGCGACCGGCCTCTACGCCGGCACGACGCTCGCGGACGATGGCAGCCCCATCCTGCTGTTCGACCCGGCCGGCCTCGCGCACGTCGGAGGCGTCAAGCTCGAGGCGCAGGAGCGCGCCGCGCGCATTGCCGAGGGTCCCGCCGCGGTCGAATCCAAGGCCACTGCGGTCTTGTTGTTCCGCGGCCTCGATGGCGGACGCCGGGCGCTCCGCCTCGCCGTCGTCGACCGGATCGAGGAAGTGCCGGTCAGCGCCGTCAAGCGGGCCGCCGGGCAGCTGCGCGTCCAGGTTGGGGACGCCATCCTGCCGCTCGCCGGCGCGGACAATGAAGCACTCGATCAGGAGAAGGTGCGGTTGTTCCGACTGAACGACGGTGTTCACGAGATCGGCTACGCTTTTGCAGAAATGCTCGATTTCGCTGCGATCGAGCACGATGTCATCCATGCCGACCGCCCGGGCGAGATCATCGGCGTGTCCCTCATCAATGGCGAGCCCGCCGAATTGGTCGACCCGCATTGGCTGTTCGCCAACCACGCCGGGGCCGCCGGGAGCGGGGCCGAGCAGATGATCTGCCGTCTTCCGGGCGACGACCCATGGATGCAGAACATGCTTCGGCCAATCGTCGAAGCCGCGGGTTACCGCGTTGTAGGAGACGAGGACGACGGCGAGGCCGATCTGGTGATCGTCTCGCAAGGTTCTGAAGTCGGCGGCGACGCAGCGAAGAAAGCGATCTGGCTGCGGACCGAGCCGGAGCCGGCGAACAAGAAGGACGACAGCATTTACCGCTACGACCGTGCGGGGCTGCTCATGGCTTTGAGGTCAGCCGGGTCGGGGAGGGGCAAGTGAACGAGCTTCTGCTGGTCGTGACGATTGCCGGCGAGCGCGTGGCTCTGCCCGCCGCCGCCGTCGAAGCCGTCGTAGAGCTGGATACCCTGATTCCCGTGCCGCGTGCACCGGCGCACATCGCCGGGCTTTCCGCGTTGCGCAGCCGCGTGCTGACCATCGTCGATTGCATGCGTTCGCTCGAGCTCGGCTCGACCGACTGCTCGGATGGAATCCGCGAAGCGGCCGTGGTCGAGCTCGACGGTCACCATTACGCGTTGATCGTCGATATGGTCGAAGACGTGGTCGAATCGCTGTCTGATCCGTCCCCTGTGCGCGCCGCGATGGGGGCGGGCTGGGAGCGCGTGTCCCTGGGCATGGTCGAGACCGAGACGGGCCCGTTGCTGCTGGTCGATGTCGCCGCGCTGATCGGCGGCGTCGAGGCAAAGGCGGCGGCTTAAGCTCTTCGTTACCCTTAGCGTTTAATGCCACCCAATCGAAGCGGGAAAGCCAAAGCATGAAGAGCTGTTTGATCGTCGATGATTCGAAGGTGATCCGCAAGGTTGCGCGGCATATTCTCGAGACCTTGGAATTCGAAGTCGACGAAGCCGGCGACGGGCAGGAAGCTCTGGCTCGCTGCGAGGCGAAGATGCCGGATGTCGTCCTTCTCGATTGGAACATGCCGGTAATGAGCGGCATGGAGTTTCTGAAGATGTTGCGTCAGCGTGGCCATAGCGACCAGCCCAAGGTCGTGTTTTGCACTACCGAGAACGATATGGCGCATATTCGCGCGGCACTCGAGGCGGGTGCCGACGAATATGTGATGAAGCCATTCGACCGGGAGACGCTTCACATCAAGCTTCAGCTCGTCGGCGTCGCCTGAGTTCGCGCCGTGGAGCGGGCGCTCGCCAGATCGCGGGACCGCTACCAGGACCCGCGGCCCACCCGTCGCAAGATCCGCTTGATGATCGTCGACGATTCGACGGTGGCTCGGGCAGTGCTGTCGCGAATGGTCGAAAGCGATCCGGCGTTCGAAATCTCTGCTGTCGCGGGGACCGCCGAGGACGCGATCGAAGCGCTTGGCGAGTGCCGCGTCGACATTGTCGTTCTCGACCTGGAAATGCCGGGAGCCGGCGGACTCAAATCCATTCCACGGATCATCGCAGCCGCCGCAGGCGCCAAGGTGATGATCGTCTCGTCGCTTGCCGAGGAAGGGGCTGAGCAGACGGTCGCTGCGCTGGCGCTCGGAGCAGCGGACACGCTGCCCAAGCCTGGGACCGGCCGCTTCAACGGGCGCTTTTCCGAAATCCTCCTCGGCAAGCTCAAGGCGCTTGGCTACGCCTCCGTTCCAGTCGCGGCGGCTCGGGGCGCGAAGGCCGCGTCGCCGACATTGCTTCGCGCCATGCCGGCGGACCCGATTGACTTGCTCGCGATTGGCGCCTCGACCGGCGGAATTCATGCGCTCGGCGGCCTTTTTCAGGCGCTGCCTGAGCGGATCGGCGTTCCGATCCTCGTCACTCAGCATCTCCCGGCCCCCTTTATGACGGTATTCGCGCGGCAGCTGGGCGGCGTGGCCCGCCGCGAGTGCGTCGTTGCCGAGAACGGGATGGCGCTACTCCCGGATCGGATTCTCGTTGCTCCAGGCGACTCCCATTTGACTTTGGAGCCCTCGAACGAGAGCGTGATCGTGCGTCTCGCGAACGGCCGCAGCTCGAGTGGTTGCATGCCCTCGGTCGATCCGATGCTCGCGTCAGCCGGCGCAATTTACGGGTCGGGTGCACTCGGCGTGGTGCTCACTGGAATGGGCCGCGATGGTGTTGAGGGCGCGTCGCGCCTGGTCGCGAGCGGTGGTTCGGTCATCGTCCAGGACGAAGCGAGCTGCGCCGTATGGGGCATGCCCCGCGCCGTTCTCGAGGCGGGCCTCGCCTGCGCCGCTCTTCCGCCGGAAAAGATCGCACGCCGGATCGCTTCGCGCACGGAGGAACAGCCTCCGTGCAGATAAGCGACAGCTCGAGCCGCATTCTCGCGGGCCTTCTCGAGGCTCGGACAGGACAGCAACTGACGATGAGCCGCCGTTGGCGGATCGAGACTGCGCTCGCCGCGCTCCTGCGCGAACGCCGGATATCCACGCTCGACGAGCTCATCACCATTCTCGTCATGGGCCAGGAGCCAAGCTTGTCGCAGCAGGTCGTCGAGGCATTGCTCAACAACGAAACCTATTTCTTCCGCGACCGCGCGCCGTTCGACCTGCTCCAGCGCCATGCGTTGCCTGAGCTCGCAAAGCGGCGGCACACGAAGAAGCGCCTGCGGATCTGGTCGGCGGGCTGCTCGACAGGGCAGGAAGCGTATTCGCTCGCCATGCTCTTTGCCGAAGAGCCGGAAAAGTGGCGCGGCTGGACGGTGGACATCCTCGGCACAGACGTCTCGACCGCATGCGTCGATCGCGCGCGGCACGGAATCTACAGTCAGTTCGAGGTTCAACGCGGGCTCGGAATCAATCAGATGATCCGCTGGTTCGAGGAATGTGCCGACGGCTGGCGGGCAGTCGAGCCGCTGCGCAAGCCGGTGCGTTTCCAGGTGCACAATCTGCTCGAGCCGCCGCCGCATCCCGGCGGGTTCGACATCGTTCTGTGCCGCAACGTCATGCTCTATTTGAGCCCTGACAAGAAAGCGTTGGCGTTCGATCGAATCGCCGGAGCGATGGCCGAGGACGGCTGGCTGATGCTGGGCGCCGGCGAGACCGTGATCGGTCAGACCACGAAGCTCGGGGCCGACATCAACGCGCGCGGCCTCTATCGCCAGATCGGCGACGGCAGGCACGTCGAAAAACGTGGCAGTCCCGACCGGAGACTGGCTTCGGGGGCTTGACCCGAACGGCCGTCTCATGCGCCATTGCGGCGCATGGACGGGATCATCGATCTTCCTTCGCCCAATTGCGACGAGCGGGCGCTGCCGGTCTCGATGATAGTGCTTCACTACACTGGAATGCCCGATGCCCAAGCGGCGCTTGACCGGCTGACCTCACCCGAGGCCAGGGTGTCGTCGCATTATTTCGTGGACGAAGACGGCACCGTCTACCGGCTGGTCGATGAATCCAAGCGTGCCTGGCACGCCGGAAAGTCGCGCTGGCGCGGAGTCACCGACGTTAACTCGGCGAGCGTCGGGATCGAGATCGTCAATCCCGGCCACGAGTTCGGCTATCGCAACTTTCCCGACGAGCAGATCGCGGCGCTGATCCCGCTGGTCGCCGACATCAAGGAGCGGCACGGAATTGGCCGCGGCAATGTCGTCGGCCATTCCGACGTCGCTCCCGCGCGCAAGGAGGATCCGGGCGAGCTGTTCCCGTGGGAAGCGTTGGCGCGGCGCCGCCTCGCGCTGCCGAGCCCGACGCGCGATCTGATCGACCCCTATTGGACCGACGCCGGCTTCCTCCTCGCGCTCGAACGCTTTGGCTATGACCTCACCGATGAGCAGAAGGCGGTGATTGCGTTCCAACGCCGCTTTCGCCCCGACCTGATTGACGGGATTGTCGACGGTGAGTGCCGGGCGAAGTTGCTCGCGCTGTTGCTGCCCCGGCCCCAATAGCCCATATTGTGCCCGCCAGAGGGCCGGGCGGCCGCGGCGGGGACTTGTCCCCGGCGAGGAAAGTCCGGGCTCCACGGAACATACGGTGCCGGGTAACGCCCGGCGGGTTGCCATAGCTTCGGCGAAGGCGGCTCAGGGACAGTGCCACAGAAAGAATACCGCCGGGCTTCGGCCCAGTAAGGTCGAAAGGGTGCGGCAAGAGCGCACCGCGGTCCTGGCAACAGGGCGGGCAGGGTAAACCCCACCGGGAGCAAGACCGAATAGGGGCGGCATTTGGGCCTGGTTCCGGCTCGCCGCCCGGGTTGGTTGCTTGAGGGGCGGGGCAACCCGTCCCCTAGAGGAATGGCCGCACAGTCACCGCTTCATTGCGGTGACGGACAGAACCCGGCTTACAGGCCCTCTGGCACTTATCTTTTCGTCATTGCGAGAGTGGCGAAGCAATCCAGGTTCGCGTTACTGGATTGCGTCGTCGCTGCGCTCCTCGCAAGACGGACACGGAAGGACTGGATGGCGAAACAGAAAAGATCGGATGACTGGGGTTTCCCGCGCTGGCGCTCCTACGGCGACAAAGGCCGCGGGGCGGCGAGGGTGCGCCTGTGCGACCGCGAAGGCTGCAGCGAGATTGGCGACAAGCCGGCCCCGAAGGCACCGCACAGCGGGGAGCGCTGGCATTTCTGCGAAGCCCACGCCGCCGAGTACAACAAGAACTGGAATTATTTCGCGAACCTCAGCCCCGATGAGGCGGCGAAGCGCGCGGCGGAGGAGGAGAGGGACGCCTCGGGCTTCCGCAAGTCGGCGCACTGGCAGTGGGGCGGTCCGGGCGACGGCACCCGCAGCCGCGACGAGATGCGTGCGCTCGACGCCCTCGAGCTTGAAAGCGACGCGGATTTCAAGGCCGTGAAGGCCGCGCATCGGCGGCTGGTCAAAGAGACCCACCCGGATGCCAATCCTGGCGATGCGGAAGCGGCCAAGCGCTTCAAACAGATCCAGGCGGCGTACGATGTTCTCAAGCGAGCCGAAGAGCGAAAGAACGCGAAGGCTGTCTAAGCAGCGGCGGCGTAGCGCTCGGCGGTTTGCTTTATGAGTGCGATCATGTTGGGGACGCCCTGCGTACGGTTGGCGCTCAAGTGCTTGCGCAGTTCGAACGGAGTGAGGGCCTCATTGACGTCCATGCCGGCCACTTCGGCAGCAGGCTTGTCCTGGACCGCCGAGAGGATGAGGGCGACGATGCCCTTGGTGATCGCCGCATTGCTGTCGGCGAGGAAATGCAGCCTTCCTTGGCTCGCGGTCGGATAGACCCACACCGACGCCGAGCAGCCGCGAACCTTGGTGGCATCGGTCTTGAGCGCGTCGGGCATCGGCTCCAGTTGCCGCCCAAGTTCGATCAGCAGCCGATAGCGGTCCTCGGCATCGACCAACTGATATTCTTCCAAAATCTCATGCAGCGGGGGCAGGCCGGCCATCGCTGCGGCCTAACACCGAAGCCGATGCTCGGCTACCGGTCGCGGAGTGACTCGATTTCCCTGGTGAGGCTGTTTTCCTTCTCGACCGTGATCCGCTCGAGCACCTTGAGCCGCTCTTTGAGCTCGCCGACCTCCTCACGGAGGCGCAGCGTCTCCGCCTGCTCCTGGGGCGCGATTGAGTCACGGCCGTTGCGGCGGGACCGGCCGTAGCCGTACTTGGCCCTGAAGATCGACGCGATCATGACGATCGCCACGATCCAGATGACCATCACTTCGCCGTGGTTCATTGTACCTTGTCCCCGTCTTCCATCGCGTCCCGATCGCGCAGCGCCTCTATTTGAGCGGCGGTCTCGACGCCGCGGTCCGTGACGATCCGCTCGAGCACGTTGATGCGGCCCTGAAGCTTGGAGACCTGCTGACGCAAGCGGGCGTTCTCTGCATCGTTTACGGACTCACCGCGCATCTCACGCATCGATCGGACAGGGATGCCCAATTTGTGCCTGATGATGGTGAAGGCAAACACCAGGATTATCACGGCGAGAACGAATTCGAAGGGGTTCATTTCGTCGGCTCTCCCACAGGAATTCGTGCCTGGTCACGCAAAGCTTCGATCTGCGAGGCCGTCTGTGCGCCGCCGTCGGTGACGATCTGCTCGAGGACTCGGAGGCGCGCCTCGACCCGCTCCATGTGCTGAGCATATTGAGCGCTCTTCTCGGCAGCGAGGCTGGACTGCGCCTGGATCTGCTTTTCCTTGACTGACAGCCACATCTTGAACGGTGCGATGCCGATGGCCGCCAGCGGAATCAGTACCCAGATGGTTGCAGGATTATCGAGGATCATTGAGCGGCATCCTACTCTGTATCGGATGTGTGCTTCTCGCGCCTCGCCTTCAATGGCGGGGAGGCGCGAAGCGCTTCGATCTGTGCTGCCGTTTGCGCGCCGCTGTCGGTGACGATCTGCTCGAGGACTCGAACGCGCTGCTCCAGCTCTTGCGATCGGGAGGCATATTGCGCCGCCTTTTCGGCCGCGAGCCCGGCTTCCACTTCGAGCTTCTTTTCACGCAGCCGGAAATAGCGGTTGGCGATGATCATCAGCAGCATGACCGGGAGGCCGATGACGATCAGCGCGATAAACACCTCGGCGGGACCCATCATGCGTTGCCTCCCTTGTCGATCGTCAGTGCGTCAATGTCTCTCGCCAGCCTCGACGGTTGATCGGTCACGATCCGTTCGATCGTCTCGAGCCGATCCTTGACCGCGCCAAGCTCGGCGCGGAGCTGCGCGTTCTCGTTCGTCAGGAGCTTGATCCGCTCGACCGATTCCCGGTCGGCCTTTGGATGGAGCGGCATGCCCCAGCTATTCGACAGCGGATAGCCGTTCTTGATCTTGAGCCAAGTGCTCAGGAGCGAACCGCCCACGCCCAGAGCGACGACCACTGCAACGTACGGCAAGACGCCGGCGACCAACTTGATAATCTGAATGACGTCAGCGTTCATGGACAGTCCAACCCCCCTTGTTTGGCTTAGCGCAGCTGCTCGATCTCGCGTGCGAGCGAGCGGTTTTCGGTCGTCACATAGCTCTCGATGTCCGCCAGGCGGCGGTCGATATCCTTGAATCGCGAACGGATGTCGCGGGCGGCCCGCGCGGGCGACGCCCGAACGCCCTGCCAGAATTGCTTCTCTTCCCTGTCAGTCCCCTCGAACGAGCGCGGCTTGTTGGGAGTGACGAATGCGGCGATGAAGTAAAAGGGGAGGATCGAGCCGCCGCTCATGAACATCGCGGCGATGAAGCAGACTCGAACCAGGCTGACGTCGAAGCCGGTATAGTCGGCGATCCCGGCGCACACGCCGAGGAACTTGCCGTTGCGCTTGTCGCGGTAGAAACGCGTGCGGCTCGCCGGCTGCTCGGTGAGGTAGCGGTCGCGATAAGGCTCGTCGGGCATGCTACTCTCCATCTACCAGGAGGCGCCGGCTCTCGTCGCGGCCGGGCAGACACTGCTGCCGCCAGTCCGGATTCTCGGCGGTCATGATGCGCTCGATCGTGCACAGGCGGTCATCGAGGCGGCGCGCGGCATCATGCAGCTCGTCGAGCAATTTCTCGTCGCCCGACGTCAGCGTAGCGGCGGTCTTCCACTTGGTGATGTAGTGAAAGATTAGCCACGGCAATCCGATGAAAAGGGTGACGATTGCCAGCAGCGGAATGATGTTGTCTTCCAATTCACTTCCCCTTTGCCGCGAGCGCGGCCTTCATGGCTTCAAGTTCCTTGTCCACCGATTCTGAGGCTTTGAGATCCGCAATCTCTTCCTCGAGGCTCTTTGGACCGGTCATGCCCAGAGCATCGGCGCGGCCCTCGGCGAAATCGGCTCTGCGCTCAAGCACTTCGAAGCGTGAGAAGGCATCCTCCGTGCGATTGCCGTTCATGATCTCACTCGCCCTGGCTCGAGTAACCGCGCTCTCGAACCGCGCGGCGATCGCGTTCTGCCGGGCCCGCGCCTCGCGCAATTTGCCCTGGAGCTTGGCGATGTCGGCCTCATAGCCTCTCAAGGTCTCGTCAATGACCTTGATCTCGTCGCGCAGGCTCCCCGCCATGTCGGCCGCCTTTTGCCGCTCAAGCAAAGCCGCCTTGGCGAGGTCTTCGCGCGCCTTGGACAGCGCCAGCTCGGCCTTTTCGGTCCAGCTTTTCTGAAGCTCGTCGAGGCGGGAGAGCGCGCGGCGCATCTCCTTCCCGTCTGCGATGCAGCGCGCGGCCGACGCGCGGACGTCGACCAAAGTCTCCTCCATCTCGAGGATGACCATTCGGATCATCTTCGCCGGGTCTTCCGACCGGTCGAGCATCTCCGTGATGTTCGCTGCGAAAATGTCCCGCGTACGGGAAAAGATACTCATCCAGATACTCCGATATGCGTCATTAGGGCCCTAAACCTGCCTATCACTATACAAGAGCCGTGCCAGAGTCGGAGAAAGCACAGACTTACGGGAATTCATCGTTTTTGAGAGGGCAAGGCGAACAAAAATCCTTGCCAAATCATGGGATTTGCCACCAACAGTCGGGCAGATTTTGGATCGGAAAGCATGGAACGGTCGGATCAGTTCATCGGTCAGAGCCTTGCGTTCCTCGACGCGGTCGAGCGGGCGAGCCGCGCCGCGCCGCTCAATCGGCCGGTGCTCGTCGTCGGCGAGCGCGGAACCGGCAAGGAGCTGATCGCCGAACGGCTTCACCATCTGTCGTCACGCTGGGCAGGTCCGCTGATTGTCATGAACTGCGCGGCCTTGCCCGAAAATCTGATCGAGGCGGAGCTTTTCGGCCACGAAGCGGGAAGCTTCACGGGTGCCGCGAAGACCCGCCACGGCCGCTTTGAGGAGGCTGACAGCGGCACTCTCTTCCTCGACGAGCTCGGCACCTTGTCGATGCCGGCGCAGGACCGTCTGCTGCGCGCTGTCGAATATGGCGAAATCACCCGCATCGGCGCGTCCAAACCGATCAATGTCGACGTTCGGATCGTCGCGGCGACCAACGAGAGCCTCCCCGGGCAGGTCGAGAAAGGCAAGTTCCGCGCCGACCTTCTCGACCGACTGTCATTCGAGGTGATCACGCTTCCGCCGCTGCGCGCTCGCCAGGACGACGTGCCCTTGCTCGCGGAGCATTTCGGGAGGCGCATGGCGGCCGAGCTCGATTGGCTGAATTGGCCCGGGTTCAGCGCTCGGGCCATGGCCAGCCTCGAAGCCTATCACTGGCCCGGCAATGTGCGCGAATTGCGTAACGCCGCCGAGCGCGCGGTGTACCGCCACGAAGATCCCGAGCGGCCGATCGACCAGATTCAGTTCGATCCGTTCCATTCGCCCTGGGCACCCGCGTCCGGCAACACGGTTCAGACCCACGCAGCGGCGGCGGATGCGGCTGCCCCTGACGAGTCTCCGGCACCGCTCCACCTGGTCTCGTCAGCTCCACCGCCCTCGACCAACGACTTCCGCAGCGCGGTCTCCGCCTACGAGCGGCAGCTGCTTGAGGACGCGCTGCGGCGCAACCGCTTCAACCAGCGCGCGACTGCTGCAGCGCTCGGGCTCAGCTACGACCAGCTCCGCCACGCGCTCAAGCGGCACAAGTTGCAGGACACCGCTGCCTAAAACGAACCGTTTGTCGAAACGCAGGTGAAACCGCTCACTTGCAGGTGTATCATGCCACTGCTTGTGGAAGGAGGCTGTTATGAAAAGCCTGACTTTTGCCGCGGGCATGGCAGTTTTGGTCTTGCCCATCTCGATCGCGAACGCCGGGATCATCACCGTCGGAGACGGCTTTGCCCGCTCCTGCTACGACGCTTCGGAAGCACAGGTCGCGACCCCCCAAAACATCGAGGCTTGCGATCGTGCGTTCAGCGAGCAGGCGCTCGATTTTCACGACGAAGTCGCGACTCACGTCAACCGCGGGATCCTCTTTTACCTCCGCGGCGAACTCGCGGCGGCGAACCGCGATTACGACCAGGCGCTCACCCTCGACCCGAACGAGCCCGAGGCGTGGCTCAATAAAGGCATGGCCGCACTGAAGGCGCGCGACAGGACAGCCGCCGCCCCGATGTTCGAGAAAGCGCTCGCCCTGAAGACGGTGCGTCCAGCGCTCGCTTACTATGGACGGGCGATCGTCAACGAGGACTTCGGCAACATCCGCGGAGCCTATGCCGACCTGCAGCGGGCGCGAGATCTCGAGCCCAGGTGGCCGCTCCCCGCGGAGGAGCTGAAGCGCTACGTGGTCCGCGAATAGACGCGCTTGTCGCGACGCTTAGTGGGCGTTGGTCATCGCCAGAAGCATCGGGATCGACAGCAACACGTTCAGCCGTGAGGCAATGCCGGCGGCCGCCGCCGCTTTCGCCTTGGCCGCATCGTCCGCCGCTACGATCCCGAGGACCTTCTTCTGGTTCGGCCAGATGATCACCCACACGTTGAAGGCCATGATCAGCGCCAGCCACATGCCGATTCCGATCAGCCGCGCCGATGGCTCGAGCATCAGCGCCTCCTTGAGCTCGCCATAGGACCCGGCAAGCAGAAGCCCCGTGAGCACCGTGAACGCGGCGCCCCAGCGGAAATAGAACAGGGCTTTGGGCGCGATATATTTGGAGACGCCGGGTTTTAGCTCGGCCGGCACGGTCGGCATGACCGGGGTCTGCACGAAGTTGAAGTAATAGAGCAGGCCGATCCAGGTGATCCCGAAGAAGACGTGCAGCCACTGCAGGACGCCGTTGACGAGGTCGCCGGTCGGCGGCCGGTAGCCCGAATCCGGGAGCAGCATCATCAGCACCGTGACCGCGAGCCCGACGGCGAGAACCAGAACCAGATTTCCGAACAATTTGGCCATGCTCAGTTTCCCTTGTTGCGCCCGTCTGACGAGTGCGGAATGGTTAGGCCACGGAAGGCGTGGTTCGCAAGGGGCGGCTCGTGCCGCGAGCCTTAACCCGGTTCGAGCTCTTCATGCGCGTGCCAGAATGGACCTGCGCGAAGCAGGTCGCGGAGCGCGTCTTCGGCAGCGAGGAGGTGCCTTCGCTCCTCGAATGAGCCGATCAGCCACCCTTCCTCGGCAGGAGCAGCTGCGAGGGTCTTCGCAGTCGCCATATCATTCAGCTTGCCGAGCGATTCCTGGAGCTCCCCGACAGCGATTGCCAAGCACTTTTCGGTGGCATGGGCGTGGGGATAGAGGCCGCGCAGAAACTCTAGCGCGTAACGCAGTTTCTTGGCTTGGATCCTGAGCTCATGGCGCGTGAGTTCGTCCATGGCGCTAAGGTCGCGCCCGGCAGCGGTGATCGATTTCCAAAGCCGATCGAGGCGGCGTGTCGCAAGGCTTTCGACCGACCGCGACGCCAATTTCCCTGAGCGCCACGAGCCGATCGCTGCCCAGCCTACAAGATCGATCAACAGTCTGCGAAACTTGTGGGAATTCATTGTATCGGCGACGTGCTCATAGGCTCGTTCGCGTTTGCGGATCAGCCGCGCCCGCTGTTGCTCGTCGAGATTGCGCTCGAGAATAACGTCGAGATTGCGCGCTTCGCCAAGCTGCTTGGTGAACCAACGCAGCTCGTGTTGGAGGTGCTGGAACTCGACGTCCTCGATAGCGGGCCTGAACAGCGTCAAGGCGGACCGAAGGCGGCGCATCGCAACGCGAGCCTGATGCAGAGCGCCGGTCTTGCACTCGCGGATCACGAGTGGCTCATTGAGCCGATATTGCTTGAGGCAGGCGTGAACAATCACCTGGAATGCTTCGGCAACTGTCATGTCCGAGTTCACCCGGACTGGCGCAGCCTTGGTGATCTTGCCGAGGGTGTTTCTGGCGAGGAGGGACCCCCGCTCTGCCTTGGTTAGCACTCCCAGTCGAATCGGAACACGGTCGGCAAGTTGCCGCGCCGCAACGATCAAGCTCGCGGGCGGGCCGTCGCATAGCTCAAGCTCAAGCTCGGCAAACTCGGCGCAGCGTCCGCCAGCGCTGACCGTGCCGTGGTCAAGGTCGACTTGTAATTGGCCGTTACGCCGGTCGACGCGCCAGGTCGTGCGATTCACCTCGGACCGGACAACCTCCTGTAACCGGTCTATCGCGTCATCGCTGACCAGGGCGCGGATCGGGTGAAGGGACAGCGAGCTGAGGTCCGGCTCGATCGATGCCACCTCGCATTCAATTTCTTCGCGCGAAACGAGGCCGACGCTGTCGGTGATCGACTTGACGGTCTGGACGAAACGGCCGCCGGCGCTCCTCACTCGAAGCTCGAATCCGTGTTTCTTCAGCTTTGTCTTGAGAGTGTCATAATAGACCGTCAGCTGATGATTTGAGCGAGAATCGACATGTGCGAGCAGCGGATCCTGGCGGACTAGGGTAAGGTCGCCGGGATCGACTTCCAGCTTTAGCTCGATCTCTGTGTTCACGCTCTGCAGTCCAAGAAGGTAGTCGAAGTGCTTGTTGCAGCGTCCCATAGCCGACATGAAGGTGCTCAAACAGCTCACCCGATCGGCCGCCACGAGTTATAGTCCCGCAATGACTCGCAAAGCTGATGGGAAAGTGCCTATCCAGACTGGCGCACTCCCTTGGCGGCTCGGCGCGAAGAACGTGATCGAAGTGCTGCTGGTCACAGGGCGGCGCTCCGGGAGGTGGACAATACCCAAGGGCTGGCCAATGCCCGGCAAGAGCCTAGCGGAGGCGGCGGCCCAGGAGGCGTTCGAGGAAGCGGGGGTCAAAGGAACCGTCGATCCAAAGCCGATCGGCACTTTCCGGCATGTCAAACAGCAGCTGGTGATTGGTGATATCGAGGTGAATATCGTCGTTCACCCGCTCTGGGTTGACCGCGAATTTCCAAAATGGCCGGAGTTGGGACAGCGCAAGCGCAAGTGGTTCAGCGCCAAGGACGCGGCCAAACGCGTCGATTCACCGCAATTGGGCGAGCTGATCCGCCGGTCAGTCCAACGCTCGCTTCACCACTAGGACGGTTGCCAGAGCGATGATCATCGGCGTCTACAGCGCAAAGGGCGGAGTTGGAAAAACAACGCTTGCCGTTAACCTCGCCTGGGCCAGCGCGACCTTGTCGAACCGCCGTACCTTGCTGTGGGATCTCGATGCGCAGGGCGGAGCATCATTCATTCTTCGTCAGGAACCAGCGGGTGGCGACCTGCGCGCGCGGATCGTGGGTAACCAGGATTTGCGGCGCCTCATTCGGCCAAGCGACCACGACCGACTGGATGTGCTGGCGGCTGACCATTCGCTCCGTCATCTGGACCGCCAATTTCATGAACTCGGGAAACGCAGGCGATTGGCAAGAGTCGCCTCCAACTTGAACGCCGAATACGACCGCGTGATCATCGATTGTCCGCCGGGCCTGACCGATACGGCTGAGCAAATTCTTCGGGCGTCTGATCTCGTCGTAGTGCCAGTTATCCCCGCCGCGCTGTCGCAACGAGCACTCGACGTCATCAAGGATTATGTTCAGCGAAAGAAGGGGCCGAAGATTGTCCTCGCGCCAGTCTTCTCCATGGTGGATCGGCGCCGACACCTGCATCTGCGCGAGCTGCAAAAGCACCCGAGTTGGCCGGTGATCCCAATGGCGAGCGCTTATGAAAGGGTAAGCGAGGAGCGCGCGCCGATCGGAGCACTCATGCCGCGCTATTCCATGCCGGTGGAAGCAATAGCCCTGTTGTGGCGGCGGCTCGAAAAGGCGCTCGCCGCAAGCAGCTGATGAACGGCTTCTGGTCTCGGGCAGCAAATATCCGCTTATCCCAGCTTTGCGCACCAATTCCGGCGACACCGCAATTCCGGCACCCAATTCCGGGCAGTTCCGGGGCGCAATACTAATTGTCCTGTCGCCAGGGTTTTGGAACGCAGCGAGATCGAATCAAAGCGATCTGAGGTAGTAGGCGGCGGAGCCATTGCACGTCCCTCTCGTTGCAGCGGCAGCCCCTTGGAAAATCAGGAGAGACCCCATGCCCTTCCAGCTGCCTGATCTGCCTTACGCCCGGGACGCGCTGGCGCCGTACATGTCGGCGGAGACGCTCGAGTTCCACCATGGCAAGCACCACAAGGCGTACGTCACCAAAACCAACGCGCTGCTGGACAAAGAGGCGAACCTGTCCGGGGCTTCGCTGATCGAGGTGGTTCGCGGCGCGAAGAGCCCGGGCAACGCGAAATTGTTCAACAACAGCGCGCAGCTGTGGAACCACAGCTTCTTCTGGCAGTGCCTGGCGCCCGCCGAGGGCCAGCAGCCCGACGGGCGTCTGGCGCAGCTGATCAGCGACGAGTTCGGCGGCACTGAGACTTTGCTCCAGAAGCTGCAGGACGAAGCGGTCAACCATTTCGCCAGCGGCTGGGCGTGGCTGGTGCTCGACCGCGACAGGCTGCGCATCACCTCGCTGCACGATGCGGATACGCCTTTGGTGCACGACGGGATGGTGCCGCTGTTCACGCTCGATGTGTGGGAGCACGCTTATTACATCGACTATCGCAACGAGCGGCCGAGGTTCGCGAGCGCGGTGCTGTCGAATATCGTCAACTGGGACTTCGTCGCGCAGAACCTCGACGGCCGCGGGTTCGAGCGCGCCGATCAAGAGGGCGCGCGGACTCCGGAGCTTACTGCTTGAGGCGATATCCGGTCCGGAACATCCAGGCGATCACAGCCATGCAGACGGCGACGATCGCGACTGTGACGGCGACGCTCGACGAGACGGGGACGTCGGCGACCGAGTAGAAGCTCCAGCGAAAGCCGCTGATCAGGTGCACGACCGGGTTGAACAGGGTGACCGTGCGAAACGGCTCGGGGATCGCCTTGATCGAGTAGAACGCCCCGCCGAGGAAGGTCAGCGGAGTGATGATCAGCATCGGGATGATCTGCAGCTGCTCGAAATTCTTCGCCCAGACGCCGATGGCGAAGCCGAACAGGCAGAAGCCGGTGGTGATTCCGAGCAGGAAGAGGAGCATCCACACCGGGTGGTCGACGCGCAGGGGCACGAACAGCAGCGCGGTGGCGAGCGTCACCAGAGCGAGGATCACCGATTTGGTGACGGCTGCACCGACATAGGCGAGGACC
Source organism: Sphingomicrobium sp. (assembly GCA_039933195.1). GTDB lineage: Bacteria > Pseudomonadota > Alphaproteobacteria > Sphingomonadales > Sphingomonadaceae > Sphingomicrobium. The sequence continues at coordinate 6,085 of JBDTON010000147.1, read as the reverse complement.
GCCTCGAAGCTCGATATCGGAGCTGAGAGAAGTTCATAGATTGTGCCGGTAAACTTCGGAAAATAAATGCCGAAGCTGGCGTTGAAGATCGACTGCATGAATACCGAAAGCAAGGTCAGGCCGGGCACGATGAAGGCGCCGTAGCTGACGCCCTCCATCGCCGTCATGCGGCTGCCGAGGGCCGACCCAAAAACGACGAAATAAAGTGAGGTGGTGATCACCGGAGTGATCAGGCTCTGCCACAAAGTGCGACCCCAACGCGCCATTTCGAAGCGGTAGATCGCGGCGATCCCGTGGCCGTTCATGCTGATTCTGTCCTGCCGTGGACCAGCTCGACGAAAATGTCTTCGAGGCTCGACTGGTGGGTCGAAAGGTCCTTGTAGGCGATTCCGAGGTCGCCGAGGCGCTGCATCAGCGAGGCGATCCCGGTGCGCTCGGCGTGACTGTCGAACTGATAGCGCAGCATATGGCCGCCATCGTTCAGCTCAACGTTCCAGTCGGAGAGCTCGGGAGGGAGCGCGGGCAATGCCTCGGCGAGAATGATGTCGAGGGTCTTCTTGCCGAGCTTCGCCACCAGCGACGATTTCTCATCGACCGCGATTAGCTCGCCACGGCTGATCACTCCGACGCGGTCGGCCATTTCCTCCGCTTCCTCGATATAATGGGTGGTCAGGATAATGGTGGTGCCGCCAGCGCGGAGCATCCGGACCAGCTCCCACATATCGCGGCGAAGCTCGACGTCGACGCCGGCGGTCGGCTCGTCGAGAAAGAGGATGTCGGGCTCGTGGGAAAGCGCCTTGGCGATCATCACCCGCCGCTTCATCCCGCCCGACAAGTGCATCATGATGGTCTTGCGCTTGTCCCACAGCGAAAGGCGCCTCAGCAGCTCCTCGATCTTCTTCTCGTCCCGCGGCTTGCCGAATAGCCCCCGGGAGAAGTTGACGGTACGCCACACGCTTTCGAAAGCCTCCGTCGTAAGCTCCTGGGGAACGAGGCCGATCCGCTCGCGTGCGTAGCGGAAGTTCGACCGCCAGTTCCGGCCGTCGACGAGCACTTCGCCTTTCGAGGGCGTGACGATCCCGCAGACGATGTTGATGAGCGTGGTCTTGCCAGCGCCGTTGGGCCCGAGAAGCGCGAAAATCTCGCCGGGGCGAATGTCGAGGTCGACCGATTTCAGAGCGACGACGCCGGTGCCGTATTCCTTGTGCAGGCCGCGGATCGAGAGGACGGGTTCGCTCAATCGATCGGTCCGGGCTCGGCGGGCACGGCATCCTCGCGCATCAGTCCATGCTTCAGCAGCATCGGGATGTTCGCGGCGGCGAACAGGAAGGTGAGTGGGAGTGCGCCCCACAGCTTGAAGCCGATCCAGAAGTCGGTGGAGCTGTTGCGCCACACCGCTTCGTTGAGCACGGCCATGAACGCAAAGAAGATCGCCCAATTGCGTGTGAGTTTGTTCCAGCCTTGCTCGTTGAGGCCCGGGTAGGTGCTCCCGAGCACCTGCTGGAGGAGCGGCCGGCCGGTGGCGAGGCCGAAGGTGAGGATGCCGGAAACGAGCACATAATAGAAGGTCGGCTTCATCTTGATGATCCACGCCTGGTGCAGCCAGATGGTGAGCCCGCCAAGGATCACCACCATCACGCCTGAGAACCACAGGAGCGGCGAAATCCGTCCGTAGCGCAGCGCGGAGTAGATCATGGCCACGACCATCGCGGTCATGAAGGCACCGGTGGCGACGAAGATTTTCACAACCGACGGGACCGGCGCGAGGAAATTGACGACGAAGAACACGAGCAGCGGCCCGAGGTCGATCAGCAACTTCGTTCCGCCCTGCGGCTGCGGCCTGACGCTCATTCGGGCGGCAATCCCGCAATGGCGCGGGCGACGGCCCGCGGATCGAACGGGCGCAGGTCATCGACCTTCTCCCCGACCCCGATCGCGTGGATCGGAAGGCCAAAGCGTTCCGCCGCGGCGACAAGAATCCCGCCGCGCGCGGTTCCGTCGAGCTTGGTCATGATGAGTCCCGTCACGCCCGCCATGTCGCGAAACACCTCGACTTGGGCAAGCGCGTTCTGGCCGGTCGTGGCATCGAGGACGAGGAGAACTTCGTGCGGCGCCTCGGGGTTGAGGCGGCCGAGCACCCGGCGGATCTTGGACAGCTCGTCCATGAGGTGGCTCTTGTTCTGGAGCCGTCCGGCGGTGTCGACGATGAGCACGTCCTCGCCCGTCGCGGTCGCCTGCTGGACGCTATCGAACACGATCCCCGCGGCATCGCCGCCTTCTTTTCCGGAGATCACGGGGGCGCCGATGCGGTCGCCCCAGATCTGCAGCTGCTCGATCGCCGCCGCGCGGAACGTGTCTCCGGCGGCGAGCAGCACGCCATAATCCTGCTCCTTCAGCCAATGGCCAAGCTTGCCGATGGTCGTGGTCTTGCCCGAGCCGTTCACGCCGATCACGAGAATGACGTGCGGACGCGGGAATCCCCAGATTGCCAAGGGCTTGGCGACCGGAGCAAGGATCTTTTCGATCTCCTCGGCGAGGATGGTGCGAAGGCCGCGCTCGTCAAGGCGTTCGAATTTCTGCCGTGCGATCGCCTCGCGAATCCGGTGCGAGGCTTCGGGACCGAGGTCGGAAGCGATCAGCGCTTCCTCGATATCGTCGAGGGTCGACGTGTCGAGCGCGGCCCGGGCGGTGAGGCCGGTGAGATTGTCGGCAACCCGCTCGGCGGTCTTAGCGAATCCGCCGCGCAGGCGATCGAGCCAGGTCATTCGCAGGCGCCCACGAGATGGTCGCCGTCAACCGCAGCGATCCGCAGGTACCGGAGCTCTCCGCGCCGGGCGCCTTCAAGGACAACGGGCGCGAAATTGTCCGTATGGCCGGTGCCGTCGCCTTCGATCAGCGCACGCTGTCTACTCCCGACGAGGCTGCCGAGCCAGCGGGAGCGGTTCGCGGCTGCTGCTTCGCGGAGGCGCGCGGCGCGAGCCTTCACCACCTGAGGTGGCAGCTGCGGCATGCGCGCGGCGGGCGTGTTCGGCCGCGGCGAGAAGGGAAAGACGTGCGCGGCGACAATGTCGCAGTCCGCCAGCAATTTCAATGAATTGAGCGCCATCTCTTCGGTTTCGGTGGGAAAGCCGGCGATGAGGTCGGCGCCGATCGTGGCGTCCGCCCGCGCCGCTTTTATCCGTTCGACCGTGCGCACCGCGTCCGCGCGGCTGTGGCGGCGCTTCATCCGCTTGAGGATCATGTCGTCGCCGGCCTGCAGCGACAGGTGGAAGTGCGGCATCAGCCGGGGTTCTCCGGCGATCAGCTCGAAGAGGGCGTCGTCCATTTCCACTCCGTCGAGCGATGACAGCCGCAGCCGCTGCAGGCGCGGCTCGGCGGCGAGCAGGCGCTGGCACAGCCTGCCGAGCCCGCCGGCATAATCGGTGATGTCGACGCCGGTGAGGACGATCTCCTTCGCTCCGCGGTCGATCTCGCGCGCGATCGCGTCACGGATGGCTTCGAAGGGCAGCGAGACGCTGGCTCCGCGGGCCTGCCAGATTGAGCAGAAAGTGCAGCGATGGTTGCACCCGGTCTGCACCGCGACGAAGCTCTTCACGCGATGCAGCAAGCCGGCGGGCACCGGCGTCATGGCGCCAGTGCCGAATGCGTGCAGCTTGTTCGAATTGCCCACCACTCGGCTGACTTCGGGCATCGCTTGGAATGAGCGTCGGTCGAGCTCGGCGGCGCAACCCGTGACGAGGATCCTGGCGCTCGGACGCCGGCGGCTTGCGTGGCGGATCGCCTGGCGGGTCTGTCGCACCGCTTCGTTGGTGACGGCGCAGCTGTTGACGACCACCCAGTCCTCATTAGGCGGCGCGGTTCGAGCGATCGTCTCGGCCTCGGCAAAATTGAGGCGGCAGCCGAGCGTGATCGTCTGGACGCTCATTGCAGCGCCTCGAGGTCGAGCTCTCCGGTGAACACGTGGGTCGCCGACCCGCGCATACGGATCGGCTGGCCGGGAGCCCATTCGACCACCAGGCTGCCGCCGGTCATGTCGACCCTCACCGGCGACTGGGCGCGTTTCGTGACAATTGCGGCAACCGCGCTGGCGCAGGCTCCGGTCCCGCAGGCGAGGGTCTCGCCTGCGCCGCGCTCGAAGGTCCGCAATTTCAACCGGCCGTGAACATAGGTTCCGACGTTGACGTTGATTCGCTCGGGGAACGCCGGGTCGTTCTCGATCCTCGGTCCGAGTTCCTGCAGCGGCACTTCACGAGCGTCAGGGACGAAGAAAACGAGGTGGGGGTTGCCGACGTTCACCGCGAACGGGTGATCGAGGCCGTCCCACGCCATCGGCAGAGCGGCCGTGTCCATCGCATAGGCGAGGGGGATCTCGTCCCAGCCGAAGCGAGGCTCGCCGATGCTCACCTCAACTTCGGTCCCGAGATTTTCGCCCTGAAGCACCCCGGCCGCAGTGTCGATGCTCGTCGCCCCAGTGAGTTGGACGACGCAGCGGGTGGCATTGCCGCAGCTTTCGACCTCGCCGCCGTCGCTGTTCCAGATGCGCATTTTGAGATGGGCAGTGTCGCTCGGCTCGAGCACGATCAGCTGATCGCAGCCCACCCCGGTGCGGCGATGCGCAATCGCTTTGGCGAGCGCCGGCGTCATGTCGAACGGCTCCTTTCGGGCGTCGACGATCACGAAATCGTTGCCGAGACCATGCATCTTGTGGAAGTGCCGCCGCATCGGGCGCGTGACTTAGGGAGCGGCCGGGGCCAAGTCCACCAGCGGAAGGGCTGACGAACATGCCAAGAGCCGCGAACGACGTCATGCAATCGATCATCTTCTCGGCGATCCTCGATGCGGTCGCTGCGCTGAAGAAGGCGTCGGGCGGCCTTCCCAACCAGCTGTTGCGCGACGTCCAGGCGATCCATCCCAACGTGACCTTCGCCGATCTCCCCAAGCAGCTTCAGGACCAGATTACCGAGAGCACGCGGGCAGCCTTCACCCAGCTCTTGAAGGAAGGCTATGCGGTTGGTCCGCGCCAGCAGGTGCAAGCCTCGCGGCCGATGGACCGGGTGCCTGAGCGCGACCGGCGCGGGCCGCCGCGCGGACCGGCGCAGGGCCATCGCCGCGGCGGCCGGCCGCCGAAAGGCGGAGGGGGAGGCGGCAAACCGCGCGGTTGAACCGGCGCTCATAAGCGGCTAAGCGCCGCGGCGTCCTAAGGACAGACATCGATGTGAGCGCCCATGGGTGCACGCCGGCCGACGAGGTTTCGTCCGCCGGCGCACTTTGCGTTTGGGCACACCATATGGGCGGCTCGCGTCGTTGAGGAGATTGGAATGTTCGACACTCTGAGCGATCGGCTCGGCAGCGTATTCGACCGGCTTCGCGGGCGCGGCGCGCTCAGCGAGGCCGACGTGCGCGCGGCGATGCGCGAGGTGCGAGTCGCGTTGCTCGAAGCCGACGTCGCTCTGCCGGTTGCTCGGGATTTCGTCGAGCAGGTCACCGAAAAAGCGGTCGGCCAGGAAGTTCTTCGCTCGGTTACCCCGGGGCAAATGGTCGTCAAGTACGTCCACGACGCGCTGGTCGAGATGCTGGGCGCCGAGACGGCCGAGCTTAACCTCGCCGTCAGCCCGCCCGCGGTGATCATGATGGTCGGCCTGCAGGGCTCGGGTAAGACCACCACCACCGCCAAGCTCGCCAAGCGGCTTTCGGAACGCGAGCGCAAGCGCGTGCTTATGGCTTCGCTCGACGTCGCTCGTCCGGCTGCGCAGGAGCAGCTGGCGGTGCTGGGCCGCCAGGCGAACGTCGACACGCTGCCGATCGTCCCCGGCCAGCAGCCGGTGGATATCGCCAAGCGTGCGATCCAGTCGGGCAAGCTGCAGGCGTATGACGTGGTGATGCTCGACACCGCGGGCCGTCTCCACGTCGACGATCAGTTGATGGGTGAGATGAAGGCTGTCGCGGCCGCTTCGCAGCCGACCGAGACGCTTCTCGTCGTCGATGCACTGACGGGTCAGGACGCCGTCAATGTCGCCAAGGGCTTCGCGGCTGAGGTCGATCTCACCGGCGTGATCCTGACCCGGCTTGACGGCGATGCGCGCGG
>JBDTON010000146.1:0-9941 GCA_039933195.1 Sphingomicrobium sp. | reverse complement strand
TCCTCGGTCTTCAGATAATCGACCGACATTTGCATCGCGACCGGCGAGAGCAGGCAGCCAACGAGGCCCATGTCGTGGTACCATGGAAGCCAGGAGATGCAGCGGTCGAACTCCTCGACTTTCAGGCCGATTCCGTGCGCGCGGAGGTTGTCGAGAAGCGCGCCATGGGTGACCGCGACTCCGTGCGGGAAGCGTGTCGAGCCGCTCGAATATTGCAGGTAAGCGATGTCTTCGGGTTTCGCCGCTGGAAGCTCAACCGCTGGCGCTTCCTCGCTCGCCAGCGACTCCCATTCGCGCGACGGAACGTTGGCCGTGGCGGCGGCGGCTCTTGCGAGCTCGGCCAGCTCGGCGGAATAGAGGAACAGCTTGGGATCCGAGCTGGTGAGCTGAACTCCGAGCTGATCGACGTAGGATCCGCGCCCGCCAAAGCTCGTCGGAAGCGGGAGGGGGACCGGCCACGCGCCGGCATAGACTGCGCCGAAGAAGCAGGCGGCGAACTCGGGGCCGGTCTCAGCGACGAGCGCGATCCGGTCGCCTGGCTTGATTCCGAGCGCGATGAAGCGCCGCGCGTGTGCCAGCGCATCCTCGCGGAGCTCGGAATAGGGATAAGCGCGGGTCAGCGTGCCGCGAGCGTCGTGGAAATTGAGCCCGCGCCGGCCCTTGGCGGCATAGTCGAGCGCGTCGACGACCGTTGCGAAATCGGCGAGGCGCCGCGGATGGGTGTCGATGGTGGCGGTCGCGCCCGGGGGCGCAAGCTCGTTCTTTACTGAGGCGTTGCGTTCGAGCACGCCGTCCCTTCCCCGGTTGTTGTCTACATCAGCAGCAATTGCGGCCGGTTTCCTGTTGGTCGGAGACTGTGGCACAAAAACGGCGTCATGACACGGTCAGCACCGCGCCGGGCATCGCCGCCCCTCGATGAGAGCAAGCTGAACGAGCTTGCGCTGCGCTATGTAGGCCGCTTTTCGACCACTCGGGCGAAGTTGCGCTCTTACCTAGCGCGCAAGATCCGCGAGCGCGGCTGGGGCGGAGCGCACGAGCCCGATCTCGTGCGCATTGCCGAGCGGTTCGGTGAGCTGGGCTACATCGACGACGCGGCCTATGCGCTGGCGAAGTCGGAAGCGCTGACCGGCCGCGGCTATGGCAAAAGGCGCGTGCTCGAGAAGCTGCGCTCAGCGGGGGTGGCGGAGGACGATGGCGCCGCCGCGCGCGAGCATGCCGACGCGGAGGCGGTTGCGGCCGCGCTGCGGTTCGCGAAACGCCGCCGGTTCGGGCCGTTCGCTGATTCGCCGCTGCGCGATCCAAGAGAGCGCGAGAAGGCGTTGGGAGCGATGATCCGCGCCGGCCACGGCTTCAATCTTGCGCGCGCGATCCTCGGGCTCGCGCCAGGCGCGGATGTCGACCCGGATGAACTTTCGGAGAGCGCCCACTAGCTTGCGTTTAAGTCGGTTTGCCGACACAGCGCCGCGTGTTAATGGAGACTCCGTGGTTCGCGTAGCAACGAGAGCTGTCGAGGGGGAGGCCGGGCCCGAAATGGATTCGGACGACGTTTCTTCCGCGTCTGAACTGCCTCCGGTCATCGGCCGGGTGAAATGGTTCGACGCGACGCGGGGCTTCGGCTTTCTCGTGGCCGACGACCTCGATGGCGACGTGCTGCTGCACTTCAGCGTACTTCGCGAGCACGGCCGGAGAAGCGTTCCCGAAGGCGCGATTATCGAATGCGTGCCAGTACGCCAGGAGCGCGGGCTCCAGGCCAAAAGGGTTATTTCCATCGATCTCAGCGCGGCCTTGCCGCAGCAGGTGCGCTCGTCCATTCCTCCGTCGGAACGCGCGGACCGCAAGGCGCTTGCCGATGCGGCCGGCGAATATGAGCCGGTGGAGGTCAAATGGTTCAACCGAGTGCGCGGTTATGGCTTTCTCAAGCGGCCCGACGATTCGGGCGGCGAGGACGTGTTCGTGCACATGGAAACGGTGCGGCTCGCCAACCTCGGCGACCTCCAGCCGGGGCAGACGATGGAGGCGCGAATCGCGCCGAGCGGGAAGGGGCTCACCGCGGTCGAGCTTCGGCCCTGCAACGGCTCCCTCGACTAGTCGCGGCCGCGGCGGCGGTGCTCGTCGCGTGCAGCCCCCAGGCCCCGGCGCGAAATGTGCCCGCTGAGCAGGCCGCCCAGACGGGGCTTCAACAGGTGCCGCTGACGATCCGTTCGGCGAACGGCGAGCACCGCTTCACGGTCGAAGTCGCGCGCACGCCGGCGCAACAGGAGCGGGGACTGATGTTCGTGCGTTCGCTCGCCGGCGACCGCGGGATGATCTTCCCGTATCAGCCGGCCCAGGACGTCGCCTTCTGGATGAAGAACACGCTGATCCCGCTCGATATGCTGTTCATTCGCAGCGACGGGACGATCGTCCGGATCGTCACCGCCAAGGCGCTCGACGAAACGCCGGTGCCTTCGGGCGAGCCAATCGCGGCAGTGCTCGAGCTTCGCGGTGGACGCGCGGCTGAGCTCGGGATCAAAGCCGGCGATATCGCGGAGTGGCCTCGTTAGTCTGCGTCCCTTGCGGGGAGGGGATGATTGCGGCAATGCGCCGCACCCATGGGATTTTGGTCGAGAACATTCACCTGGTGGAACGGCGCGACCTGGGGCACCGGCTTGTTCACTCGTCTCCATGGCGAGGAGGTCGGTCGCGACGACGCGGGCAACGTCTATTATCGCGGCAAGAAAGACACCGCTCGGCGCTGGGTGATTTACGCCGGCGACAATGACGGCAGCCGCACTCCGCCGGATTGGCAGCTGTGGCTCAGGGGAACGATCGAGGACCTGCCGGCGGAGGCGCTGCCCACGGTGCGCAGGTTCCAACTGAAGCCGACTCCCAATCTCACCGGCACGATGGCCGCATTCCGGCCTGATGGAGCGCTCGGCAGCGGCAAGGTGCGCCCCGCTTCGACCGGCGATTACGAGCCGTGGATCCCCGAGTAAGCGTGGGAAGGGCTTGCGCACCGTTGTTGCTGGCGCTCGCGCTCGCCGCCTGCGGGCGCGGGGCCGAGCAGCGGAACGCCAACGGCCGAGCAGCGAACAAAGTGCCCGTGACGGCGGCCGGCCAGGGCGGAGTGACCCCGATGGCGCAGCGTGTCGCCGTCCTCGGAATCCTCAACAAGCGCAACGGAATCGTAAAGAATGTCGCGCTGCGACCGGGGCAATCGGCCCGCTGGAAGGACCTGCTCGTTCGGCTGCGAGCGTGCGAAAGCACGGCTCCGTGGGAGGAAGAAAAGCTCACGGGCGCCTTCGTCCAGGTCGATATCGAGGGGGCCGACAAAGCGTGGCGCCGAGTCTTCTCGGGCTGGCTCTACAAGGAATCGCCGTCGCTCAACGTCCTCGAGCATCCGGTCTACGACGTGTGGCCCAGGAGCTGCGAGATGACGTATCCGGCGGGACCGCCGGCGTCCGCTGCTCCGGTGACGTCGAGCAATGCGTCGAGCGCGGCGAAATCGGGCGGCGCTTCGGGCGCCCGGCCGAATCCCTCGACCAATGCCGCGGCTGAAGCGCCGCCGCCGCCGCCGAGCGCCGCCGACAACAACGCCACGTAGGTCTCCCGGGTGACGCTCACCGCGCCGAGAGAGGCGAGGTGCTCGGTCATGAACTGGCAGTCGAGCAGAGTGAAATTGCCGGCCTTCAAGCGGGCGACCAGCCAGGCGAGCGCGACCTTCGACGCGTCGCGGACCCGGCTGAACATGCTTTCGCCGAAAAAGGCTCGGCCGAGCCTCACTCCGTAGACCCCGCCGACCAGCCGATCGTTACTCCACACCTCGATCGAGTGGGCGTGGCCCGATCCATGCAGAGCGAGCATGGCTTGCTCGAGCTCGGCGTTGATCCACGTCTCCTCGCGGTCGGCGCAGGCGGCGATCACTCCGGCGAAGTCGCGGTCGCGACTGACTGTGAACTTGCCCGAGCGGATCGTCCGGCCGAGCGAGCGCGAGACGTGGAAATTGTCGAGCGGGATGATCGCTCGGTTGCGCGGCTCGACCCAGAACAATTCGTCCGCTTCGCGGCTGTCGGCCATCGGGAAAATGCCCGTCGCATAGCCCTGGAGCAGAAGGCGCGGATCGAGCCGGCTCATGGGCCGAGTCTATCTCGCCTCGATTGCCAGGGGAAATTCACAGAATCTCCCGCACCGTCTCTTGCGGGCGGCAGAGGCGGACGCCTTTGGGGGTTTCGACGAGCGGGCGATTGATCAGGATCGGATGCTCGATCATCGCGTCGAGGATTTCGTCGTCGGTCACGTCGGGGCGCGTGAGGCCCAGCTCCTCCGCGAGCGCTTCCTTTGCCCGCAGGCCTTCGCGCGGGCGGATCCCCGCGCGATCGTAGAGCCGCTTGAGCTCGTCGCGCGACGGCGGGCGCTTGAGATATTCGTGGACCGACACGTCCGCTCCGCTGGCGCGGAGGATTTCAAGGGTCTTGCGCGAGGTTCCGCACATCGGATTGTGGTAGATCGTAGCCTTCATGTGCCTCAACGTTCGTGGTGAGAATTCAATCAGTTAAACAAGGATTTTACGCGGCCGCAAACGTTTCTTGCCAAAGCATTGTCGCGGATGCGGAACGATGCGCGGCAATCGTCGTTCCTGTGCTGTGACATGCACCCGCTCCGGGCAGCCGGGGATGCGGCGCATGGTCCGGCAGCTCAACAAACGGGAGAACGAGCGATGCATAAATTTCTAGCCCTAGCGCTTGCTAGCACAGTGGCGCTGAGCGCTTGCGCAAACAATCCGCGCGTTGCCGAAGGCGCGGCAGTCGGCGCCGCCGGCGGAGCCGCCATCGGCGCGGTCGCGCCCGGCATCAGCACCATCGAAGGCGCCGCGGTCGGCGCGGCGATCGGCGGACTTGCCGGCGCGGTGTGGACCGACAGCAACAATGACGGCTACGTCGACGGCTACACCTACAACGGTCAATATTATCAGGGCACGCCGCAGGGTTACGACCCGATGACGCGTTCGGTCCTGACCGGCGCTCTCGGCGGCGCGGCTCTTGGCGCAGCGGCCGGAGCGGTGATTCCGGGCGTCAGCATCCTTCAGGGCGCGGTGATCGGCGCTGCGGTCGGCGGTCTTGCCGGCGCGGTCTGGGCCGATCGCAACAATGACGGCGTGGTGGACGGATATGTCTACAACGGGCAATATTATGCCGGTGGCCCGTCAGCAGCTCCGCCTCCGCCCCCGATGGCGGCTCCGGCTCCGATGGGAAGCGGCGAGCGCGGCTAACGGGACCCATCAAAGCGGGACTTTGATCGGAACCCCTTTGATTGGAGAGAATGTGAAACGTTTGCGTAACTTGTGCACCGGCGAAACGCCGGTGCACTTTTGTCAGAGAGTATCCGGTGCCGCGCTGAGCGTTCTGCTCGTCGCGGCACCGATGTCGTCCGCGCACGCGGCGGCAGGGCCGGCGCCCGCCGTTTCCCGGCCGGCCAGCCAAACCGTGGGCGATTTCTATAGCGCGCGGAACGGCGCTCCGTTGTGGCTCGCCACTTCGGCCGGCGATGCCGCCGAGCAGCTCGTCTCGCTGCTCGGAACCGCCAGCCTGGACGGCCTGAACCCGGACAAATATCACGTCGCCTCGCTGCAGCACGCGCTCGAAGCCGCGCGCGGCGGCCAGAAGAAGGACGTCGACGCCGCTGACCGCGCATTGTCGGAGGCGTTCGTCGCTTATGTGAGCGACCTGAGGCGGGATCCGGGGCTCGGCATCCTGTACGTCGATGCCGCGCTGAGGCCGGCACCGCCGTCGGCCCTCGCGGCGCTGCTCGGAGCAGCCAATGCGCCGTCGCTTTCAGCCTATGTGCGCGATCTCGGCTGGATGAACCCGATGTACGGCGAGCTTCGCCACGCGCTCGCCAACCATGGCTACGCCAGCGATCACGAGCGGCAGCTGCTCAGCGTCAACCTCGAGCGCGCGCGGACGCTTCCCGCGGGCAAGCAGCGCTATATCCTCGTCAATGCCGCGCAGCAGCGGCTCTACACCTACGAAAACGGCAAGCAGGCCGACTCGATGGTCGTCGTGGTCGGCAAGCCCAAATATCCGACTCCGATGATCACCGCGTACGTCCGCTTCGCCAGCCTCAATCCCTATTGGTTCGTGCCTCCCGACCTCGCCGCCGAGCGCATCGCGCCCAAGGTGTTGAAGCAGGGCATGCGCTATCTCGACGACCTCGGATACCAGGTGCTGTCCGACTGGAGCCCGGACGCGCAGATCATCGATCCGACGACGGTCGACTGGAAAGCGGTGGTGGCGGGCAAGACCGAAGTGTTTATGCGGCAGCTTCCGGGATCGCACAATTCGATGGGGCGGATGAAGTTCATGTTCCCCAACGCCGCCGGCGTCTATCTCCACGACAATCCCGAGCGCGAGCTCTTCACCGAGGCATCGCGACTCTACAGCGGCGGGTGCGTTCGGCTTGAGGATGCGGCGCGGCTGGGACGCTGGCTGTTCGGCTACGACCTGCAATGGGAAGGCGCGGGAACCGAGGAAATGGTGCCGCTCAAGACTCCGGTGCCGGTCTACATCACCTATCTGACCGCGATGCCCGACGCGAATGGCTCGTCGATCGCCTATTTCGACGACGTCTATGGTCGCGACGCGGAGCGGCTCGCGACCCTCCAGAGCAGCGCCGGAACGGTGGCGAGCGCCAGCCGCTAAACCTCAGCGCCGGTGCCAATCGGGAAAGAAGGTGATGTCTTGCGTCACTGGCCGCCCGTCCGGATCGCGCGCGGGAAGGAAGCGCACATATTGCACGGTCAATTGGCACATCAGGGCGTCGATCGCCGGATAGCCGCTCGATCGCGCAATTCGGCAATTTGAAACGCTGCCGTCGCGGTTGACGAGGATGGTAACGCCAGTCCTTCCGCTTTGCACGCCGGTCGCGGAAAGCCTGCCATATTCGAAGTCCGGAATCTTGCTGATTCGCCGCGCCGGAGTGAAGCGCGAGTAATCGCCATAGCCTCCACCGCCGGGACCATATCCCGAGCCGCCGGCGCCGGTGCCGTTTCCGGAGCTTCCGGCGCCAGACGTCGAGGCGCTCCCGGCGCCGGCGACCCTGGCGGCCGGGATGGGCGATGGGACTGGGAACCGCGGCTGCGGAGCGACGATCGGTGAGGGCTCCGCCTTCGGTGCCGGGGCGCCCGCGGGCTTCTTCATCTGCTGCGGCTTGTGCGCGGGCGGCGGCGGCACGGGCGGGGGAGGCGGCGGTTCGCGGATATCGACGGTCGTCAGCCGCTCGACGGCCTGGCGGACGTTTCTCACGTTGAGTCCCGACAGAATGATGAGGGCGAGGGCCGCGTGGACCGCGACCACTGCCGCGATCGCCTTGGCCTTATCGGGGCGGTCGGCGGTTCCCTGATAACCGGGCATTGAAGCGCCTTTGTCCTGCAGCATACAAACGCTTTGAACGGCTGAAGTTTTTTTTGCCCTTCACTCGTGAGCCGCCCTCGCTTCGGCCAGAAAGTCGGCGTGCTTGCGTTCCGGGCCGAACGCGGTCCAGACGGCGATGATCACCGCCGTCACGCCGCCGAACAGGGCAAGCGCGAAGGCGTAATCGTCTCCGCGGCTCTCCGCGATTCCGGCCTGGAAGACGACGTTGCGCGACATCAGCAAATTGCCGAGCTGATAGGCAAAGCCCGGGAACATCGCGCGCACGGCTCCGGGAGAAAGTTCGTTCAGGTGCACGGGCACGATGCCCCATGCGCCCTGCACCGCCACTTGCATCAGGAAAGCGCCGATCCCGAGGAGAAGGGGGGTTGAGCTGAATGCCCACAGCGGAAGCACCGGCAGAGCGAGCCCGCAGGCGATGATGATCGCGCGCTTTCGCCCGATCCTTTCCGACCAGATCCCGAACGCGATTCCGCCGACGATCGCGCCGACGTTCATGATTGCGGTGAGGGTGCCGGTAAGCTTCGTGTCGAAGTGATGCTGCTTCTGCAGGAAGGTCGGATAGAGGTCCTGCGTGCCGTGGCTGAACGCATTGAACGCGGTCATCAGCACGATCATGTACAGCGCGATCTTCCAGTTGCGGGCGAGCTCGGCGAACGGATTGGCGCGCGCCTTGGCCTTGCGCACGAGATAGGCCGGGCTTTCCTCGACGTGCATTCGGATCAGGAAAACGAGTAGCGCCGGAGCGATCCCGACGAAGAACATGCCGCGCCACCCGATCCGGTCGAACAGAGCGAAATAGACGAGGCTGGCGATGAAATAGCCGGACGGATAGCCGCTCTGGAGAAGGCCCGACACAGGCCCGCGAAGCTTGGCCGGAATCGTCTCCATGACCAGGCTGGCGCCGATCCCCCATTCGCCGCCCATGGCGAAGCCGAACAGGGTGCGGATGACGAACAGCTCGGTCGGCGACCGCGCGAAACCCGAAAGCGCCGAGAAAACGGAAAAGGCGACGATGACGATCATCAATATCGGACGCCGCCCGAAGCGATCGGCGAGGATGCCGAAGAACAGTGCGCCGAAGGGACGCGCGGCGAGCGTCAACATGATCGCGACGGTGACCGCCTTGACGTCGGTGCCGAACTCTTTCGCAATTGCCGACAGCATGAAGGCGAGAAGGAAGAAGTCGAACGCGTCGAGGGTCCACCCGAGATAGCTCGCCCAGATCGCGCTGCGCTGCGAGGGTTCGAGCGATTTCAAGTCGGCGATCAGGCTCATCCGCGGTTCCCTTCGCAAGCGGAGTTACTGCCGCCGACGGCGCCTGACCGCAAGGTGGGCGCGGAGACTGTCGGACGTCTGCTTTCGACCCATTGCGGACATTCCAAGCTTGCTGCGGAAGTGCAATACTGACCGTAGGGGTAATGCGACATGACCACCGCCGACGCGACCACCGAGCTACAATACTTTCTCTTGATGATCGCTGTTGTGTTCGTCGCAAGCATCATGCTCGGCGCACCCACAGCGGTCGCAAGGAGAGCGACGCTCGCGCTCCTACAGGCGACGGCGTTCACAGCTGTCGGGATGTTGGCGACCATTCGACCGACTGACCCAGTCGATGGGCAGACTGGCATGGGCATTCCGCTGATGTGGGTGCCGTTCTTCGTCGCAACATGGGTCGGCTTACTCATCGGTGCGAAGCTGGCTCGCAGAAAGCCGATTGACCAACAACGCTAATGTCCGCTTTCGACCCATTGCGGACATTAGCCGGCCAGCCATAACTGGCTGGGTCAGGTCATACCGTGGGCGGCCGGAATTGGCGAAGGCGGCCCAGCCGGCATCGCAAGCAGAGTCTCTTCTTGCTCTCCGGCCTCAAACCGGTCGAGCAATGCGTCGGGATCATACAACACACCGACGGGATTGTCGGCGAAGGCAGGCGTTCGCATGAGCGCGGTTGCCTCCTCGACCGTCCCGCAATCGACCTGGAACTCCATCCGATTACCGTCGGGATCAGCGTAATAGAGGGAGAGCGTGGTTCCGTGGTGGACTGGCCAATAGGGCTGTATTCCATCGCGCCTTAGCCGTGCGTAGGTGTTGAGCAGATCCGCCACATTTCTGTACGTGTATGCGACGTGGTTGACGCCTATTTCGCCTCGGCCATCGCGAGAGGTCTCGCCGGGCTTCAGAATGTCTAGATTGGCGAAAGCAAACCGGTGGTGCTCGTCGTCATAAGTAAGGAATGCGAGAGCTGGATTTTCGTAAACGACTTCAGCTTCGAAAACATTGCGGTACCAGGCGATCATCTCATCGAAGCGCCGTGTCATGTAGACGACGTGCGCGAATTTCACCGGCTTCACCATCGGCCTCTCCCGCTTCAAAGCCCGGATTCCACACAACGATACAGCGACCTACAGAGTCCGGGCCCGCTAGCCGTCCATTATCAGTTCGACTTCCCGAAGTCTTGCGTGCTGCTCATTTCGGGCATGTCCGCTTTCGACCCAAAGCTGACCCTAGGCGTCTTTCGGGAGGGGCCAGAAC
>JBDTON010000145.1:0-17739 GCA_039933195.1 Sphingomicrobium sp. | reverse complement strand
GGCTGCCGGTCGCGCAATATATCGGCGGGGTCGAGCATGCGATCCTGCACCTGCTTTACGCGCGCTTCTGGACTCGGGCGCTGCAGCGCTTGGGCAAGATCTCGATGGCGGAGCCGTTCAAGGGCCTGTTCACCCAGGGGATGGTGACTCACGAGACCTATCGCGCCGGGGACGGCAGCTGGTTGAGCCCCGACGAGGTGCGGCGCGACGGCGACGACTGGGTCCATATCGAAAATGGCGAACCCGTGATGCCCGGGCGAGTGGAGAAAATGTCCAAGTCGCGGCGCAACACGGTCGATCCGGAGCCGATCCTTGCCAAGTATGGCGCCGACGCGGTGCGCTGGTTCATGCTTTCTGACAGCCCGCCCGAGCGCGATCTCGAATGGTCGGAGGCGGGAATCGAGGGCGCATCACGGTTCGTCCAGCGCGTGTGGCGACTCGCGAGCAGCAGCGGTGACGGAAAGGGCGACGACGACGCGCTCAAGCGCAAGGTCCACCGGACCATCGCCGCGGTGGGTGAGGCGATCGACGCCCTGCAGTTCAACAAGGCGGTCGCTCAGCTATACGAGCTGGTCACTGCGATTGAGAAGGCGAAGCCGTCCGGCACGCGCTCCGAAGCCGTTCGGATGCTCATTCTACTGATCGCTCCGATGGCTCCGCACCTCGCGGAAGAGTGCTGGGCGCTGCTCGGTGCCGAGGGGATGGTCGCGGACGCCGGTTGGCCGACGTTCGACGCGGCTTTGCTGGTCGATGATCGAGTGACTCTCGCGGTCCAGGTCAACGGCAAGCTGCGCGATACGCTGACAGCGCCCCGCGGCCTCGACCGTGCCGCGGCCGAAGCGCTTGCGCTGGCTTCCGACAAGGTCCAGCGGCAGCTCGGCGGAGCAAGCCCACGCAAAGTCATTGTCGTTCCCGACAGGCTGGTGAATATCGTCGCATGATGCGCCGTCGCGTCCTCATCGCCGCCTTCCTGACGCTGCCGGGGTGCGGGCTGCAGCCGTTGTACGGCGGCGGACGCGGCAGCCCGGTGGCGGCGACTTTGCGCGTGATCGAGGTCTCGCCGATCACGGGCCAATCGGGTTGGCTGGTTCGCAATAAGCTGCTCGACCGCCTGGGGGCGTCCGGAAAGGGCTCTCCGCAATACCGGCTCGACGTCACGCTCGACGACAACATTACTTCGTTCGGTCTTCGCGGGGACCGGGCGGCGACTCAAGAGCGGCGGACGCTCCGCGCGCGGTATCAGCTCGTCAGCTTGCCGAGGGGAACAGTGCTGCTTGACGCGACCGCCGGGTCGGACGCCGGAATCGATATCGTCAGCTCTGAATATGCAACCGTCGCGGCGGAGCAGACCGCGCTCGAGCAGTTGTCAGACATCGTCGCTGAGCAGATTGTCACGCGTCTCGCGCTGTACGCCCGCCGAACCCAGCCCGCGAAGTGAAGGCCAGCAAGCAATCGATCAACCGGGCGGTCGACCAGCCGAACCCTGAGGTTCGTTTCTATCTCTTCCACGGACCTGACGACGCGCAGTCCCGCGGCCTTGGGCAGCGGCTGATTGAGGCGCTGGGCGCGACTAAGTTCCTCGTCGCGGCGGGGGCCGTGAAGTCGGATCCCGCTTCGCTCGCCGACGAAGCCGGGGCGATGAGCCTGTTCGGGGGGCCGCGCGCGATCTGGATCGAGCCCGCGGGCGACGAAATCCTCGCCGGCGTCCAAGCTGCGCTCGAGATGGCAGCCGGCGAGAGCCCCGTGATCGCAATCGCCGGCGCGCTGCGCAAGACCTCGGGACTGCTCAAGCTGACGGAGGCGTCTCCCCAGGCGCTGGCCTTCGCGGCCTATCTTCCCGAAGGCCAGGATGCAGAACGGATGGTGATCGAACTGGCGCGCAGGGTCGGGCTCAAAGTGGCTTCGCCGATCGCATCGCGTCTCGCGGCCGAATGCGGCAACGATCAGGCTATCGTTGCCCAGGAGCTGCAAAAGCTTGCGCTGTTCATCGACGCCTCGCCGCATGCTCCCAAGGAGCTCGGCCATGAGGCCATCGACGCCGTTGGCGCCGACACCGCCGAAGGCGACTATTCGCGCCTTGCCGATCTTGCTCTGGCCGGCGACGTCGGCGAGCTTGCCGCCGAGCTCTCGCGGCTGCCGCCGGGGGGATCGGAGGCGATTCCGGTCGTTCGTTCGCTCCAGCGGCGGCTGCTCATGCTCGCTCCCGCCCGCGCGCGCGTCGAACGCGGCGAACGCCTCGACGCTGTCATGACGTCACTCGGTAAGACCATGTTTTGGAAAGATAAACCGGTCGTGGCTAAGATGCTTTCGCAATGGGGCGCCGAGCGTCTCGCAAGAATTTCCGAGCGTGCCGGGCTGCTCGAGCGGGCCCTTATGTTCAGTCCTGCCCCGCAGCACGAAGCGCTCGGTGAAGAACTGCTCGCGATCGCCCGTGAGGCGCGGCGCCACTGAGCCGCTAGATCGGTTCCCCGGAGAGGCGCTGACAGATCATGTCGAGTTGGTCGAGGCTCGAATAATGCAGGGTAACGGAGCCGCCCTGTCCCTTGTGCACGACATTGGCGCGAACGCCGAGAAGATCACTGAGCTGCCTCTCGAGGGCCTCAAGATCGGCGTC
The DNA here is from genome assembly GCA_039933195.1 of Sphingomicrobium sp. Classification (GTDB taxonomy): domain Bacteria; phylum Pseudomonadota; class Alphaproteobacteria; order Sphingomonadales; family Sphingomonadaceae; genus Sphingomicrobium. Next base: position 15,125 of record JBDTON010000145.1, on the reverse strand, counting down.
CACTGTCTTGGCAGAATTGCGCGCGCTCGCCCGGCCGATGTCCTGGCCCGCGCCCGGCCTCTCGCGTCGTGCGCGTTCTTCCGCCTGACGCACGGACAGCCCCTTGCGGACGATTTCCTTGGCCAGCGCCTCCGGATCAGGGGCGGTTGCAACGGCTCGCGCGTGCCCCATGCTGATATCGCCTTTCAATAGCGATTGGCGCACGAATTCTGGCAGATCCAGTAATCTCAGTAGGTTAGCCACGTGACTGCGCGACTTGTGGACGATCTTGGCAACGTTTTCCTGCGTGTGGCCATGCCGCTCGATCAGCTGCTTGTACCCCTCGGCTTCCTCGATCGCGTTGAGATCCTCGCGCTGGATATTCTCGATCAGCGCCAACTCAGCGGTCGCGGCTTCGTCGATCTCGCGCACGATGGCCGGGATCGTATGCAGCCGCGCCCGCTGCGCCGCCCGCCAGCGGCGCTCGCCGGCGATGATTTCGAAGCCCTCCCCGTCGCCGTGCGGCCGAAGCAGGATTGGCTGGAGGACGCCGCGCTCAGCGATGGAGTCGGCAAGTTCGTCGATCGACTGTTCACTGAACTGGATCCGCGGCTGGTTGGGGTTGGGGCGGATCCGTCCGATCTCGATCTCACGCACGCCGCCGCGCCCGGCTGACTGCTCGTCGCCCGCGCCAGGACGGGCGTCCCCGAGCAGCGCCGACAACCCCATTCCTAATCCTTTGCCTGGCCTATCCGTGCTCATGCGGCCTCAGCCACTTGCGGCAACCGCCCGATGAGCTCGCGCGCGAGCCGCACATACGCTTCGGAACCTGGACACTTGAGATCGTAGATCAGTGCTGGCAGGCCATGGCTCGGCGCTTCCGACAGCCGGACATTGCGCGGCACGATGGTGTCGAACACTACCGCGCCAAGACAAGCGCGTACGTCCTCGGCGACGGCTTGAGAGAGATTGTTACGGCGATCAAACATTGTCAGCGCGATGCCCAGGATTGATAGCTCGGGATTGAACGCCGTGCGGATTCGCTCGACCGTCTGAAGAAGCTGGCTAAGGCCCTCAAGGGCGAAGAATTCGCATTGCAGCGGCACCAGGACGTGCCGCGCGGCGACGAGGGCATTGACGGTCAGCAGTCCCAGCGACGGCGGGCAGTCGATCAGGCAAATATCCCACCGCGCCGCCGCGGCGGCGAGTGCCTTGTCGAGACGGTGGGCCCGGTCCTCGAGACTGACCATTTCGACTTCCGCGCCCGAAAGATCGACCGTCGCCGGAAGAAGGTCCAGCCGCGGCACACGCGTCGCCACAGCAGACTCAACGACAGACGCGCTGCCGATCAGCACGTCGTAGCTCGAACGCAATCGCTGCGATTGGCCGACTCCAAGTCCGGTGGAGGCATTGCCTTGTGGGTCGAGGTCTACGAGGAGCACGCGTGTGCCGATCGCAGCGAGCGCCGTCGCAAGGTTGATCGCAGTGGTCGTCTTACCGACCCCGCCCTTCTGATTGGCCACGGCGATGCGCATCATCTTGTCTTCGCCTTTACCCCCGTTCCGACGATGATCCCTGAATCCGCGCCGGTAACGCTCTGTTCCACGTGGAACACACCTTGCCACGCGCGCTCGGCTTCGACCAGTTCCGATTGCGCGCTGCGCCCCTTCGGAAGGACCCAGACTGTCTTTTCTGTGGACAGGTGGTGGGACATTTCGATGAACTTCGGCAGCGGAGCCACGGCACGGGCCGTAATCACGTCGAAGCGGCCGATAACGCGCTCGATTCTGCGGCACTCGACCTTAGCATGAAGATTCAGCGCGAGCACGGTGTCTCGCAGGAACTCGGCTCGGAGCCGGCGGGGTTCAACCAGCGTGACGTCGCCTTCTGCGAGACACGCAATGACGACTCCAGGCAGTCCGGCGCCCGAGCCAACGTCCACCCAGGAAGCACCCGGATGCGGTTCGCAGCGGAGAAGTTGCGCCGAATCGAGGATGTGCCGATCCCAGATGTGCTCGAGACTGGCTGACGAGACGAGATTGTGGCGACCGGAGCCAGTCTTCAGTAGCTCGACGTAAGTTTTTAGCCGTTTGAATGTTTCACGTGAAACAGGTCGCTTTGCGGCCTGTTCAAGCGAATCGATCATGATGCGACGGGACGACTGGCCGCAACGTAGAGCGCCGAAAGCGCCGCTGGCGTCACCCCCGGCACGCGCGACGCCTGGCTCAAGGTTTCCGGCCGTGCCAAGCGCAGGCGCTCGACCATCTCATTCGAGAGACCCGGAATGTCACCAAAATTAAGCCCGGCCGGCAGCCATACGCGCGAGTCACGCCGGACGACTTCCCACTCCCGTTGCTGGCGCTGGATGTACGGCGCGTAAAGCGCGTCAGCCCGGCCTTCATCGGTAGAGGCCCAGGCTTTGCTCGAACGCAAAGCGAAATGGTTCTCGATCTGCATCTGGCGCCGTTGCCCCACGCATCCGGCCTCCAACGCAGCTTCGCCAAGCCGCGTGGTCGCATTATCGGCGCGAAGTGAAAGCCGGAACTCCGCGCGTGCCGTCATCATCCGATACGGCTCCGTAACGCCCTGGAGAGTTAGGTCATCGACCATTACGCCGATGTAACTGGTCCGGCGGTCGAAGCGAACCTCTCTCAGATCGAGCGCGCGCGAAGCCGCATTCAGCCCGGCGGCCAGGCCCTGTGCCGCAGCTTCCTCGTAACCCGTGGTGCCGTTGATCTGGCCCGCCAAAAACAGACCGGGAAGCTCCCGCACTTCAAGCGTGGCATTCAGCTGCCGCGGATCGACGAACTCATATTCAACGGCATAGCCGGGCCGAACGATCTCCACACGCTCTAACCCGTCGAGACTGCGCACGAACCGCACTTGAACGTCCACAGGAAGCGAAGTTGAAATCCCGTTCGGGTATACGACAAAGTCGTTCAAACCCTCGGGTTCGAGGAATATCTGGTGTGAATCGCGTTCGGGAAAGCGCTTCACCTTGTCTTCGATGGAGGGGCAATAGCGCGGCCCTCGACCGCCTATGGCGCCGGCGAACAAAGGCGAGCGGTCGAAATTCGCGCGGATGATATCGTGCCCGCGCGCATTCGTTCGGACGATAGCGCAGCTGAGCTGCGGCTGACCGGCGCGATCGTCGAGCGCGGACATGGTCCACCCGTGCGAATCGCTGGGCTGCCCTTCAAGTCGGCTCCAGTCGATGGTGCGCCCATCGAGCCGCGGGGGGGTTCCAGTTTTTAGCCGGCCCTGGCCCAGGCCCACCTCGCGGATCTGCTGGGCAAGTGCGGTCGAAGCGCGCTCCCCACTCCGACCGCCCTCGAATACCTCCCCGCCAATGAACATCCGCGCGTCCAGAAACGTGCCCGTCGCCACGACCAATGCGCGGCACAGGACCACGCCCGAGCTCGTTTCCACTCCCGCGACACGGCCCCCGCGGACGATCAGACGCAATGCTTCAGCGATGACGATCCGCACGCCGTTCTCGCGCAGCAGGGCGGCAATCGCGCCTTGATAGAGTTGTCGGTCGGCCTGGACGCGGGGCCCCCACACGGCGGGGCCCTTGCTGCGATTGAGCATCCGCCGGTGAATTGCTGCGCGATCCGCGGCGCGCGCCATCAGCCCATCGAACACATCGAGCTCGCGTACGAGATGACCCTTGCCAACGCCGCCAATCGACGGGTTGCACGACATCTGCCCGGCATCCTCAACGCGGAATGTCAGCAGGCCGACCCGCGCTCCCCGTCGCGCCGCGGCAGCCGCAGCTTCGCACCCGGCGTGACCGGCGCCGATTACCAGAACGTCGAACATCAAAGTGCGCTTAGCGCATCAATGTTTCACGTGGAACTATTTGCCGAGACAGAAGCGGTGGAACAAGGCGTCGAGCACGTCCTCGACCCCGGCCCTGCCCGTCAGTCGGTCGAACGCGCTGCGCGCCTGCCGCAGACTTTCCGCGACAAGCACGCAATCGGACGCGGCCGCAGCGGCCCCGAGCGCCTCGGCGGATTCGCCGATCTGTTCCGCCTGGCGGCGGTTGAGCGCGATTGCGCCTTCGGCCGGAAGCAAGCTTCTCGCGAGGGCATCGATCCGTTCCAATAGCGGGCTTACGCCGTCACCGGTCATTGACGAAACCGGCAGGGACCCTGCAGGCGGCTTTCGCCGCTCCGGTAAATCCGCCTTCGGATGCACCGAAATCAGCCGCGGATGCTCGGGCGCCCGACTGGCCTCGCCGAGCCAGACGAGCACATCGGCGGCCTCGACGAGGGCGGCGGCGCGCGCGACACCAATCGCCTCAACCTGATCCTGTGCATCACGCAGGCCGGCGGTATCGGTGAGCAAGATCGGCACTCCAGCGAGGGAAAGCGACACATCGATATGGTCGCGCGTGGTTCCCGGAACGCCGCTGACGATCGCCCGCTCCGTTCCAGTTATTGCATTGATAAGGCTAGATTTTCCAACATTGGGCGGGCCCGCTATCACCACTCGAACCCCGTCCTTCAACGGCTCGATTCTGGGCCGTTCGAGCCATTCCCGCAATTCGCCCGCGAGCGCTTCGCATTCACGCGCGAGTGCCGGATCGGTCGCCAGGTCGTTCTCATCATAGTCGATGGCCAGCTCAGCCTCGGCGGACAACGTCAGCAGACGCGTTTGCCACTCGTCGATCTGCGTCTTGAGGCCGCCTTCGGCCAGCGCGAGCGCGGCCCTGCGCTGGCTTTCGGTTTCCGCCTCGATGAGGTCCGCGAGACCTTCCGCTTCAGTGAGGTCGATGCGGCCATTCTCAAAGGCGCGGCGGGTGAATTCGCCAGGTTCGGCGGCCCTCAGTCCCTCGAGAAGGCTGAGCGCAGAGCGCACGGCATCGACCACCGCACGACCGCCATGACATTGAAATTCCACCACATCTTCGCCAGTAGAACTCGCCGGAGAATCGAAGCGGAGGACCAGCGCTTGGTCGAGCAGCTCACCAGAAGCTGGATGTCTGAGCTCGCGCAGCGCTGCTGTGCGCGGCTCCGGCAATGAACCGGCAATCCGCCTCCCCGCCTCATGCGCCCCGGGACCGCTCATCCGGATGACCGCAATCGCCGCCGGCGGGCGGCCGCTCGACACCGCGAAAATCGTGTCCATCTGTTCAGCCGAAGATCGGCGCGATCACCGGCGCCACATGCGCGGCGCCTTCCCAGATCATCTTCAGCGCTACCCACAAAATAACGATCAAACCAACCCAGGCGATCCAGCGGTAGCGCTCGATGTATTTGGCGATGACGTTTGCTGCGACCCCCATGAGGATGACGGACAGCACGAGGCCGAACACAAGGATCCAGGGATGATCTCGAGCTGCACCCGCGACTGCGAGCACATTGTCGAGGCTCATGCTGATGTCGGCGACGGCGACGCCCCAGGCGGCGCTGGCGAAGGTCCGCGCCGGCCGCATGCCCGAGCGCTCGTCGCCAGGGATCTCCGGATTGTCCTCTTCGCTGCGCAGCTCACGGTACATCTTCCAGGCGACCCACAGCAGCAGGATACCGCCCGCAAGAACGAGTCCGACGATCTGCAGGAGCTGGCTGACGAGGAGCGCGAAGACGATCCGCAACACCAGCGCGGCCAGCACGCCGATCATGATCACCTTCTTGCGCTGGTCCGAGGGCAGGCCCGCTGCGAGCGCGCCGACCACGATCGCATTATCGCCGGCCAGCACGATATCGATCATCAGGATCTCAAGGAGCGCAGCAATCGCTGCGGGCGTGATGAAGCTCGCGATGTCCATGATACGGTCCTACGCGAGCCCGAGCACGCTTCTCAAGCCCAGCACCTGCTCGCCACCCATCCAACCCTCGTAAATCATCCTGAGGGCGACGTAGAGGATCATCACAAGCCCCGCCCACGCGATCCAATGATAGCGGTGGATCAACCGTGCAACGAAGCTCGCAGCGACGCCCATGAAGGTCACGGACAGCGCGAGGCCGATGAACAGCACCGCGGGATGCTGTCGCGCCGCGGCTGCAACGGCGAGCACATTGTCGAGGCTCATGGACAGGTCGGCGATCGTGACCTGGATCGCAGCCTTGAGAAACGTCTTGCTCGCCGGTGGGCCCTCGACTGCGGGGGTGAGAGGATCGTCGGCGGTGACGTCGGGCGCCGGCCGAAGCTCGCGGTACATATTGTAGGCCACCCAGAGCAGCAGCAGGCCGCCGGCGAAAAGCAGGCCAGTGACTTTGAGCAGCTGCGTCGCGACGAGGGCGAAGCTGAGCAGGAAGACAAGCGCCAGGCCGACGCCGAGGGAGATCACCTTGCGTCGATCGCGCGCCGGAAGCCCCGACGTCAGCGTGCCGATGATCACGACGTTATCGCCGGCCATGGTCAGATCGATAAGGATCACCTGACCGAGCGTCAGGAGTCCCGCGGCGGTGAAGACATCGGCAAAATTGAACATGCCGACTGGCATGCCGCGCCTCTCGGACCGCTACTGATTCATCGAGGCGAAGAAGTCCTCGTTGGACTTGGCGTCCTTCATCTTGTCGAGAAGGAACTGCATCGCGTCGACCGTGCCCATCTGCATCAGAATCCGGCGCAGCACCCACATCTTGGTGAGCACGTTCTGGTCGACCAGCAACTCTTCCTTGCGCGTGCCGGACTTGCCGACGTCGAGCGACGGGAAAATGCGTTTGTCGGAGACCTTCCGATCGAGCACGATTTCGCTGTTGCCGGTACCCTTGAACTCCTCGAAGATGACTTCGTCCATCTTTGACCCGGTGTCGATCAGAGCAGTGGCGATGATCGAGAGCGAGCCCCCTTCCTCGATGTTGCGGGCAGCGCCGAAGAAGCGCTTGGGCCGCTGCAGCGCATTGGCGTCGACACCACCGGTCAGCACCTTGCCGGAACTCGGAACGACGGTGTTGTACGCGCGGCCGAGGCGCGTGATCGAATCGAGGAGGATCACGACATCCTTCTTGTGCTCGACCAGACGCTTGGCCTTTTCGATCACCATTTCGGCGACCTGGACGTGGCGTGACGCAGGCTCGTCGAAAGTCGAGGAGATGACCTCGCCATGGACCGAGCGCTGCATGTCGGTGACCTCTTCCGGCCGCTCGTCGATCAGCAGGACGATGAGGATCACCTCTGGATTATTATCAGTGATTGCGCGGGCGATGTTCTGCAGAAGCACGGTCTTGCCCGTGCGCGGTGGAGAGACGATCAACGCGCGCTGGCCCTTGCCAAGCGGGGCGACGATGTCGATCACTCGCGCCGACTTGTCCTTAATCGTCGGATCGAGCGTATCGAGCTTCAGCTTCTCGTCCGGATAAAGCGGTGTCAGGTTATCGAAATTGACGCGGTGACGGACGGTTTCGGGATCGTCGAAATTGATCTGCGTTACGCGGGTCAGCGCGAAATACCGCTCACCCTCCTTGGGCCCGCGGATCTCGCCCTCGATCGTGTCGCCGGTGCGCAGGCCGAAGCGGCGCACGATCGACGGCGCGACGTAGATGTCGTCAGGACCGGCGAGGTAATTTGCTTCGGGCGAGCGGAGGAATCCGAACCCGTCGTTTAGCACCTCGATGGTGCCCGAACCCATGATTTCGACCCCGTTCTCGGCCTGGATCTTCAGGATCGAGAACATGAGGTCCTGCTTGCGCATCGTCGATGCGCCTTCGACCCCCATCTCCTCGGACATTGCCACGAGCTCGGCGGGGGGTTTCTTCTTCAGTTCTTTCAAATGCATAAAGTGGTCTTTTCTTGGGGAGATAGGCTGGCTTCAGGACAAAGCGCGGAGCGGCAGGACGCCGCTTCTTGAGGAACGGATTGCCGGCAAATGGGAGACTGGCCGGGAGCCGTCGGCGCTTCAGGTATGTCTCGCCGCCCCCGCTGTCAATTGGTCCCGAGGAGCAGCTGCGCCGAAACGGTCAAAAAGGACGGACGATCACCAAGACGACGATCAGCGCCGCGGCGATTCCCGGAATCTCATTGATCATCCGCACCGCCCGCCCAGAGAGTGGACGCTCACCGCTCGCGAGCTTCCTGCCGTAATGGCCAAGCCATCCCTGATAACCACTGAGAGCGATCACCAACGCGAGCTTCGCCATAAACCAGCCTTGCCCCCACACACCGATATCAAAGGCAAGCATCAGGCCGAGGATCCATACGACCAGCATCGCGGGGGTGAGAATAATCGACCGGACCCTCGCCTCGCGCTCGATCCATGCGCGGTCTTCGGGCGAGCCGACGATCGTTTCCTGATGGTAGACGTAGAACCGGGGGAGAAGGAACAAGCCGGCCAGCCAGAAGATTACGAACGTCACATGGGCGGCTTTGACCCACAAATAGGCCGGTCCGAGAAATCCGGTCAGCTGAGTCACCTTTTCCCCTTCACTTGGCCGAGCAGGTCCTCGACATGTGCAATGGGCGTATCCTGGATGATTCCGTGCCCCAGGTTGAAGATGTGAGGGCGGCCCGCAAAAGCGTCAAGAATGCGTTCCGCGGCACAGTGGAGCATGGTGCCGCCGGCGATCAGCGCAAGCGGGTCGAGATTGCCTTGCACCGGTAGCGACTCCGGCAATTCCTTCGCTGCCCATACGGGATCGACCGTTTCGTCGAGCCCTAGCGCCGTGACTCTTGTCTCGTGTGCATAAGCGCGAAGCTTTCCGCCGGCGCCTTTGGGAAAGCCGATCACTGGCACCTCCGGATACCGTTTCTTGAGGCCATCAACCAGTCGCGCCGTTGGGGCGATTACCCATTGTTCGAATTGCGCCGGCGAAAGGCTCCCGGCCCAGCTGTCGAACAATTGCACGACCTCAGCGCCGGCCTCGATCTGACCCAAAAGATATTCGAGCGTCACTTCTTCAATCCGGCCGATTATTTCGGCGAAGGCACCAGCCTCCATGTAAGCCATGCGACGGGCTTCGGTCTGATCGCGGCTTCCCTGCCCTGCAACCATGTAGGTCGCCACCGTCCACGGGCTTCCGGCAAAGCCGATCAGCGTTTTGGAGGGATCGATCTGGGCTTTCACCCGCCGCACGGTTTCGTAAATCGGCTCGAGCCGGCGAAGGACCGGTGACAGATTCCCGAGCGTCGCGTCGATCAACGCTGGCGTGAGACGCGGCCCCTCGCCCGCGACAAAGCTCAGATTTTGCCCGATGGCGAACGGGACGATCAGGATGTCCGAAAAGAGGATGGCCGCGTCGAGTTCAGGAAAGCGCTTGAGCGGCTGGAGCGTGATCTCGCCTGCCGCTTCAGCATCGTAGACAAGATCGAGGAAACCGCCCTTCTGCTCACGAAGCGCTCGATATTCGGGAAGGTAGCGCCCAGCCTGCCGCATCATCCAGACCGGCGGAGGATCGCGCTGCTCGCCACGAAGCACGGAAAGCAATGGTTTGTCAGCCTGGGTTTCGGCGGGCTCGCCAAGCGTCGAGGCCACCCTCTATTCTCCTTTAGTATATATTTTAGAAGAAGATTGATGATGTAATTGGCGGCGGGACTGCGGGGTTTAGGGCGCGCTTCCCGATTTGCCAACAAGTGGCCCATCGACATGTCCCTGCAGGGATCGGGGGTGCGGCGGAGGGCTCCCATGATTCACAGGCTGGGGATCAAATCTATCCCCGTGGATGAATCTTGGAACGGCTGTTGTGCGGAATCGAACGGCTCGTCGATTGAGTGCATCCCCATCTCCGCGCTAGGCCTGCACGGCTGCTTATCCACAAGGTTGTGCTAGTGAGCCTGATCCTCGCCTCATCGAGCGCCATTCGTCGGCAAATGCTTTGCGCCGCAGGCGTCGCGCACGACGCTGTTGCTTCCGCCGTCAATGAGGAATCGATCAAGGCGACATCTTTGGACCCGAGCCAAATGACTGCTGAGCTTGCGTCGGCAAAAGCACTGAGCGTCAGTCGCCAGTCGCCGGACGCGTGGGTCATCGGAAGCGACAGCAGTATCAGTGTGGGCGGCAAATCGTTCGACAAGCCTTCAAGCCGAGAAACAGCTGCGGAGCATCTGCGCGCCTTTTCCGGGCAATCGATGCAGCTGACAAGCGCGGTCGCCTTGGCGCGCGCCGGGACGGTTGATTGGCACCGAGTTGAAGTTGCTACCTTGCACGTACGGCCGCTCTCGGCGGCTTTCATCGAGTCCTACCTTGATGCCGAATGGCCGGAGGTCGGCTATTGCGTTGGCGTGTTCCGGATGGAGGGCCGCGGGGTGCAATTGTTCGACTGGGTAGACGGCGACCATTTCACTATTTTGGGAATGCCCCTGCTCCCACTGCTCGGTGCGCTTCGAGAGCGCGGACTGCTGCCCGAATGATCAAGATCGCGCTCACCGGCTCGATCGGAATGGGCAAGTCGACCGTGGCACGAATGTTCGAGCGGGCTGGGATTCCGGTGTTCGACGCGGATGCCGAGGTACGGCGGCTTCAAGGTCCGGGCGGGGCTTTGGTCGAACCTATCACGGCGCGTTTCCCTGATGCGGTAGAGGACGGGGTGATCGACCGTGACAAGCTTGCGCGGCTCGTGCTCGACGACCCGCTGCAGCTCGCTGAGCTCGAAAAGATCGTTCATCCGGCGGTGCGCGTCGCGCGTGAGAAATTTGTCGACGAACAGCGCGACGCTCCTGCCCTGCTTTTCGAGATTCCGCTACTGTTCGAGACCGGCGGCGAAGCAGACTTCGACAAGGTCGTCGTCGTCTCCGCGCCGCGCACCGTCCAGTCCATGCGTGTTTTGTCGCGCGCCGGAATGACGGAAGAGAAGCTCGGCTCCATACTCGACCGCCAGCTTCCCGATGAAGAGAAGCGAAGGCGCGCCGACTTCGTGATCGACACGGGCACCGACCTATCCACAACTGAAAGCCAGGTTCGCGATATTCTTGCTTGTCTCCGACTCGCGCCACGTGGATAGATTCTTCTCGTGCGGGAAGTTGTCTTCGATACGGAAACTACGGGATTGAATCCCATCGGCGGCGACCGGATGGTCGAGATCGGCTGCGTCGAGATTTATAACCGCGTCGAGACCGGTCGGCATTTCCATGCGTATTTCAATCCTGAGCGCGAAATGCCGAGTGAGGCCGAAGCGGTGCATGGGCTCACCAGCATCTTTCTCTCCGACAAGCCTCGCTTTCCTGAGCGAGTCGAAGATCTGCTCGAGTTTATCGGGGATTCGGCGCTGGTCGCGCATAATGCTTCGTTCGACTTCAGTTTCCTGAATTTCGAGCTTGAGCGTTGCGGCCGGCCGATGGTCTGTACCAGCCGCATGGTCGACACCTTGACCTTGGCGCGCACTAAGCATCCGGGTGCCAAGCACAGTCTCGACGCCTTGTGCATGCGCTTCGGAATCGACCGCAGCCAGCGCGTGAAGCATGGCGCTTTGATTGACGCGCAGCTGCTAGCGCAGGTGTACGTCGAATTGACCGGAGGACGACAGATCGACCTCGGCCTTGTAGCAGATGCCGCCACCATTTCAGTGCAGGCTGGAGCGCGGCCGGTGACCATCCGCGAGACGCGCCCGGCGCGACCGCACTTTGCCGCCGCTGAGGAACTTGACCGCCATCGTGCGTTTATTGCCAAACTGGTCAATCCGCTTTGGGCACGCTTTGCCGGGGCTGGTTGACGCCGGGTTCGGGGCGGTCCTAAGCGCCGCGCCAGATTATTTGAGGAGCTTGAGGCAAGTGGATGTTCGGGTCGCGGGACACCAGGTCGACACCGGCGAATCGCTGCGCGAGCATGCCCAGCGGCGTGTCGCCGACATCACCGAAAAGTATTTCTCGAGAGGTATTGGCGCTAACGTCACCTTCGGGCGGGGGCCGAACAACGATTATACCTGCGACATCGTCGCTCCGGTGGTGCAGGGGGTCGTTCTGAAGGCTTCGTACAGCGCGCGCGAGCCGCAGATGGCGTTCAACGGCGCCGCCGATCGAATCGAAAAGCAGCTGCGCCGGTACACGAACCGACTGAAAGACCATAAGGTCGACGACAGCCCGCCGTACGTTGAGAACGCCGCCTACACGATCTTCTCGCCAGTCAACGAAGCCGAGGCCGACGACGCGGCGTTTCCGGCGATCGTCGCCGAAACGCGCGTCGACATTCCAGAGGCGAGCGTGTCGGACGCGGTGATGTTGATGGACCTGCGCAACACGCCGGCGCTGATGTTCAAGAACAGCGCTACGCGCGAATTCAACATGATTTACCGGCGTGAGGATGGGAATATCGGCTGGGTTGAGCCGCACACGAAGTGACACCATTTTTCATTGAGGCGGCCGACTGGTCGCATCGCGTGACGAGTCAAGACCATGCAGCTAGCCGATTTCCTCGATTTTGACGCAATCAAGACGGGCATGCCCGGCGGCAACAAGCGTTCACTGTTGCAGCAGCTTGCAAATCTCGCCGGGCAGCGGCTGGCGACCGATCCCGCGCCGATCCTTGCCAGCCTCACCGAACGTGAACAGCTTGGTTCGACCGGGTTCGGCCAAGGCGTCGCCATTCCGCATGGCAAGATCGATGGTCTCAATCGCATTTACGGACTCTTCGTCCGTCTCGGTGAGGCTGTGGATTACAAGGCGATCGACGGCGGGCCGGTCGATCTCGTCTTCTTGCTTCTCTCGCCGCCCGACGCCGGCGCGGAGCATTTAAAAGCGCTCGCAGCGATCAGTCGGGTGACGCGCCACGGATCGACGCTCGAAAAGATGCGCGGCGCACGCAGCCGCGATGCTCTGGCGGCGGTGCTTATGGCGGCCGATGAGCGCGACGCCGCCTGAGTTATCCGAATAATGAGCCGCGACCGGCTCCCGGCGCACGTCGAAGCTGCGGGTATTATGCGCCGGGCCGAAGCCGCGGGCGATTTTGCAACCGTAGTCAGGAAGGGCGACCCCGAGCGCGGATCCTTGCTGCTCATCGTCAGCAGCCGTGGCCGTCATGTCGCGTCACTCGAACGAGTCCTGTCGCCGAAGGGCGGCTATGCCTGGCAGGCGGTCGGGCCCGGCGAATCGGCGAGTTCCGCCGAAATCGCAGCATTCCTCGCCAAACGTGCACGGTTCGACGAGGATCTGTGGGCAATCGAACTGGATATCGCGGAGCCTGAACGGTTCATCGCTGAAACGACCGCTTCGCCTTGACCCTGCTCCTCCGCCGTGGAAACCCTCCTCAACAACAAGAGCGGGGGGCATTCTGTTGCGCAAATAGCGGCAGGAATGCCACGCGAGACGGGTAATTGCCGAGGGGCGAAAAGCGGAAGTATTCGCGAGTAATGAGCCTCCATTTTTCAGGCGGTTGACCGCAATTTTACGGCATAAATTTTGGCTACTATTCGAACGGCGCTACTTTTTTGTGCTGCACTCACTGCCACTTCGATTTCTCCGGCCCGGGCTGGGCCTGCGGCCGAGGCGCCAACGCCCGTAACGACCGCGTCGGTGCACGTCACGGTTCCGGATTTGATCGATCCGGATGGGAAGCCAATACTTTCCGACACCAGTGCGGAGCCTGATCAGACGAACGATAACGATGATCCTGTCATGGGTTCCGCTTCGGTCGTGAAACCAAGCGGCGATCTCCCTTCGATGGTTGCGCAGTTGCGCAGTTCGGATGCTGGCAGCCGCGAGCTCGAATGCCTTGCGACCGGGATCTATTTTGAATCGAAAGGCGAGCCGCTCTCGGGGCAGCTTGCCGTCGGCAAGGTCATTGCTAATCGAGCGCAGAGCGGCGGCCGCTTTCCGCCCACCTATTGCGGCGTACTCTTCCAACGCGGGCAGTTTTCATTCGTCCGTGGCCATTCGCTTCCGGCGGTACCGCGCTCGGCCAAGCAGTGGCAGACGGCGGTTGCGATCGCCAAAATCGTCGACCAGGGCCTCCAGCAGTCATCGGTGGGGAACGCCTTGTTCTTCCATGCGCGTTATGTGTCGCCCGCCTGGCACATGAAGCGCGTCGCCTCGATCGGCAATCACGTCTTTTACCGCTGATTGCCGCACAAGGCGCCGGGGCGTAATGGGCGGGCCCAGGCTCGCCCATTTTTCTTTGCGCAATGTTCTTGCGATGTTCTAGGCTGGCGCGATGGCCACCCAAGCCGATTCTCGCTGTTTTACGGATGCTCCCCCGGTCGCGGCCGACGTGGCACGCGGGGTGACCCGACTGCTCTGCCGGCAAGACCTATTCGCTGTCTGCGAAATGCCCTTGCCCAACGGCCGCCGAGCCGATCTGATGGCGATCGATGCAAAGGGCGGTCTGACGATCGTCGAGATCAAGGTCGCCAAGGCCGACCTGATCGGCGACGGCAAATGGTTCGACTATCTCGAATATTGCGACCGCTTCTTCTGGGCGGTGCCGCCACACCTCGCGCAAATTCTCGAGGAGGAGCGCTATCTGCCGGACCAAGCGGGGCTGATCGTTGCCGACCGCTACGATGCGGCCGTTATCCGTCAAGCCGCGCATCGGCCGTTGCCGCCTGCTCGACGAAAGGCAGAACTGCTGCGTTTCGCCCGCCGGGCGGCGCGGCGGCTGTCAGCCCAAGTGGATCCTTCTTTGGGCGAGTCGCAGTAGGCGTTAGTGAGCCGCGCCCGTTTTGGGCTTCTTCTCTTCAATGAGCTTGAGAATGTCGCGCGCTCTCGTGTCGCGCTGCGCATAATCGCGCGCCGAGTAGCCGGCGGCCGTGTCCGTCTTGTCGGGATTAGCGCCCGCCGCGAGTAGCCGGCGCACGATTGGCGCCTGTCGCTGCTGGACGGCGACGATGAGCGGTGTTTCACCCATCCTGTTCGCGCCATCGACTTTCGCGCCCATTCCTAGCAGCCACTCAACCGCTTGATCGAACCCCACCCGCGAGGCGGTGATCAAGGGTGTGTCCCCCCGCTGGCCGCCGAGGTTCGGGTCAGCGTTCTGGTTGAGCAGAAAACCGGTCCAATCCTCGTCCCTGCGGGCAATGGCGATGATCAGCGCGGTGTTCCCGTCGCCGTCGCGGGCGTCGACCAAACCCGTCGGGTGGTCGCGAAGGAGTTGAGTCACCTTGTCACCGTCGCTCTTGCGCACCGCTTCGACGAACTCAGTGCCTGCATAGCCGCCGACAAGCTGCGCCACCGCCGGCGCGGAAAGCGTGACGAGCGCCGCGGCGGCGATTGCAAACTTCCGATGTTTCACGAACTTAGCCCTTTTTGCCCGCTTGATCGCGCCGGATTAGCAGAGC
>JBDTON010000144.1:0-4956 GCA_039933195.1 Sphingomicrobium sp. | reverse complement strand
CGCCGAGCTCAGGTTTCGGTCGCGTCCGTCTCGCGCGCGCTGAATGGCCTCGATAATGTGAGCGATCAGACGCGCGCTCGGGTGGCCGACGCGGTGCGCGAGCTGGGCTATGTCCCGCACGCCGGCGCGCGCAGCCTCAGCCTCGCCCGATCCAACGCGATCGGGGTCGTGCTTCCCGATCTCCACGGCGAATTCTTTTCGGAAATCGTTCGCGGGATGGACCGCGAGGCGAGCAGTCGGGGCTATCTGCTGCTTCTGTCGAACATGCATGGGCGCAAGGAGCAAGCCGTGACTGCGCTTCACGCGATGCGCGGCCGCGTCGACGGGCTGATCGTCATGGCGCCGCATCTGTCCGAAGCGGAGCTTGCCCAGGCGCTTCCGGCGCGTCTTCCGGCGGTGCTGATCAACACCCGCGCCGAGGAGAATGGGAGACCGGCGATCCATCTCGACAATGCCGCGGGCGCCGAGGCGGTTGTCGAACATCTGATCGCGCGTGGCCGCACTCGGCTGGTCCATATCGCCGGCCCGCCCGGCAATCTCGACGCGCAGGAACGCGCGGAGGCGTTTCGCCGAACCTGCGGCAAGCATCGGGTCGAATGCGAGATCGTGCAGGGCGATTTCGCCGAAGAATCCGGAGCAGCCGCCATCGACGCCTTGCTTCGTTCGGGGCGGGACTTCGACGCGGTGTTCGCAGCCAACGACAATATGGCGCTCGGCGCGCTGCAGGCGCTGCGCGCCGCCGGAAAGAGCGTCCCCGAGGATGTAGCCGTGGCGGGCTTCGACGACATCCCGCTGGCCAAGCTCGTCGGGCTGACGACCGTTCGGGTCAGGATCGCCGAACTCGGCACGCGCGCGCTCGAGCGGCTGCTCGGCATCCTCTCCGACGAAGACAAAGGCGGCGATGAGATGCACGCGCCGGAACTTGTGATCCGCTCGACAACCGATCCAACACGATGATCATCGACCGTCGTGAGCTCATCAGAGGGTCGGCGCTGCTTGCTGCGGGCGGGCTGATCCCCGGCGGTGGCGCGGCACTGGCGGACCCGCTCCCCTGGACGCTTCCGCCGTTCTACGAGGACATCGAACAGCGCACGTTCCGCTGGTTCTGGGACACTGTGAACCGCAAGAACGGGCTCGTTCCGGACCGCTGGCCGACGCCGTCATTCTCGAGCATCGCCTCGGTCGGTTTTGCGCTCGCTGCTTATGCAGTCGGGGTCGAGCGCGGGTGGTGTTCAAGAGCCGACGCGTGCGATCTCACGCTGACCACTCTGCGCTTTTTCTGGAACGCCCCGCAGGGCTCGAGCGAACGCGGCACGAGCGGCTACAAGGGCTTCTTCTATCATTTCCTCGACATGCAGACCGGACTGCGCTTCGAAAAGGTGGAGCTGTCGAGTGTCGATACCACGATCCTTCTGATGGGCATGCTCTTCGCCGGCCAATATTATGATCGCGACGATCCAGGCGAGCGCGAGATCCGGCAACTCGCGGACGCGATCTATGCGCGCGCCGACTGGAATTTCTTTCGCAGCGACGGTCGCAGGGCAGTGTCCATGGGCTGGCACCCTGAAGCCGGTGAGCTAATTCCCGCCAACTGGGTCGGCTACAATGAAGGCATGTTCGTCAACATCCTCGCGCTCGGTTCGCCGACGCACCCGGGACCGGCGAACCTGTGGGAGCAGTGGACATCGCGCTACCGGGAATTCTGGCGCGGCGAGGGGCCGACGCGGCACGTCGGCTTCGGCCCGTTGTTCGGGCATCAATACAGCCATGTCTGGATCGATTTTCGCGGGATCAAGGACGCGGCGATGCGCCAGGCAGGGTTCGACTATTTCGAGAACAGCCGGCGCGCGACCTTCGCCAACTGGGCGTGGTGCACCGTCAATCGGCTGAAGTGGAAAGGCTATTCGGATCGCATCTGGGGCCTGACCGCATGTGACGGCCCGGGCGATTTCCAAAGGCGGTTCAACGGGGAAATGCGCCAGTTCCACGGTTATTCGGCGCGCGGGCCGCTGATCGAGCCCGACGGAATGGACGACGGTACGATCGCTCCGACAGCGGCATTGGGGTCGCTGCCCTTCGCGCCGGAAATCGTGATCCCCAGCGCGGAGGCGTTGCTGAAACAGCCGCGGCTGTTTGACCGCTACGGTTTCAAGGACAGTTTCAACCCAAGCTTTACGTACGCCGACGCTCGGGTGGAGAGCGGTTCTGTCGATCCGAAAGACGGCTGGGTCGCGACGGACTATCTCGGCATCGACCAGGGGCCGATCCTGCTTCAGGCGGCGAACCATCGCGACAATTTCGTGTGGCGATACATGCGCCGGGTGCCAGCGATCCGGCGCGGCTTGGTGCTGGCGGGATTTGCCGGCGGATGGCTCAGCGGATCGGGACAACGCGGCTGAGTTTGGACACTCCGCCTTCGCCGAACGCCTCGACCGCCACCCAGTAACGCACGCCGGCGTTCAAGGAGCGCAATTGCTTCTCGAAAGTCGCGCGGTTGCCCAGCTCGTCGGCCCATAGCTGGTGGGTCAGCGTGAGCCGGTCCGGGCGGATTCCGAAGCGCAGGTTGTAGCCGATCGCGCCGGGCACTCTCGCCCAGCGGATCGTTGCGTCGCGCTGGTCCGGGTGCCGGGACGCCGAGACGTGCGACGGCATCGCCGGCGCGCCGGCGTCGGCGTCGGCGTTGCCGAAGACGCGGATGTCGGCGATCGCGAGGTTGGCTGCGCCCACATGGCCGTGGGCATAGCGGATGAAGCGGGCCCGCACCGGCTGCGGCAGTTCGAAGTAAGCGTTGGGACGGTCGCGGCGCGGGGGTTCGGTGCGCGCGACCTCCTGCCAATGAGCGCCGTCGGCCGACGCTTCGATCGTGAACTCGGTGTAGACGTCCGGCGCATCGGCGAAGCGGCCCGACTGGTAGTCGGCGAAATTGACCTGGAGAGCGCGGACTGTGTCGATTCTTTCAAGATCGAGCGTCAGCGTCTCGCCGGGCCGGTTCGCCGCGGCGACCCAGAAGGTGCGCGGGTTCTCGTCGGTGACCGACGCCGTGCCGAAGCCGGTACGCGTCGAGGAGGCGCTCACCGGCTTGCGGTACGACAGCAGCATCCAGCCGGTGAACAGGCTCTCGGGGTCGGTGAACTTCGCGGTCGGTACGTAATGCGGAAAATCGCCGAAGCGGGTGGAGGCGGCCATCTGCCCGTCGGCGTAGAATTTGACCGGATTCATCACGATCCGGCGTTCCATGCCCCAATTGTAGCCGATCCAGCTGGTGCCGCTGTTCCACCAATTGCCGAAATTGTCGCGGAAGGTAGACCCGTGTCCGGCGCCCTCGGCAAAGCCGCCGGGGCGATAGGCGACGGGGTTGTATGGAGCGTAGGTGGACGGCCCGAGTGGCTTGTCCGACGTGTAGACGCCGTTGGCGTAGACATTGAACTCCGTGCCGGGCGCTCCGTACTGGAGATAGTAGAGGCCGCCGTGCTTCGTCATCCACGCGCCCTCCATGTACGAGGGGCTGGGCTTGCCCGGCTGCCAGCAGGCGCAATGATCCTGCCCAAAGCGCTCCCAGCCGTGCTGTTGCGGATGAAGACTAAGCATCGGCGCGGGGTTGGTCTGATAAATGAGCTTGCCGTCGGTAAACGCGATCTTCTGGCCGTACATGGGGAAGACGTTCGACGAGCCCCAATAGAGGTACCATTGGCCGTCATCGTCCTTGAACAGGGCAGGGTCCCAGGGGCCTGGTGGCACCTCGCCCGGCTTCATCTGCTCGGGCGGCTTGTCGATCGAGCCGGGCAGCGGCGGCATTCGGCGCACCCAGAAGTCGAGCTTACCGCTGTCCGGATCCGTGGCCGAGAGGATCGTCCCGGGCTCCATCATCGACGGCTGGAGGATGATTCGCGTGCCATCCGACCAGACGGCCGGCGCGACGATGCTCTGCATCGGCCAGCGGCTCGGAGTGACGAAGGTCCAGTGGATGAGGTCGGTCGAGCGCCAATAGCCGTCGGCGAGCGTCAGAAAGAGATAATAGACGCCCTTGTGATTGACGATCGCAGGGTCGGCCGCGGTGCGGTAGGAAACGCCCTCGTTGAGCTCTTCGAAATTGTAGCGGTAATCGACGTCGAGCGGGTTGATGTACGTGCGCTGCTGCGCGGCCGCGGGGGTGGCGAGGACCAGCGCCGAAAGCATGATCGCGGTTTTACGCATCCTCGCCCCCTTTAGCGTCCGCGAAGGAAGAAGTTGGCGGTGAGCCGACCCTCGCTCGGGTCGGGGCTGAAGGACATGCCCGGCGGGATGATTCCGGAATGGAGCAGGCTACCGTGATAGATGATCAGCCGGTCGGGAACCGCTTCGACGGCGCCGATCTGCTCATAGAAGTCGTTCGAGCCGTGCATATAGCCTGAATCGTCGGGAAGCTTGGCCGCTTCGGCTTTTGCCATTCTCACGTATGGATCGATTTTGGCGTCGGTCACGCGTTCAGTTCCGGTCGCTCGGTGGCGATAGAATGCGGTGCCCGATCCCGGCGGAACGCGAAGGTAATGGAGCAGCGCGAACAGCTTTTGGTCGGGCGAATCGAAATGTGGCGCGCGCTGGACCGGCTGGAGCTCGCCCGGTTGCAGAGTGACGAGCGAGAAGCTGCCTTCGACGAGGTCGAACCCCTCGACGTCGAACGCGCCGCCGATGAACGGCGCAACCTGGCGGCAAGTCTCGAACACGTAGGCGTAAGCGGCTGCGTCGGCTTCGCTGATGATGCGGCGGAGGCCGGGGTAGTAGTTGCCCTGGATGGGCGGGAACGGCGCGAGCGCGTCCGCCAGCCGAGCGATGTCCTCCGCCGAGCCGCTGAAATCGTCGACGACGATCACCGGGCTCTGACTGTTTCCGAAACGCAGAAGCTGGGGCTTCACCCGATCGTTCCATAAAGAAGGAGGGGGACGTTTTCATCCCCCTCCCGATGTCTCCCCGGAGAGA
>JBDTON010000143.1:0-11428 GCA_039933195.1 Sphingomicrobium sp. | reverse complement strand
CCATGGAGCTCGGCGGCCACGCGCCGGTGCTGATCTTCGACGATTGCGACCTCGAAAAGACGCTCGACATGGTCGTCCCGCAGAAATTCCGCAACGCCGGCCAGGTGTGCGTTTCGCCGACCCGCTTCTACGTCCAGAGCGGCATCTACGACGCTTTCCTCAAGGGCTTCGCCGAGCGCACGGCCAAGGTGAAGGTCGGCAGCGGCCTCGACGCGGACACACGCATGGGCCCGCTCGCCAACAAGCGCCGTCCCGATGCCGTCAGCGCCTTGGTCGATGACGCCAAGGCCAAGGGCGCGCGCGTCCTTGCGGGCGGTGAACGCGGTGAGGGCGGCTTCTTCTTCCAGCCGACCCTGCTCGCCGACGTCCCCAACGAGGCGCTGATCATGAACGACGAGCCCTTCGGCCCGGTCGCGGTGTCGCGCCCGTTCGACACGTTCGAGGAAGCGATCGAGCAGGCCAACCGCCTCCCCTTCGGCCTCGCCGCCTTCGCCTTCACCGAGAACGGCCGCCGCGCGAACCTCATCGGCGACCTCGTCGAAAGCGGCATGGTCGGCATCAACACCTTCGCCATCAGCCTTGCCGACGCGCCGTTCGGCGGGGTCAAGGATTCAGGGTTTGGCAGCGAGGGGGGGAAGGAAGGCCTGGAGAGCTACCAAGTAGTGAAGGCGGTTCACCAGGCGTGATCGCCTATCAAAGAGCATCATCTGGATGCTACAACACGGGTTCGCGCATTACTGCCCGGCCCCCTTGCCGAGCAGCTCGACCAGGCCCAGCGCCATCGCCGCCAGAAGCAGCAGCGACAACGTGACGACCAGCGACACGCGCGGGCCGGCGGCGGCAATCGCGCGCAGGTCGACGCCAAGGCCGAGCGCGGCCATCGCCAGCACGGTCAGCACTGTCGCCGCCATGCCGAGCGGCGGCACCAGCGCATCCGGGATCAAGCCAAGCGACCGCGCAATCGCGAGCAGCACGAAGCCGACGATGAACCAGGGCACGAGCCGATGCAGCGGCGGCAGGCGGCGGCGGGCTTGATCTTCGCCGTCCTTGCCGCCGCGGGAGCCGGCGACCGACAGGACGAGCACGAGCGGGCCGAGCAGAAGCACTCGGGTGAGCTTGACCATCGTTCCGATCTGCACCGCTAGCGCTCCGGCGGGCGCTGTCGCCGCCAGCACCTGGGGTACGGCATAGACGGTCAGGCCGGCGACGATCCCGTAGTCGTGGGCGCCAAGCCCGATCAGGGCCGCGCCCAGCGGCAGGAGCAGCACCACTGCGACCCCGAGCACGGCGGTGAAGGCGATCGCCGAGGCGACGTCGCTCGCCTTGGCCCCTATCACCGAGGCGACCGCGACGATCGCCGAATTGCCGCAGATCGAATTGCCGCTGGCGACCAGCAGCGCCATCTTCCACGGCAGGCGCGCGGCTCGGCCCATCGCATAAGTGGCGGTGAGCGAGACCGCGACGATCAGCGCGATTCCGCCGAGCAATTCCGGGCCGGCCGCTTCGACCGCTTGAGCGCTGATCGAGGCCCCGAGCAGCACGACCGCGACCTCGAGCAGGACCTTGGCCGAGAAACCGATGCCCGCCTGCCAGCGTTCGGACGGCTCCCAGGCGCTTCGCACCGCCGTGCCGACGAGGATCGCCAGTACCAGGGTCTCGACCCAGGCGCGCCCGGCGAGCGCTAGCTCGACCCGCTCCAGCCCCAGCGCGACCATGCTGACCGCGATGCACAGCAGCAGGCCGGGAACGACGCGTTTCATTGCGCTGGCGTAGCAAACCTCGCTTGCGCTCGCACCCACCCCCGACCCCTCCCTTGCAGGGAGGGAAGGTTGCCGGCAGTGCCCGCCCATGACCAAGCGCAACGGCGGCCGCATCCTCGTCTAATCGTAGCGGTGCCGCCTCACTCTCCCCTCCCTACAAGGGAGGGGCTGGGGGTGGGTGGCGCCGTCAAGGCGCTCAGTACACCGGATCAGGACCAACTCGGCGGCGCCCTCGGGATTCTCCACAACCTCGTTGTTCCACAGACGAACCACCGCCCAGCCCTGTTCTTCTAAGAATGCCGTTCGTCGGTCGTCGTAGGTCACAGCCGTTGCATGCTGCCCACCGTCGAGTTCGATCGCGAGCTTCGCCTCTCGACAGGCGAGATCAACGATGTACGGACCTATCACCAGCTGGCGCGTGAAGCGTGGACGATATTGCCGCAGCCTCAGCCACAACAGCCGCTCCGCCCGCGTCGAGCTATTGCGCAGATGGCGTGCGTTCTGCGTCAGCCTTGGATCGACGCGTTTCATTGCGCTGGCGTAGCAAACCTCGCTTGCGCTCGCACCCACCCCCGACCCCTCCCTTGCAGGGAGGGAAGAAAGTCGGCATCGGCCCCGCAATGTCCTCGCCTTCACTGCGCACCGGCGGCCGCATCCTCGTCGACCAGCTTTGTATCCAGGGCTGCGACCGCATCTTCACGGTGCCGGGCGAAAGCTTCCTCGCCGTCCTCGATGCGCTCCACGACACGGCCGAGATCGACCTCGTCGTCTGCCGGCAGGAGGGCGGGGTCGCCTACATGGCCGACGCCGACGGCAAGATGACCGGCCGCCCGGGCGTCGCCTTCGTCACCCGCGGCCCGGGCGCGACCAACGCCAGCGGCGGGGTCCACGTCGCCTTCCAGGATTCCACGCCAATGATCCTGTTCGTCGGCGACGTCGCGCGCGGTGACCGCGGCCGCGAAGGCTTCCAGGAGATCGACTTTCCAGCCTTCTTCTCGCCGATCGCCAAATGGGCGGCGCGGATCGAGGACGCTGGGCGAATCCCCGAATATGTCGCCCGCGCCTGGCGCGTCGCGACCGCCGGCCGTCCCGGCCCGGTCGTGCTCGCGCTGCCCGAGGACATGCTGCGCGACGAAGTCGACGTGCCCGACCGCCCGTGCGTCCCGCCGCTCGCCGAGGAGCCCGATCCCGGCGCGGTCCAGGCGATGTTCGAGCTTTTGAAAGATGCAACCAATCCGGTCGCGATTGTCGGCGGCGCCGACTGGAGCCCCCGCGCCGCGCATCATTTCGCCAATTTCGCCTTCCGCTATGGAATCCCCGTCGCCGCCGCCTTCCGCCGCCAGGACGCGATCTGCAACACGTGCCAGGTCTATGCGGGCCAGCTCGGCTACGGCCCCAACCCCAAGCTGCAGCAGCGCATCCGCGACGCCGATCTGATCCTCGCCGTCGGCCCCCGGCTCGGCGAGGCCACCACCGACGGCTACACGCTGATCACCCCGGACCACCCCGGCCAGACGCTCGTCCACGTCCACCCCGACCCGAACGAGCTCGGGCGAGTCTATCACGCCGACCTGCCGATCTGTTCCGACATGGGCGAGTTCGCCGAGATGGTCGACGAGTGGATCGACCCGGATCTGGTGCGCTTTCACACCGGCGAGCAGGCCCACAAGGAGTGGCTCTTATGGTCCGAGCCCAAGCCGCGTGAAGGGGTGAAGCTCGACCTCGGCCCGTGCGTCGCAGCGATGCGTGAGCGGCTCCCCGAGAACACGATCATCTGCAACGGCGCCGGCAATTTCTCCGGCTGGTGGCACCGCTACTGGCGCTACGGGCCAATGCCGACCCAGCTCGCGCCGACCAGCGGCACGATGGGCTACGGCGTCCCCGCCGCAGTCGCCGCCGCGCTGCGCTTCAAGGACCGGCCGGTCGTCGCAGTTGCAGGCGACGGCGACTTCCTGATGAACGGGCAGGAGTTGGCGACCGCGGCGCAATACGGTGCGGATTTGCTGGTGATCGTGGTCGACAATGCGAGCTACGGCACCATCCGAATGCACCAGGAACGCGACTATCCCGAGCGGATCAGCGGCACCGAGCTCCAGAACCCCGACTTCGCCGCCCTTGCACGGGCGTACGGCGGCTGGGCGGCGACGGTCGACAAGACCGCAGATTTCGCGCCCGCGCTCGAGGAAGCGCTGAAGCGCACAGGCATCCGCCTCCTCCACTGCAGGACCGACGTCGAGCAGATCACCAACGCAACCACCATCTCCAAGCTGCGCCAGACGGCGAAGGCTTAACGCTCCTCCCTGTGCCAAGCATGGGCGGGGGGAATTTTGACTGGGCCGAGAAGCAGGCGATTGATCTGCGACCGAGCCAGGACGTTGGACCGCCGTTTCGGCAGACGTTTGCCGATCGCAAGCCCGATCGGCGCCCCTTGGCCCAGATGCTCGACCAAGCTGTCGAGGTCGGCGAAGCTGCCGTTTGGCTGGGGCCTGGAGTTACGAGGCATTCGTCACTCGCGGCGCCCTTCGGCGAGCCGGCCGGCGAGGCGCTTCTCGCGCTAGCATACGAATGGGAATGTGCGGATCGGCGGCGGAGGCGAGCTGGTGACCCGGAAGTTCGCTGGACAATGGCGAGTCGATGTCGCTGGGGAATGGGAGACTTTCGATGACCATGAAATTCACGCCCTTCATATGTTGGCATAGACGATCCAACCGAAGAAGCTGCGTGGAACCGGGTCCGCTATGGATGCTTTAAAGAAAATCGGCCGAAAAAAGGCGTGATCGCCAAATGAACGATCACGCCTTCTTTTCCGCTCAACGAATCAAGCGCAAAGCTGAAGCGAAAAATCATCTTCCGAAACAAAGTCGATATCTGAGCTCAGAAAGTCGTTGATGACTCGCGCGAGATCTGGACAAGTTAAAGTTCTGTCATAGGCGCGTCGGCGCCAAGGGTAATCTCGGTGTGTGCTATTGTCATTATGAAAAGACTGCGGAGCAAGACATGAAATTATGTCGCCGACTGGCTTGGTAAAGCTGCCATAGATTTGCTCTATGTTCCCCAACGCTCTCTCTCCCAACAAAATGTTTCAGCGGGAGCGTCCTTTTCTTTTTCCCCGCCCGCAAACGACTGTGGCGAATAGCGTTTGTTACGGAAGCCAGGGTTTGATGCTTATCGACGGGCCGTGCCGGCCATTCGATGAATGACGTCACGACGTCAATTGTCGCTTAAAACTCTCTTCTGACGGCCGTTTCAGAGCGCTCAAAGTCCCGACTTATCCACAGAAGCAAGGATCTGTTAACCACCTTTCGTGCCGAATCGGGACGATCCGTGCCGCGTCGGGACGGATTCGCGCGTGCTGAAGCTCGAAACCGAACAGGTCTCTTCTCCGGCCGCTTTGGCACTCAGCCGCGCAAGAACGACGGGTCCCGTATCAGGCCTCTTTCCAACCCTCCTCGCCGATCAGCGGTACGAAGCGCACGGCGCCCAGATTCTCCTGAATGAGCTTGCCGTCGGGTGCTTTGGTGACCTTGATCAGCTCCTGCGCCCAATTGGGATCCCCGACCGGCATCACGATCCGCCCGCCGTCGGCGAGCTGTTCGATCCATGGCTTTGGCACATGGCTTCCGCTCGCGGCGGCAAGGATCGCGTCGAACGGCGCCTGCTCCGGGCAACCTCGGGTGCCATCGCCCTCGATGATCTCGACATTGGCGTAGCCGAGCCGCTCGAGCCGCTGGCGAGCGATTTCGACCAGGTCATGCTGGCGCTCGATCCCGATCACCTTGCCAACGATGCGGCTGATGACGGCTGCCGCGTAGCCGGAACCTGCCCCGACCTCGAGCACCTTGTCGCCGGGCTTCATGCCCGCCGCCTGGATCATCAGGGCGACGATATACGGCTGGGAGATCGTCTGCCCCGCCTCGATCGGCAGCGGATGATCGCCATAGGCAAGGTGCGCATAGTCGGTGCCGACGAACGCCTCGCGCGGAACCGCACGGAAGGCTTCGACAATCTGTTGCTCCGAGATTCCGCGGCGCTTCAGCTGCCGCTCGACCATCGCCTCGCGCTGGGTCCCATAGTCTGGCATGGTCATCACCACGGTCCACCTCCGGACTGACAGAAAACCGATGAGCGAGGGAGCCCGTTCCGCGAATGACCGCGACCGACACCATGTTCGCCGGATCAATTCCGGGTCTGTACCACCGTCTTCTCGGGCCCTTGCTATTCGAACCGTACGCGGAGGAGGTTGCGCGTCGAGCCGCAGCGTTCTTGCCAGGGCACGTGCTTGAAACCGCGGCCGGCACAGGCATTGTGACCGCTGCGCTCAACCGAGCCCTTCCCGAGGCTCACATCATCGCCACGGATCTCAATCCCGCGATGCTCGAGGTTGCGGCGGGGCAGGTTCGGTCAGACCGGGTCACTTTCGAACCCGCGGACGCTCAGGACCTGCGCTTTGCCGACTCCACCTTCGACCTCGTTGTCTGCCAGTTCGGGGTGATGTTCTATCCCGACAAGGTGCGCGCCAATGCCGAAGCCCGGCGCGTCCTTCGCGATGGCGGCCGCTACCTTATGCTCGTCTGGGACTCGATCGAACGCCATCCCGCCTCAAAGATCGCGACGGACGCCGTTGCGCGATTGTGGCCAGACGATCCGCCCAACTTCTTCCAGCGGACGCCGCATGGCTATTCCGATCCGTCGGTGATCGAACGGGACCTTGTCGCTGCGGGGTTTGACGACATCGACATTGAAACCGTCGAGGCGCGCAGCAAGCCGATCAGCGCGCGCGATGCAGCGATCGGCATCTGCCAGGGCACCCCCCTGCGCAATGAGATCGAGCAGCGCGACCCAGGCAGGCTGGAGGAAGCAACGCGTGCAGCAGCCGAAGCTTTGAAGAGCCTGGAACGGGACGGCCGGCTGGACGCGCGTTTGTCGACACTCGTGGTGACCGCGACTAAATGAGACCCGCCAGGGGACTGCTGGGGTCGGCGTAACGCCGTTTCTGCATCCGGCCGGCGAGATAGGCGAGCCGCCCCGCCTCGACCGCCGACTTCATCGCGCGCGCCATCAGCACCGGGTCCTTCGCCTCGGCGATCGCGGTGTTCATCAGGACTCCGTCGCAGCCCAGCTCCATCGCTTGCGCTGCATCGCTCGCGGTGCCGACCCCGGCATCGACGAGCACCGGCACGCCCGCCCCTTCGACGATCAGCCGGATCGTCACCCGGTTCTGGATTCCGAGCCCGGAACCGATTGGAGCGCCGAGCGGCATGATCGCCACCGCTCCGGCTTCCTCGAGCTGCTTCGCGGCGATCGGATCGTCGACGCAATAGACCATCGGCTCGAAGCCTTCCTTCACCAGCACCTCGGTCGCGCGCAGAGTCTCGCGCATGTCGGGGTAGAGCGTCTTGGCCTCGCCCAGCACTTCCAGCTTCACCAGGTTCCACCCGCCCGCCTCGCGCGCGAGCCGCAAGGTCCGGATCGCGTCCTCGGCGGTGAAGCAGCCGGCAGTGTTGGGCAGGTAGGTCACTTTGTTGGGATCGATGTAATCGGTCAGCATCGGCTGGTTGGGATCGGAGATGTTGACCCGCCGCACCGCGACCGTGACGATCTCGGCGCCGGACGCCTCGACCGCGGCCGCATTCTCCTCGAGGCTCTTGTACTTGCCGGTGCCGACGATCAGCCGCGAGCTGAAGGTGCGCCCGGCGACGGTCCACGTGTCGGCCTTGATGTCCTGCTGCGCGGTCACTCACCCGCCTCCAACGAAATGCACGATCTCGAATGCGTCGCCGTCCTCGACGGAAACTTCACCCAGGCTGGAACGCGGCACGATCTCCAGATTGCGCTCGACCGCGACCTTGCGCGGATCGAGCCCCAGCTCGCGGAGCATCTCGGCGATGCTGACCCGGGCGGGAAGGCGGCGGGGCTCTCCGTTGACTCGGACTGAAAGGTCCACGCTCATAGACCAGCGCCAAATAGGGTGCGGGCCCTCTCAGCGCAAACCTCTCGCGCGGCTGTTCAGGGTGGACGGAGGCGCGCTCGTCTGACAGAGGCTCCCGCCAAGCAGACATTAGGAACCGAAATGGCCCCACCGAAGGATCCCGCAGGCTCCGGCGACAAGAACACCATGCGCATCGACCCGGCCCTGGTGCGCGAGCTCGCGGAGCTGCTGACCGCCAATGCGCTGACCGAAATTGAGGTTCAGGACGGCGATCGGCGCATCAGGGTCGGCCGCGACCCCGCGCCGGTGTTCGGCGTGGCGCCCTCCGGCGCGGCGCCCGCATTGTCCGGCCCGCCGATGCACGCCAAGGAGGACTTCGGCGGCGCAGAAGAGGCTGTCGCCGGCAACAGCGTCAAGTCGCCGATGGTCGGCACCGCCTTCCTGTCGCCGCAGCCCGACGCCAAGCCGTTCGTCGAGATCGGCGACGCGGTCAAAGTGGGCGACACCCTGCTCATCGTCGAAGCGATGAAGGTCATGAACCCAATCACTGCGCCGGAGGGTGGAGTGGTGAAAAAGATCCTCATCGCGGACGGCCAGCCGGTCGAGTTCGATCAGCCGCTCCTGATCATCGGCTAAGGCCGCGATACCTGTGAAAATCCAGAAGCTGCTGATCGCCAACCGCGGCGAGATCGCGCTCCGCATCCATCGCGCCTGCCACGAGATGGGGATCAAGACGGTGGCGGTGCACTCGACCGCGGACTCCGACGCGATGCATGTCCGCCTCGCCGACGAGACGGTGTGCATCGGGCCGCCGCCGGCGAGCGAATCCTACCTCAACATCCCCAACATCATCTCGGCGGCCGAGATCGTCCACGCCGACGCCATCCACCCCGGCTATGGCTTCCTCTCCGAGAACGCGCAGTTCGCCGAGATCGTCGAATCGCACGATATCGTCTGGGTCGGGCCCAAGCCCGAGCATATCCGGACGATGGGCGACAAGATCGAGGCCAAGCGCACCGCCGCCAAGCTCGGCCTTCCGCTGGTCCCCGGCTCGGACGGGCCGCTGACCAGCATCGAACAGGCGAAGAAGGTCGCCGGGGAGATCGGCTATCCGGTGCTCATCAAGGCGGCCTCGGGCGGCGGCGGGCGCGGAATGAAAGTCATCCCCGAAGAGGACCAGCTCGAAAGCCTCATGAGCCAGGCCGCGTCGGAGGCGCGCTCCGCGTTCGGCGACGACACCGTCTACATGGAAAAATATCTCGCCGACCCGCGCCACATCGAGTTCCAGGTGTTCGGCGACGGCGAAGGCACTGCGATCCACTTGGGCGAGCGCGACTGCTCGCTCCAGCGCCGCCACCAGAAGGTCCTCGAGGAAGCGCCGTCTCCGGCAATCTCGCCCAAGCAGCGGCACCGCATGGGCTCGCTCGTCGCCAGCGCGATGGCCGAGATGGGCTATCGCGGCGCGGGCACGATCGAGTTCCTGTTCGAGAACGGCGAATTCTACTTCATCGAAATGAACACGCGGCTGCAGGTCGAGCATCCGGTGACCGAGATGATCAGCGGGATCGACCTCGTGCGCGAGCAGATCCGCGTCGCTTCGGGTGAGGGCCTCTCCTGCACGCAGGAGCAGGTCCATCTCCACGGCCACGCCATCGAGTGCCGGATCAACGCCGAGGACCCCGAGACCTTCGCCCCCTCGCCAGGCCTGGTGAAGAATTACGTCGCTCCGGGCGGAATGCACGTGCGCGTCGATAGCGGGCTCTACACCGGCTATAGGGTCCCGCCCTACTACGACAGCATGATCGGCAAATTGATCGTCTACGGAAGCAACCGCCAGAGCTGCATCCGCCGCCTGAAGCGCGCGCTCGAGGAGTTTGTGGTCGAGGGGATGAAGACCACGATTCCCTTGCACCAGAAGCTTGTCCGCGACGAGGAATTCCTCGCCGGCGACTACACGATCAAATGGCTGGAAAGATGGCTCGAGCGGCAGCACGCCGCCGAATAGCTATCGCCAGCGCTCGCCGGACGCCGTCACATAATGGCGCCAGACATAGCCCCACGGGATTACCAGCGCGACGACGACCGGAAAGACGCCGATGCTCCACAGGTCCTCGGACAACCGCGGCGACCCCACGCCGGACCACCACTGGGGGAGGCCGAAAGCGAGCAGCCACACCGTTTTCCACACCATCTCAAACAACAGGATGGGAACCATCTTCAGCGGGTAGCGAAGCGCGAAAATCGCCATCACCCAAAGCCCGCCGATGAGCGCCTTATGGACCCCGCGGTCCATCGGCGCATGTGCGGCCAGGGTCTGGATTGTGGGAAACAGGCCCCAGACGCCGAGCAGCGCGACTGCGCGCATGACGTACAGCCGGAAAAGCGAAACTTCCTGGTCGCCGCGTTTGCAAAGCCTGGCGAGCCGCGCGTTCACCGCCAGCGATCCGCGGGCGCCTTCACATAGTTCCGCCAGACGTAGCCCCACGGGATCACCAGGGGCATCAGGATCACGCCGAAAGCGATGTTGAACATGTCCTCGGCGAAGGTTGGGGGCTGCTGGCCCGAGAACCACTGCGGAAGGCCGAAGGCGAGCAGCCACACCGTCTTCCAGGCGAACTCGAACATCAGCAGCGGAAGCATTCGCAGCGGGAGCTTGAGGCCGACGAAGGAGAGCAGCCACAGTCCGCACAAAAGGCTCGGGATCACGCCGCGCGCGGTCGGCTCATGACTGACGACGATGGGCACGATCATGGCGCCCAAGCCCACCACCAGAAGCAAATAGGCCGCGCGCAAGACATACAGGCGCCACAGCGGCACACCGTCGCCCGCCCTCGATGCAGCGGCAGTCGAAACGGAAGCAGCAGTCGAAGCCATATCGGATCTCCTCAGGGTGTGCGTGTCGCCGCCGCCAATTGCGCGCTGGGCAGTCGAAACTTCAGGCGCGCGATCATTTTCGCGAAGCGCAACCGTGCCAGCCAGAACAGCATCACCGCGAATGGCGCGAAGGCGAGCACGAACAGGATCGGCGAGCCGCGCACCGCGGCGGGCATGACCTTCTGCTGGCCGAGGAAAAAGGAACCGGTCGCGATGAAGAAGGCGAAGCACATGCGCCACAAGTGCCGGCGGATACGCTCGCCGGCCGTCAGGCGCCCGCGCAGCACGACACGCAGGTCGAGCAAGCCCGCGACCAGAGACAGGCCGCCAGCGACGAACACCGGCCCGCTGCCCACGGGGGTGGTGCTGCGCCCGGTCAGTCCCGCCCAAATCATGAGCACGCCCGTGCCGAGAGCGACGGCGCTCGCCAGCATCTCGAACTTTCCTGTCGTCCCGTCACGCCGCCGCGCGGCGACCCACGACGTGGCGACGAAATAGCAGACGAACAGGCCGGTAATTGGCGATCCTGGGCGCGGCGTTCGGAACGGCTCGAGGAGCGAGGCAGTGACTCCGAGCACGATCATCGCGACGGCGAACCATATCCCCGCCGCGAGATGCGCCCGCCCGCCCTTGCGAACCGCGACGGCCACGACACCGAGCAGGATGGCGGCAATCCCGGCGGCGATATGCACAGCGAGCAGCGACTTGATCACCGCGCGCCTCCAGCCGCTGCGCGCGGCTGCTCGGCGGAGCCAGTCCCGGGCTCGAACTCGAGCAGGTCGCCGGGCTGGCAGCGCAGCGCCTCGCAGATCGCCTCGAGCGTCGAGAAGCGGATCGCGCGCGCCTTGCCGGTCTTGAGGATCGA
>JBDTON010000142.1:0-6936 GCA_039933195.1 Sphingomicrobium sp. | reverse complement strand
CTCGACCGCCGCATGGGCGAGAACGTCTTCGGACGGCCCAAGAGCCCCGTCAACCGCCGCGAGTACGGCCCCGGCCAGCACGGCCAGCGCCGCAAGGGCAAGCTCAGCGACTTCGGCGTGCAGCTGCGCGCCAAGCAGAAGCTCAAGGGCTATTACGGCGACATCACCGAGAAGCAGTTCAAGCGCACTTATACCGAGGCGAGCGCGATGAAGGGCGACGCGTCTCAGAACCTGATCGGCCTGCTCGAACGTCGGCTCGACATGGTCGTCTATCGCGCCAAGTTCACGCCGACCATCTGGGCCGCGCGCCAGCTGGTCAGCCACGGCCACGTCCGCGTCAACGGCGGCAAGTGCAACGTCGCCAGCCGCCGGATCGACCTCAACGACATCATCGAGCTCGGCCCCAAGGCGCAGGAAATGGCGCTGGTGGTCGAGGCGCAGAGCCTGGCCGAGCGCGACATCCCCGATTATGTCGTTCCCGACGGCACCGCGAAGGTCACCTTCACCCGCGTGCCCAAGCTCGACGAAGTGCCCTATCCGGTGCGGATGGAGCCGAACCTGGTGATCGAATTCTATTCGCGCTAACCCCGCGGGGTCAGCGTGCCGAAAATGGGCGGCCAGGCAATGCCTGCGCCGCCCTTTTTCATGGCATTGTCAGCACCACGAGCGATTTGGCGGGCATCGTGACCGCCAGTCGGCCCGAGCGCCAGCGCGCGCCATTGAACGGCTTGGGAACGACCTCTTCCGCCTGGCCGAAGCGGTTCCGCGAATCCATTGCTGGCGCAGTCACGATTTGGCCCGTCACGCGCCTGACAGTCGGCGGCGTCAGAGAAAGCTCCACGGCGGCACCTTCGTCGGGATCGACGTTGACCAGTGCGACGTAAAGTTGTCCTTCGTTTCCCCTAGCGGCAGTCACATCGATTGCTGGAACGGCGGATCCGCCAGCCTGAAGATTCGAGGCTGTCACGTTCACCGGCAGCGCGGTTGCTGACTGGAACGGCTGATAGAGCTGGAACGCGTAATAGGTGGGGGTGCGCACCAACCGCGGACCGTCGGTCAGGAGGACCGACTGCAGCACGTTCACCATCTGCGCGATGTTCGCCATCCGCACCCGGTCGGCGTGGCGCATGAAGATGTGGAAGTTGATCGCGGCTACGAGCGCGTCGCGAAGGGTATTCTCCTGCCGGAGCGCGGGCGCTCCCGGGGGCGTGTCATACCACGTGCCCCATTCATCAACGGCAAGCGCGACCTTCTTGTTGGGATCGGCCTTGTCCATGATCGCGGAATGACGCTCGATCATGTCTTCGATCCGCCGTGTCTGCGCGAAAGTCGACAGCCATTCAGCCTTGGTGAAGGCGGTCGCCGCGCCCTTGTGCGACCATTCCCCGGTCGGCAGCGTGTAGTAATGCAGCGAGAGGACATCGAACTTGTCGTGCGACTTCATGATCTCTTCGGTCCACGCGTAATCGTCGGCTGACGGCCCGACCGACACGATCTTGGGTGCCTGGTCCTGCCGGACGAACGTGCCGAACACTCGGAGGAGCGGCGCATATTGTTCCGCAGTGAGATTGCCGCCGCAGCCCCAGCTTTCGTTGCCGATCCCGGCATAGTCGATTCGCCACGGCTTCTCGCGACCGTTCGCGCGGCGTTGCTGGGCGAGCGTCGACCGGCTCGCCGAGCTCACATATTCGACCCAGTCCTTCGCTTCACCGGCGGTGCCGGTGCCGACGTTGACGCTGAGGAAGGTCTTCGCTCCGATCAGTTCGGCGAAATCGAAATATTCGTGGGTTCCGAACGCGTTATGCTCTTCGTTATTGCCCCACCACCGATTGAGCGTGACAGGCCGCTGCCCGCGTGGACCGATCCCGTCGCGCCAATCATAGGTGTCGGCATAACAGCCGCCCGGCCAGCGCAGCACCGGCACGTGCAGCGCCTGAAGCGCTTCGACGATGTCGCGCCGGTAGCCGCGGATGTTCGGGATCGGCGAATCCTCGCCGACCCAAATCCCGCCGGTGATCCCCTCACCCAGCTGCTCCGAGAATTGGCCGTAGATTTCGGGAGCAATGCGGAGCCCAGCGGCTTTCGTGTCGATCGTCGCAGTCGCATGGATTTCCGCCCAGCCCGCGGCGGGAGCCAAGGCAAACAACACGCTAAGGAGCAACGCACCCTTCATCCCGCCCTCCTGTTAACGCTATCATAAGAGAGACGACGCGCAACGCGCAAGGAAGCTCGGCCAGAGGGCAGACGTCCTTAGTTCTGAGGAGCAGTCAGAGACTGATCTGTCTTCGACTTCCGGCGCAATTCCCTGGTCATCCTCGAGGCAATTGATGCTCGCTGCGACGCCGCATCAAGGTTGAGCCGGATTCCATACAGTCCCGCGAGGAATGAATAATCATAATCCGTCAGCAGGTCACTAAATCCGCCTGTCGGCCTGTCGAATAACGCGAGAATCGAATTGGGCGGCGCGTCGTTGGCGAGCGGTGGATTGCTGAGCGCGACCAGGCCAAGGTAGTTGGACATTTGGCCTATGCTGAATCCGCTGATCTTGCCAGCATCGACAATGATCAACATGGCATGCAACGTTGGGCTGGTAGCTTTGACGAGCCGCGTGTTCGGGAGCGGACAGCCGCCGCCGGCGGGCGCGTGATCACCGCCGCACTCGTCGCTGAGACTGATCCAGCGAACTGGTCTGGTGCTCTTGACGAACTCCTTCAGCAGCGCGCGCACTTTCCAGTTATCCGATGGAAAATCTGCGGCGGCAACATCGGCCAATGTAGCCGCATCCGGCGTGAAGACGATGGTCAGCATGGTCGCGCAGGTCGATCGGCCGGTTCGCAGGTGAACGGTTTTGGCTATCTCGGCGATCCTCCGCGTCATGAATTCAGCTTGCGCGGGATCGATACCGATCACTTTCGGACAGAATTGCTGATCCCAGCGAGCGATTTGGTCGGTCGGACCCGTCTGCGTCGCCGAATCGACGAAGTGCCGCAGCGCATCTTTGAGCCGTTGACCGACGACCGTGATATCAGTGGTCGCTTCGGTCCTCGGCGCCTGGGCGTCTGCCGGTGTCAAAGGAACGGCCGCCGTCAGGGCAATCAGCGCCAGGTCGATCCTTAATCGCATCGAACTCACCCTAGCCAGGCGCCGTCAGAACTAGTGTTGCGCTGACCATAACAAAGTTAGTGCCCGATTGTGCGGTCGAGCAGTTCGGCTGCCTTGGCCAGAAACTGGGCGCGGACCGTCGCGTCCCGAAGTTGGTGGTCCAGCCCGGTGTACGTAAGTAAATCCACATCCCTTCCTCGCGATTTCAACCGGTCGAACATCATCTGCGACTGATGGAACTTGACGTTCGTATCGAGATCGCCGTGCACCAGGAGGACGGGCACCCGGATAGCATCCGCGTTTTGCAGAGGCGATCCCTGCGTGATGTACGGACCCGAGCCTATGAAGTTTTCGATATATTCATTGCGGCCATAGAAGCTGATGTCCTTCTTCAGCGTGCCAAGGTCCGTCACCGGCGCGATTGCGACGACACCCTTGTATAACGACGGGTAGGTCGCAGCCGACTGCAACGCCGCATAGCCGCCGTATGACCAGCCGACGATGGCAATGCGGTTCGGGTCGGCAATTCCCTGCGTCCCAAGCCACCGCGCCGAATCGGCGATGTCGGCCATCGATGTTGTCCAGTTGCGGAATCCGTTGATGTTGAGCCATTTCTCGCCATAGCCCTCCGACCCGCGATATTCCGGCTGGATGACGGCGTAGCCGCGAGCGGCGAAAAACTGCGACAGCCAGTCGAAATCCCAATAATCGCGTGCGCTCGGACCGCCGTGGGGCATGACGATCGCCGGCAAGTTCTTTGCAGCCTTGCCCGGTGGCAAAGTGAGATAGGCGGGAATTTGTGCGCCGTCCCGCGCTGTGACTGTGACCGGTCTCATTTGCGCGAGAGCATGGCCTTCGAGCTCCGGCCGCTCGATCATTCCGGGGTTGAGAGATTTTCTGTCCCGGTCGAAAATGTAATAGCGGCCCGGATCATTGTCGCTGCCCGCGTAAATCAGCATCTTGCGGCTGTCGGGTGTGACATCGACGAAGGTGATGATGGGCGAATTGGGAAGCACCTTGCCTAGCGATGCATTGAGAGCTGCGTATTCGGGATCAAAATACACCGTCAGGGGCTTCTCACCAGCGACATAATAGCCGACGACCCGCTGTCCCTCGCCAATGCGGACCACTCCATCGATGTCGACTTTCGGGTCGGCAGCGATGAACGTCTCCGCCAACGTCCCGTCGAGCTTGATGCGATACAGGGCGAAACGGCCGTCTTTCTTCTTCAAGGCGTAAAGAGAATCGACATCGGCGTCGATCTCCAGCGGCTCGAATTCTTTCTCTTGGTATTGGACGAGTGTCTTCCACTCGCGTGAAGCCTGCGTGCGATACATATATTTCACGAGTGGCTGCATTTTGCCGCGGCTGTAATCGACGATCGACATAAGTCGGACATGGCCGCGTCCGTCGGTCATGTAGCCCTGCGCCGCCTCGTTCGGAGGTTCGACGACATCGCTCTTCAATGTGGCAGTATCGACGAGATCGACCCCCAGGCCGTCGCGGCGATCCTGCATCGTCTCGCTCAGCGTCGGCACATAACGGCGCTGCATGAGGATCTTGCCGTCCTGTCCGCCGCGCCAATCAAGAACAGCGGCGTCCACACCGTACAGGTAGGCGTCGTGGACGTTCATCGGTCGGCCGAGAAGCTTGCCGTCCGCTCCGTCCGTGGTCATCGACATCAGCCGCCGGAACCCGCTGAGGTCGTCGACGACCTTTACGTTACCGACGATCGAGCACACGACGCGTTCCGGTCCCGAATAATTGCACCACTGCAGGCTTTCGGGATGCCCGTCGGTGCTCACGACCGTCTTGCTCTTCCCATTCTCAAGATTCGAGATAATTGCAAAAGTCTTCGGACCAGGCCCCGGGGTGAGATAGAGAACGCTTGATCCATCTGGCGACATTCCCGCGCCGACCACCGCCTCCCGCGCCCCAAATGCCGCCGCATCCTCGGCCAGCGTGTGCGGCGTCTGCGCGACGGCGGCCGCGGAAGTGCAAAGCGCGGCAATCGCCACACTGCGAAACAACAGAGATTTCACGAACTTACTCCCCTTCACCCGCGCCCGGCACGCAGCGCAACTTGGCAGAATGTGATTGCAAAACAAGGGGCTGACTTGGCGGGACCCTGTGCTCCTGTTAGCGGCGCCGTCATGACGTCTCCTCCCCTCCCGGAATGGGCGCCGCATCAGTCGGTGTGGATCGGCTTTCCGAGCGATCCCGAGCTTTGGCTCGGCGATCTGAAGCCGGCCGAGCGCGAGGTCGCCGCATTCGCGGAAGCGGTGCATGCCGGCGGCAAGGGCGAGAAAGTGTGGCTGGTCGCGGCGCACGAGGGCGCGGCCGAAAGCGCGGGCTTGTTATGCCCGTTCGCGGAAGTCATCGTCGAGCCCTTCGGCGACATCTGGCTGCGCGACACCGGACCGACCGTGCTCGGCTCGGGCAAGCGGCAGCGCGCGCAAGGCTTCGGCTTCAACGGCTGGGGCGGCAAGTACGATCTCGACGGCGATCAGGACATCGGTGAGCGCCTCGCGAGGCACGCGGGGCTGCCGTTCGCCAAAGCCGACTGGGTGCTCGAGGGCGGTGCGATCGACCACGACGGTTCCGGCACAGTGATCACGACAGAGCAGTGCCTCCTGAACCCCAACCGCAACACTCTGACGCGCGAGCAGGTCGAGGAGCGGCTAGAGCGCGATCTCGGCTTTGAGCGCGTGGTCTGGCTCGGTTCCGGCCTGTTGGGCGACCACACCGACGGCCACATCGACAATCTCGCGCGCTTCGTGGCGCCGGGCCGCGTGGCCATCCCGACGCCTGCGAAGGACGACCCCAATGAAGCCGTGTACCGCGACGCCGCTCGGCGGCTGCGCTCGACCAGGCTCGACGTCGTCACTTTGCCATCGCCCGGGCGCATGACCGGCGAAGACGGTGACATCACCCCCGCGAGCTACATGAACTTCTACATCGGCAACGCCGCCGTCGTGGTACCGCAATACGGCGCTCCAATGGACCGCGCTGCCGTGGACGTCATGCAGGCGCTGTTCCCCGGCCGCGTTGCAATCGGTCTTCGAGCGGACCACATCCTCACGGGGGGCGGAAGCTTCCACTGCATTTCGCAACAGGTTCCCGCATGACCAAGCTGACCGTCGCCGCGCTCCAGCTCGCCTTTACCGACGACACGGTCGCCAACATCCGCGCCGTGTCGGACCTGGTGCGCGAAGCCGCGGGCAAAGGCGCCGAGGTCGTGCTTCCGCCCGAGCTGTTCGAAGGCCCGTACTTCTGCCGCGTCGAGGACGAGAGCCTCTTCGCCAACGCCCGCAGCGTTCACGAGCACCCCGCCGTCCTCGCCATGCAGGAGCTCGCGGCGGAGCTCAAAATCTCGATTCCGACCAGCTTCTTCGAGGCCGACGGGCCGCACCATTACAACTCGCTGGCGATGGTCGGCCCCGACGGCAAGGTCGCGGGCGTCTATCGCAAGAGCCACATCCCCGACGGGCCCGGCTACGAGGAGAAGTTCTACTTCCGCCCGGGCAACACCGGCTTCAAGGTGTGGCAGGGCCCGCATTCGTCGACGCTGGGAGTCGGCGTCTGCTGGGACCAATGGTACCCGGAGACAGCGCGCGCGATGATGCTGATGGGCGCGGATATCCTCTTCTACCCAACCGCCATCGGCACCGAGCCGCACGATCCCGACCTCGACACGTCGCGGCTGTGGCGCCGGGCGATGATCGGCCATGCGGTGTCCAACGTCGTCCCCGTGGTCGCCGCCAACCGCATCGGCACCGAGGACGGCCAACGCTTCTATGGGCACAGCTTCATCTGCGACGAGCGCGGCGACAT
>JBDTON010000141.1:0-2106 GCA_039933195.1 Sphingomicrobium sp. | reverse complement strand
CGAGATCAAGATGATGCTGACCGCGTTCAGCAACATGGAGACGGTGCACATCGCGGCCTACTCGCACCTCCTCGACACGATCGGCATGCCCGAGAGCGAGTACAGCGCCTTCCTCCAGTACAAGGAGATGAAGGACAAGCACGATTATCTGCAGCAGTTCGGCGTCGACACTGACGAGGACATCGCCAAGACGCTCGCCATGTTCGGCGGCTTCACCGAGGGGCTGCAATTGTTCGCCAGCTTCGCCATGCTGATGAACTTCCCGCGCTTCAACAAGATGAAGGGCATGGGCCAGATCATCAGCTGGTCGATCCGCGACGAAAGCCTCCACTGCGAAGGCATCATCAAGCTCTTCCACACCTTCGTGAAGGAGCGCGATTGCCTGACCCCCGCGGTCAAGGAAGCGATCGTCGACGCGTGCCAGAAGACGGTTCGGCTCGAGGATGCGTTCATCGACCTCGCGTTCGAGATGGGGCCGGTCAACGGCATGGAAGCCAAGGGCATCAAGAAATACATCCGCTACCTCGCCGACTGGCGGCTGGGGCAGCTCGGCTTCGCGCCGATCTACATGGTCGACGAGCACCCGCTGCCGTGGCTCGCGCCGATGCTCAACGGAGTCGAGCACGCCAACTTCTTCGAGACGAGGGCGACGGAATATTCCAAGGCGGCGACGCGGGGCGACTGGAACAGCGTGTGGGACAATTTCGACCGGAGGCAGAAAGCGAAAGCCGACGCCGCGAACGATGGAGTCGCCGCGGCTGGCGAAGGGCCGGATATGTTTGAGGTTGCGGGGGTTGCGGCGGAGTGACTGCTTTCCAGACCTGCGAGGCCGATACCATTACTAACGGAGCGCGTTATTTTGAGCATCTTAAAAGGGCGGCCTGCCTCCTCGTAAAAACAGGACTGTGGGGCGCTACAGAATGCAGAATGGCGGGCATAATACTAATCATAACGCGAAAAAGCGTGTTACGGTATTGCGCTTGGCCGCATTCTCTGTATTAGGCGAGTCGTCGTCGCCTGATTATGGGGCGACTGGAGACTGGCAATGGTCGAGGACGGCGCGGCAGAGCGAGGTCAAGCACCTGACGATTCAAGCGGGAATGCGCGTAAGCGTGAGCGTACCGCTATTGAGTTTCCCTACGCAGACCTGACCCGGAGTGCCGACCTTACTGCGACGCTAGGCGAAGCAGGCGGCAAGGTTTGGATCGATCAGACGCAGCTTGCCGTGGTACTCGATATGTCTGTGGGCGGGGGCACGTTCCGTAGCCGCCTTTCAGCAGCGAGGATGTTTGGCTTTGTCGAAACGGGCAACGGGAAGGTACGACTGAGTGATCTAGGCATCCGGCTGCTGGATGAAAGCACTGCGCGCGCGGCGAAAGCCGAGGCGTTTCTCAATGTGCCCCTCTATCGAGCAATGTACGACAGCTACAACGGTTTCCCGCTCCCGCCCGCCGCCGCTGTGGAGCGCCAGATGATCAGCATGGGCGTACCGTCTAAGCAGGCGGAACGTGCGCGCCAGGCCTTTGCGTCTTCCGCTCAGGCGGCAGACTTCATCGCCAGCAATGGCCGTTTCAGCAAGCCGATGCTCGCGCCCGGTGAGGTGAAGGACGAAAAGCTCGGAGCCGACTTGGACGGCATTAGGGGCGATCACTCGCCTCCGCCGCCCCCACCGCCTCCACCGCCGCCTCCGTCCATCACGGAAAAGGCGCTCGAATATAAACTTGTCGACCTGATGGCCGAAGCGGCTGACGACCCCGATGTTATGAGGGCAATCATCACCGTCGTGACGTTCCTCAAGACGCGAGATGCGAAAAAAACGGGAGCCGATCAGTGACCGGCTCCCGTCCGAACTCCCTGCCTAGCGCGGCAATCCTTGGTCGGTGCCGCCGCGCCGGGCCTTTCCCGGAGGAAAGGAGGTGCGCCATGTGGTCCATGGCCCGGACATTAGCGGTTAGCTAAGGCCCGTGAGGCGGGGATTTCGGTCCTCGCCTCGCGGCTCCCTAGTACGTGAACCTATCGAATCCGTCAATTTAGGAGCCAACCATGGCAAAGCGTTCTGCCTGGCACTCGATCCTTTCGGGTGTCCATCACAACGACACGAACTGT
>JBDTON010000140.1:0-4444 GCA_039933195.1 Sphingomicrobium sp. | reverse complement strand
AATGTCCCGACGGTCTGCGGCTCGCTGCGCGAGGCGCTCGTGTCGCTGCAGAACGACCGCGCGTTCCTCACCCGCGGCGATGTTTTCAGCGATGATCAGATCGAGAGCTACATCGAATTGAAATGGGAAGATGTGATGCGCTGGGAAACAACCCCTAGCCCTGTCGAATTCGATATGTATTATTCATCCTAAGGCAGCCGCTTCCTGAGAGGCTGCTTCAGCGACGCCGGTGGGGGACGCCCTTCCCACCTCCCAGAGTCTCCCATCGGCATCGCGTGACCCCTGCGGGGGTGCACGATTCCGTAACCACGGTTCGCCTATGGCGCCCCCTCCCGTACGGAGTGGGCGATGAACATTCGGGCGAAGATCTTCGGCGTCGACGCCGATCAACCGGTATTGGTGAACGAGAAGAAGCCCAGGGGCGCAAAGGCAGACAAGCTGCGCAGCGTCGTCGTGCCACGCGAAGAGCGCCGTCGATCCAACAGCAGGCAGCAAGACCGCCACCGGCTTCTCGATGAGCAGGTCCGCCTCACCTACAAGGGCAAGCCGCGCAATGTCGAGCTGATCAACGTCTCTGGCGGTGGAGCGATGATCAGCGGCCGCTTCAGTCCGAAGCTGTGGGACCGCCTTGAGCTGCATCTCGGCGAGAACGGCACGATCGAGTGCGCGGTGTGCTGGATCCGCGAAGACCGGATCGGGCTCGAATTCGCGCACGAGACGCGGCTCGACTGCTCGTCCGACGAACAGGCGCAAGTGCTTCGCCAAGTCGTCGCGCGCAGCTTCCCGGACGTTCAGTTCGAGGCGCCACCTGCTCCCCAACCGGAGCGTTCCGCGGAAGAACTGCGGCGCGAGCGCCGGCACCCGCTCATCTGGTCCGGCGTACTCCACCACCGGAACGCGAAAATCAAAGTACGCGTGCGCAACATCTCGCCAACCGGAGCGATGATCGAATCCACCGATCCCGTGCTCGTCGGCGGACAGGCCATCCTCGAGCTCGGCGATGACGGATTCATTCCGGCGACAATCGCGTGGCTGATCGGCGATCAGGTCGGCCTGAGGTTCCGCGGCACCTTCGATATGGCGCAGCTCGCGAGCTCGCGTCCGGCGGTGGCCCCCGCGAAATGGGTCCGCCCCAATTATCTCAAAGGGGCGGCGGCTGATAATTCTCCGTGGTCGGCGAATTGGCAGAGAATGGACATGCCCGAGCTTCGCCACGAGCTCGAAGGCTTTCTCAAGCGCTAGACTTTCCGGACGTAGATCACGCCAACCCGGTCGCGTGCGATCCGCCGCCATCCGGAGCGGTCGAGCAGCGCAATCAGCTCCGTGCTGCGGTTGGGAATGATCGCCCAGCGAATATCCCAGCGATCGACGGCCTCGGCAAATGCTTGTGGGTCGCCGCGCGCGATCCGCGCGTAACCTAGCACCAGCTCGTCACCATACATGTCGCCGCGGCCATCGACGTAGGGGCGGATGCCCGAAAGGATCAGCGGACCGCCCATGGAATAGCCGTTGAGCACGGGCTGCGACCGTAGCTGTGGGGGCACGGCGGCGATGAGCTTCCACGGATTTGCCTCATTGTCCGGCGGACTCATCGGAAGCGCCGTCCGAACGGCGAGAAGCAGAGCAGCGCCCACTGCGACTACGGCACGGCCCATGCGCGAAGATCCTGCGGACGACTGGTGGATCTGTTTCGCGAAACCTTGCGGAAGGATCATCGCCGCAATGATTCCGAGCATTGCCTGGTGGCGCACCTGGAGGAGCGCCGCGAAGAGGAATGCACCGAGCAGAACCCAGCGCACCGGATGCAGCCGCGGCCGCTTCCACAATATCAAGAGCGCAACCGCCACGAGCACCGCGAAGAAGACGGGCGTGACCCGCGGGTCCGACGGTTTCCATTCGTCGATCAGCGGCAGCATCTTCAAATTGGCGAAGCGCAAGGGATGAAACACGCCCTCGATGCCAGTCGCATTGACGAACACGGCCACCACGCAGGCCACACCAAAAATTAGCCACTGCCGCAGCGCCCGGGATCGGTCTGACGATGCGACCACCGCCTCGAGGCCGAACGCGCCCGCCACCGCGAGTCCGAACACGAAACTGCCGTGGAGGTTTGCCCACAACGTCATCAGCAAAGCGGCGACCAGCGGCGGTGCGCGATCCTTTTCGCGAGCGAGCAGCATCAACCACGTCCATGCGGCCAGCAGCGGCCACGCAAGCACATGCGGGCGCGCTAGCATCGTCGGGATGAGCACGAGGTCCATGAGAACGATCGCGAGCAGCGGACGCGTCCAACGGCTCGCGTTAGAAAAGACAATTGCGTGCAGCGCCATCAGCGCCGCAGTGACCAGCGCCGCAACACCCCCATAGCCCGCCAGGCGGTACGCCGAGGCATAGATGAGTTCCGCGAGCCACTCGATCGGCACCCACGGCCTGCCGGCCCAGGTATAGGAAAAGGGATCAGTATGCGGGATGGCGCCGTGGTCGAGGATCCACTGGCCGGTCGCGATATGCCAGCTGACGTCGCCGTCGTTGAAGATGGTCTTCGAACTTCCGAGCACAGCCGGAATCAGCAGAATGCCGACGAGCAGAGCTAGATCGAATCTGCCCGCTCGCTCCGTCTCGCCTGCGCGCTCCCTATCAGCCACGGACCGTCGAACGGGCCCGCGCAGCCGCACCATGACCGTAAATGAAATAGAGGAGCAGGCCGATGCTCTGCGCACCGAGGAAGAACAACTGGGTGCGGTTCGGCAAGCTGATGAAAAGATAGAGGCAGCCGAGGATCCCGACGGTGGCGACCAATGGCGCCGCCGGAGCGCGGAATTTGCGTTCGCGATTCGGTTCGCGACGGCGCAGCACGAGCATCGCCGCGCAAACCGCGACAAAGGCGGCGAGCGTGCCGGCATTGGCGAGGGCCGCGATGGACGTCAGCGGGATCAGGCCGGCGAATATTGAAGTCACGATCGCGGTGAAAATCGTGATGCGCACCGGCGTTCCGCGTCGAGACACGCGCGCGAGGCTGCTCGGAAGCAGGCCGTCGCGGGCAACGGTGAAGAAGATTCGGCTCTGGCCGTAGAAGAAGGCGAGGATCACTGTCGGCAGCGCGATAACCGCTGAAGCGCCGAGCACGCGCGCGGCCCACGGCTGGCCGATGTCGCGCAGAATGAGCGCGAGCGGTTCGGCGCTGCCCGCGAAGCCGCTGTAGGCCACGGCGCCGATCGCAGCCGCGGCGACGGCCATATAGATGGCGACGCAGACCACCATCGAGCCGACGATTCCGATAGCGAGGTCGCGGCTGGGATTTTTCGCCTCCTCTGCTGCCGTCGCGATCGCATCGAACCCATAAAAGGCGAAGAAGATGATCGCGGCCCCGGCCATCACGCCAACCTCGCTCCCCGGCGGGCCGCTCTTGCTGAATCCGTAAGGCATGAACGGGTGGAAGTGCGACGCATCGAACACCGGCAGCGCGACCGCGATGAACATCGCCAGCGCAGCGATCTTGATGGCGACCAGGATTGCGTTGAGCGTGGCGCTTTCGCGCGTGCCCGCCATCAACAGTCCAGCAATGACCCAAATGATGAAGAT
Source organism: Sphingomicrobium sp. (assembly GCA_039933195.1). Classification (GTDB taxonomy): domain Bacteria; phylum Pseudomonadota; class Alphaproteobacteria; order Sphingomonadales; family Sphingomonadaceae; genus Sphingomicrobium. Next base: position 862 of record JBDTON010000140.1, on the reverse strand, counting down.
CGCCGGGATGTTGAGGACTCCGCCGAGCTCAGGCCCCTGCACCAAAGCGTCAGGCAAGCCGAGACCGATCGATTTCAGGAACCCCGCCGCATAGCCGGACCAGCCCACGGCAACCGCGCTGACCACCAACGTATATTCGAGGATCAGCGCGACTCCGATCATCCACGCGATCAGCTCGCCGAAAACCACGTAGGAATAGGTATAGGCCGATCCGGAGGCCGGGATCATCGTCGCCACCTCTGCGTAAGCGAGCGCCGCGCACGCGCAAATCAGGCCCGCGATTGCGAAGGAGAGGATCACCGCCGGGCCCGCTTTGCCGGCACCGACGCCGATCAGCGTTAGGATGCCGGTGCCGACGATCGCTCCGACGCCGAGCGCCACAAGATGCGGCCAGCCCAGTGTCTGCTTCAGCCGATGCTCTTCCGGCATGTCTTCGCGCGCGACGACCGTCTTGCGCACCTTCCAGTTCTTCATGTCGACTGACCCCTCGTTCGCCCCTGCGAGCGTAGCGAAGCAATCCGGATCGGCGCAACTGGCTAGACGTCATTGGCCGACCAGAAATCATGTAGTTCGAAAGTTGCCAAAGTTGGCACCACGCGCGGGCGCACGCGCGTGAGGACCGCGCGGAATCGCAGATGGCCGAAGGCGAAACGCAGCGAATGCAGCGGTTCTACGCGCGCGCGCGCGGGCGAAGGGCCAATCTTCAGCAATGTTCGCACCAACGGCGCAGTTTGCCGGCACCAGCGGATCGATCGGGGTAGGACAGGAGCTGAACCGGCTCATCCGCAAGCTTGGAGCATAATTAGCCCGCTGTAGGACAGCAAAACCTGGTAGGCTGTAGAGTCTGCTTTCGACCCATTGC
>JBDTON010000139.1:0-18623 GCA_039933195.1 Sphingomicrobium sp. | reverse complement strand
GCGCTGGAAAAGCTTCTCGTTGAGATAGATGAAGTCGCTGTGCGCGGCGAACAGCGGCGCGGTCTTGGTGTCGGCCGCCTGCAGCGTGTCGTTGGTGTTCGCCCCGTTGACTGCACCGAATGCGAGCCCCGCGCGCTCCAGCAGCAGCCCGGAGCGCTCCATCGCGACGACCGTATTGTCGAAAGTCGGAGTCGCTTTCTGGTTGGCGATCATCGTCACTTCCTGCTTTTGCTGCGTCATTCCGGCGAGCAGCGCGGGCAGGTAGTCCGCGTCCTTGATCTTCGAGAAATCGGGAGTCTCGAACGGCAGCGTGCTCGGGCTTGCAAACGGATTGGACGCCGGCAGCGTCGCGGATGCGGCGGCGCCGGACTTCGCGGAACCCTTCCGCGGAGCGGCATTGGCCGGCGCGGCAGAAACGACGGCGAGCGCTGCGGTCGCCAGAAGAATATTGCGGATCATGTCTTTCCCCAGGAGCTTGGCAATTGAAGGTTAGCGCCTCTCCAACCGAGTCGCGCGTTACGCAAGCCTGAACATCAGCCGTTTGTCGAAAGCGCAAGGAGCATCGCCTCTCCGTAGCGCTCAAGCTTCGTTGCGCCGACGCCCTGCACTTGTGCCAACTCACTGAGGTTGCGCGGTTTTCTTTCGACGATATCGCGCAGAGTCGAGTCGTGGAAAATCACGTATGGAGGGACTCCCGCATCGGCGGCGAGCTTCCGGCGGGTCTCGCGGAGCGCTTCGAAAAGCGGATCGGAAGGCTCATCCGACCGCCGCCGGCTTGCGCGGCGGCGCGGCGGCGGAGTCGCGATTGTGAGGGTCTCCTCGCCCTTGAGGATCGGCTTGGCGCCGGGGCCGAATGATAGACCGCCATATGCATCGGCCCTAAGCGCGTCGCGTGCGATCAGCGCCCGCGCTGCCGGACGCACCAGCGCCAATTCGTCCGCGCTGGCGATTCCAAATACCGACAGCCGATGGTGGCCGAAGCTGCGCACCTTCTCGCTATCGTTTCCGGCAAGCACGTCGGCGAGATGGCCGACGCCGAACCGCATTTCGGTGCGGAACGCCGCCGAGAGCAGCTTGCGAGCGACCTCGGTCGCGTCGATCGTCGCTGGCGGATCGAGGCAATTGTCGCAATTGCCGCAATGCTCGGGCGGGCTCTCGCCGAAGTGGCGCAGCAGGATCGCTCGGCGGCAACCCGGAGCCTCGACGAAGGCAGCGAGCGCGTTGAGGCGCTCGCGCTCGGCCGGGCGGCGTTGAGGCTCGACCTCCTGCTCGATCCGCTGGCGGGCGCGGGCGAAGTCCTGGGCGGCCCAGAACAGCCAGGCCTCGGCGGGATCACCATCGCGCCCGGCTCGGCCGGTCTCCTGATAATAAGCTTCGATGCTCTTCGGGATTGCGGCATGCGCGACCAGCCGGACGTCCGGCTTGTCGATGCCCATTCCGAAGGCGATTGTGGCGGCGATCACCATGTCTTCGGAATGGACGAACGCAGCCTGATTGCGCGCCCGCACCTGCGGTTCGAGTCCGGCGTGATACGGCAGCGACGGGCGTCCTGTCCGGCCCAGCATCTCGGCAATCTTTTCCGTTTTGTCGCGGCTCGGCGCGTAGACGATAGCGGGGCCGGGCCGCGTCGCCAGTAGATCGCGGAGCTGCTTTCCAGTCTGCTCGCGGTGGCGGACGTTGTAGCGGATGTTGGGCCGGTCGAAGCCGGCGATCACCAGGCCGTCTTCGGGAATTCCGAGCTGGGCGAGAATATCGCCGCGAGTGCGCGCGTCGGCGGTCGCGGTCAGTGCCAGGCGCGGCACGTCCGCGTGTTCGTCCAATATCGGCCTCAGCATGCGATAGTCTGGGCGGAAATCGTGGCCCCATTCGCTGACGCAGTGGGCTTCATCGATGGCGATGAGCGCCAGCTGGACTCCGTTAAGGAGTTGCCGGAAGCTTTCACCGGTTGCCCGTTCCGGTGCCACATAAAGCAGGTCGATATCGCCAGCCAGGAATCGCCGAATCGTCTGCTCCCGGTCAGCGTCCGCCGATGTCAGGGAAGCCGCGCGAATGCCCATGGTCTGAGCGCTTCGAATCTGGTCATGCATCAGCGCGATCAGCGGCGAGATGACGAGGGCCGTGCCGTCGCGCATGAGCGCCGGGAGCTGGTAGCACAGCGACTTGCCCGCGCCCGTGGGCATGACTGCGAGTGTGTGCTTGCCCGCCAGGACTCGGCCGATCACGTCCTCCTGGACGCCGCGGAACGTGTCGAAGCCGAATACGGATTTGAGAATGGAAAGCCGGTTGCCCGTCACTCCGTTGCCTTTGCCTTCGAGGACCGAGCGCGTCGACCCCTGCCGCAAAGCCTCTTTCCGGTAAAGCGGCGCTCGACGCCGACCCAGGCCTTTTCGACGAGTCTACCTCCACCGAATCCGAGCCCTCGCGGCTGGCTCATTCGGCCGCCTGGGCCGTCTCCTCCGCCAGCCGTTCGGCCGCCTGGCGGTACCACAGATCGGCGTACATCCCGTTCCGCTCCAGCAACTGCTCATGCGTGCCGCGCTCAACCGCCTGGCCGTTGTCCAACACCACGATCTGGTCGGCGTTCACGATGGTCGAGAGCCGGTGCGCGATCATGATGGTGGTCCGGCTTTGCGCGACCCGGTCGAGCGTTTCCTGGATCGCGTCTTCGGTCCGGCTGTCCAGCGCGGACGTGGCTTCGTCGAGCACGAGGATCGGCGGGTCTTTGAGCAGCGTGCGCGCGATGGCCACTCGCTGCTTCTCGCCGCCCGAGAGCTTGAGGCCGCGCTCGCCGACCATCGATTCGTATTTCTCCGGGAGCGCCGCGATCAAGCGGTCGATCGCGGCTCCGCTCGCGGCGCCCTCGATCTCGTCCTGCGAGGCGTACTCGAGGCCGTAGCCGATGTTGTAGCCGATCGTGTCGTTGAACAGCACCGTGTCCTGCGGCACGATTCCGATCGCCGCGCGAAGGCTTTTCTGCGTGACCGCGGCAATATCCTGCCCGTCGATCAGGATGCGTCCGGCAGTCGGGTCGTAGAAGCGGTAGAGCAGCCGGGCGATGGTGGATTTGCCCGCGCCCGAGGGACCGACGATCGCGCAGCTGGTGCCCGGCGGAATGTCGAGGTCGAGCCCGGACAGGATCTCGCGCCTAGGTTCGTAGCCGAAACGTACACCTTCAAATGTTACTGCGCCCCTCGTCACATTGAGCGACGGTGCCTCGAGCCCATCGACCACCTCCGCCGGTGTGTCGACGAGATCGAACATCGCTTCCATGTCGATCAGGCCCTGTCGGATCGAGCGATAAACCCATCCAAGCATATCGAGCGGCCGGAAGAGCTGCATCAACAGGCCGTTGATCCAGACCACGTCGCCAGGGCTGAAGCGGCCTTTGCTCCATCCCCACACGGTGAACACCATCGCGCCGGCCATCATTACATTGGTGATCAGCGACTGGCCGATGTTGAGCCAGGCGAGGCTGACCTCATTGCGGACCGACGCCCGCGCGAAGGCCCCGACGGCTTCCTCATAGCGCTTCGCCTCGCGATCCTCGGCGCCAAAATATTTGACGGTCTCGTAGTTGAGGAGAGAGTCGACCGCGCGCCCAATGGCGCGATTGTCGACCTCGTTCATTTGCCGCTGAATGTGCGCGCGCCAGTCGGTGACCTTGCGGGTGAACGTGATGTAGATGGCGACGATGGCGAGCGTCGCGGCGACCAGCCCGGCACCGAACTTGATGTAGAAAATGACGCAGATGGCGGCGAGCTCGATTATGGTTGGAGCGATGTTGAACAGCAGGAAGTAGAGCATCATGTCGATGCTCTTGGTGCCGCGCTCGACAATCTTGGTGAGCGAGCCGGTGCGGCGCTCCAGGTGGAAGCGCAGGCTGAGGTCGTGGACGTGGCGGAACACCTGCCCCGCCAGCCGCCGTGCCGCATCCTGCCCGACCTTCTCGAAAATGGCGTTGCGTAAATTGTCGGTAAGCACGCCCCCGAACCGCCCTGCCGCATAAGCCATGACCAATGCTGCGACGACGGCGAATGCTGCGTGCGCGCTCATTCGGTCAACCGCCAGCTTCAGTGCGTAGGGAACCGTCAGCGCGATGGCTTTGCCGGCGAGAACCAGAATGATGGCGCCAATGACCCGGGCTTTCAGCTCCACCTCGCCCTTCGGCCAAAGCATCGGCAGAAACCGCCAGAGCGCGCGGAAGCTGCCGGACGGTTTGGTGCTGGAAGCGGAGCTTGCCACGACGCTTAGTTAGGGAGCCTGCGGCAGAGCGGCAATTCGCACCGATAGGCGCGAGAACGGCGGAAGCTTCGGTGGGTTCGTCATCCGAAGGAGGATTCCCCCATGTCCGACGTCATGGAACCGATGATCCACGAGGATCAGCTGCCCGGTCACGAAAGCAAGCTCGAGCCCAAGCCCGATTGGGAGCCGCGCTACAAGGGATCGGACCGTCTGAAGGGCAAGGTCGCGCTGATCACCGGCGGCGACAGCGGCATCGGCCGGGCGGTTGCGGCTTTATTCGCGCGGGAGGGCGCCGATATCGCGATTATGTACCTTTGCGAACACGACGACGCAGCAAAGACGAAAGAGATCGTTGAGAACGAAGGGCGCGGCGCCATCGCGATTGCGGGCGACATTGGGGATAGGCAGATCTGCGAGCTCGCTGTCCGGAAAACGGTCCATGAGCTCGGTCAGCTCGACATTCTCGTCAACAATGCCGGGGAGCAACATTCGGACAAGGACATTCGCGACATTACGGACGAGCAGCTGCGGCGCACGTTCCAGACCAATATTTTCGGGATGTTTTACCTGACGCAGGCTGCTCTTCCGCACCTGAAAGAGGGTTCGGCGATCATCAATTGCACGTCAGAAACGATGTACGCCGGGTCGAAGTACTTGCTCGACTATAGCGCGACCAAGGGCGCGATCACCGCCTTCACGCGCTCGCTCGCGCTGAACCTCGTCGAAAAGGGCATACGCGTGAACGCGGTCGCGCCCGGGCCGATCTGGACTCCGCTCAATCCCTTCGGCGGTCAGCCGCCGGAGAAGATCAAGGATTTCGGCAAGAAGACACCCATGGGACGCCCTGGTCAACCGAACGAAGTCGCCCCGGCGTTTCTGTTTCTTGCGTGCCAGGATTCGAGCTACATGACTGCCCAGGTCCTGCACCCCGACGGCGGGGACACGACGTCCAGCTAGCGACTCGAACGGCTTGACCTCCTCGCGCGCGGCAATCTAGCCGGCTCATATGGATGTTCGTAATGACGACGCTGTTGCCGCCTTCCAGCGTGGCGACATCGATCAGGCCCGAAGGCTCACCCAGGCGCAGCTCGCAACCGAGCCCGGATCGGCGCGGCTCCAACACCTGTTGGGTTTGATCGAATGCCGGTGCGGCAGGGTCGCTGAGGGCGTTGAATGGCTCCGCAAGGCGTCGGACGCGGAACCCGATAACATTGCATTCCGGGTGATGCTCGCGCGAGCCTTGGTCGACGCGGGCAAAGCCGACGAGGCGCTCGACGTTGCTAATCCCAAGTCCGCCACGAGTCCGGCCGAGCTGGCGTTGTGGCACGCGAGGGCGGAAGCCGCGGATCGTGCGGAAAGGTTCGACGTCGCCGCAGACGCGTGGCGGGTGCTTGCCTTGGCAAGGGAGGGTGACTGGCGCGCATGGGCGAATTCGGGCGAGGCGCTCGGCCGGCTCGAAAGATGGCCCGATGCCGCAGCGGCTTTGCGCCGCGCATGGGACCTGAATGGCGTCGACCGGCCGCTCCAGCAGAAATATGCCAGCGCGCTTGCCTGGGCGGGACAGTATGAGGAGAGCGCCGATCACCTTCGTCAGATGCTCGATGCCGGTCCGGAAGATGTCGGAATTCGCCTGACGCTCGCCCGTCTGTACGCCGATCTGGGCCTCAACAAAGAAAGAATCGAACAGCTCGACAAGGCCGCCAAATATGCGGTTGGCGACTCGAGCTCGGCCGATTCGAACACGGGCCTGATTCGCATCGCGCTTCCGGACCACGACCCGTCCAAGCCGGTTTCCGAGGAGGGCATAAAGGCCGTCAGGGAGCTCGCCCTTTTGCTCGAGCGGACCAGCCGAATGGAGGCATTGCGCAATCTCCTCCTAGACGCCGAGAAGTTGGACATCCCGCCCGAGCGGCTTGGCTATCCGGCGGCCGCGGCGGCCATCAAAGATGGCGATCCAATCGAAGCAAAGCGCTTGCTGGACTTCGAGAGTGACCAGTCCGATCCGGTCCGCCGGCATCGCCTGACGGCCAAGATCAATGACATGCTTGGCGATTACGGGGCCGCATTTACCGCGGCCGACGCGATGAACCGCGCCATGCCGGACTTTGACCGGTGGGTGCGCGAGGGGGCTGAGCACCGCAGGCTCCTTCGCGCTTACGAACAACGCGTGACTCGCGATTGGGCCATTAGGCTTCGCCCGCTTGCGCCGGACAAACGCCGCGCCCCCGCATTCCTCGTCGGTTTTCCTCGCTCAGGGACGACTTTGCTGGACACCTTCCTGATGGGTCATCCGGAAACGAAGGTGCTCGAGGAATTCCATATGATCGGGGCTGCCGAGAAGGTGCTCGGCAATGTGACGGACCTCCCGACCCGATCTGTCGCGCAGCTCGAGGACGGCCGGCGGGCCTATTTCGCGGAGCTCGACCGCCATGCTGATCCGAGCTTCGCCGGATTGATCGTCGACAAGTTGCCGCTCAACATGCTGGCGCTTCCGATGATCTACAGCCTGTTTCCAGAGGCGCGCGTCATCTTTGCGCAGCGTCATCCCTGCGATGCGGTGCTGAGCTGCTTCATGCAGAGCTTCACCCTCAATCATGCGATGGCCTGCTTCCTGACGCTGGACGGCGCGGCCGATCTCTACGATGTCGCCATGGGAGTGTTCATGCGCTCGCGCGGCCTTCTGCCGCTAGCCGTGCATACGCTCGTCTATGAAGAGCTCATTTCCGAACCGGAAGAGGCACTTCGACCGCTTATCGAGTTCCTCGGTCTCGAATGGCGCTCCGAGCTCCTCGACCATCGCGCAACAGCGAAGTCGCGCGGCGCGATCGGGACCCCGAGCTACGATCAGGTGACCGAACCGCTCAGCAAAGCGCCGAGCGGTCGATGGCGGCGGTATGAGGAGCAGCTGGAGCCGGTGCTACCCGTGCTGCTGCCTTGGGCGCAGCGTCTCGGCTATTCCGACTGACTGTCCGGATTCGGACAGAACTGCGGTCAAACGCGACGGAGTTCGCGCAAATTTTCCCAATTGCTGGCGCGTGGCACCTGTCGTTTCCGCATTGATAGCCACCTGCCACTGAAAGATAACGGTTTTCTCAAATTGGCACGCTCCCTGCATTGGTAAGAGCACGGGCCCGATGGTCGGGTTCGGCAACAGAATGAAAAAGGGATTTGTCCAATGTTCGCATCGCTCGTTTCCGCCCGCCAGACAGCCACCGTGTTCGCCGGTGCGTTCCTCTCCGCGCTTCTGCTCGTTTCGGCCGCTACTTCGCTGCCGATTGCGTGACTCGACTCGAACCCAAGGAACCTAAAATGAACGGACGTTTTTTGATCAACCGGCGCGAGGCCAAGGTGCTCGGCGTCGCCGCCGGACTGGCGGACTACACCGGCGTGGACCCAACCGTGATTCGGCTCGCCTTCATTGCGGCAACGCTCGTGACTGGCCCGGTGATGATACTCTTCTATCTCGCGACGGGGCTGCTGGCGCCGAACCAATAAGCGCCAGCCCCCCTTCCGCGCCCGGCGGCCAAGGCGCAGAGTGCGGGAGTGCCCACTGCCGATCCGCACAACCTACAGCGCTTTATCGACGCCCAGGACGGGCAGTTCGAAACCGCCCTTGCCGAGCTTCGCGCCGACTCAAAGCAGAGCCACTGGATGTGGTTCATCTTTCCCCAGCTCGCTGGTCTCGGCCGCAGCCCCATCTCGCAATTCTATGAAATAACATCGCTCGACGAGGCGCGCGCTTACCTCAACCATGCGCTGCTCGGGCCACGGCTGAAGCAGGCGGTCGAGGCGGTGATCGCGCGCGCCGGCAAGCGTAGTGCGGCGCAGATCCTCGGACGCGTCGACGCGATGAAGCTGCGCTCCAGCCTGACTTTATTTCACCAGGTCGCATCGAGCGATCTGTTCGCCGACGCTCTTGCCCGTTTCTTCGATGGCCGCGCCGATGAACGCACTCTCGCACTTTTGGAACCGACGCGGTAGGAACGCGTGACAAGGAGGACCCGATGCGCAAGCTTCTGTTCGGAATGGCCGCCACCGCTCTTGCGTTGACCCCCGCAACCGCGGCGCTTCCTGTTGGCACGAAGGCTCCCGATTTCACGACAACCGGCGCGGTCGGCGGCAAGGAGTTCAAGATCCACCTTGCCGACCAGCTCAAGAAGGGCCCGGTCGTACTCTATTTCTTTCCCAAGGCCTTCACCAGTGGCTGCACCGCGGAAGCGCATGCGTTCAGTGAGAGCATCGGCGATTTCAAGAAGGCCGGAGCGCAGGTGATCGGCATGTCCGCCGACGACCTCAAGACGCTTCATGACTTCTCGGCAAAGGAATGCCGCAGCGCGTTTCCAGTGGCGACCGCCACCCCCGAAACGCAGAAGGCCTATGATGTCGCGTGGGCCGCGCATCCCGGGATCACGACGCGAACGTCTTACGTGATCGCCAAGAACGGCAAGGTCGCCATGGTCCACGACGACCTCGACTTCAGCCAGCACGTGGCGAAGACTCTCGCCGCGGTCCGCGCGTTGAAGTAAGTTGCGCCGCGGGGCGCTGATCGCCGCGCTGCTCGCGCTGACCGGCGCCGCGGCCGCACCCGACTTTTCGTATCAGCCGCAGCCGCGCTGGACCGAGGACCCCGACACCGATGTCGTCTGTGACGCGATCCGCGCGGAATGCCCAGGGCGTCTCGAGAACAACGAGATCAACGTCGAGTGGAGCTATGCGGAGATTTTCGATGCCGACGGGATGCTGGTCGGTTTACGATCGCTGCAAACGACCGGCTGCAAGCCCCTCGACGAGCATTTGCTGATATCGCACCGGCATTTCGCGACTGCATTTAGCGGACCTGGCAAACCGGATCTCGATACTGTCACCGCCGAACTCGCACCGGGAACGCCCAAGGATTCGGTACGGCTGGTCAAACGCGGGACGACGCAGGTCTCGTTCGGCTGCTAGCAGCCCAAGATGAATAACCGCGCGAGCGGGGAACCGTTTCCCCCGTCCGTGCGCTGTCGCGCCGGTTCCGGAACAACAAAGGGGAAAGCATATGAAAACCATCACTGCGCTCGCAGTTGCAGTCGGCCTGGCGGCTTTGGCCGCCTGCAATCAGAACCCGCAGCAGAATGCGGCGGAGAATATCGAAGCCAATGCCGAGAATGTCGCCGACAACATCACCGCGAATGCGGAGAATGTGGCCGAGAACATTCAGTCGAACGCGGCCAACGAAGCCGACGCGGTGAAGAACGAGGCGGAAAACAAGGCCGAGGCGGTTAAGAGCAGCGCCGAGAACAAAGCTGACGCCGTCAAGAATTCGGCGAGCAACAGCGCGACCAACAAAGACTGACTTCGCGCGGCGTCATGTTCAGGTCAAAGGGCGTCCGTCCGCGGGCGCCCTTTTTCGGAGGGAGCACTGGGGCTAGCGACGCTCCGATTCGGCGAACGCCAGCCCTGCGATCATTCGTTGGCGTTGAGGCTGCTCTGGGCGCGCTTCGGCAAGTCGGGATCGAGCGTTTCCCATCCGATCTTGTGGTCGAGCCAGATTTCGACGGCGGGCGGATAGAGGTTTGGGTCGTCGAGCGTGCCGGTCGTGACGTCCATGTGATCGGGTCGCGACGAACGGCGGTAGCCGACGAGGCTGCCGCAATGGTGGCAGTGCAGCCATTCGATTCCGCGCGACGAGCAATAAGCGACCGGCTCGTCCGAGAGCCACTCGAACGCGCTCTTGTCGAACACCGCCCAGGCGACGTTGGTGCCGCCGCTCGCCCGGCGGCAGCTGCGGCAATGGCAGAGGGTGGTCGCGACCGCTTCGCCGGTAACACGGTAGCGCACGGCGCCGCACAGGCACCCGCCTTCGGCCGGCTCGCTGCTCACAGGTCCTCCGGCCGCACCGGGCTTGCGGCGGACTCGCCGACGACCGTGTCCCACTCGCGTACCCGCCAGCGCGCGACGAGGCCGTTGGTCACGTACGGATCGGCGCGGGCGAAATCCTCCGCGACCGATTTGTCTCCGGCGTGGAACATCAGCACTGCGCCGTCAATCGGATCGGCGAAGGCGCCGGCGACCACCAGCTCGCCGCGATCGATTGCGGCCCAGGCGCGCCGCAGATGCTCGCCGCGGAATTGCGGCCGCCGCTCGAGATAGTCAGGCCCCGCTTCGTAGAAGAGCAGGAAATGCTTCATCGCTGTCTCCTACTCCGACGACGCGGAACGCGGCAAACGCAGCGGCCCTGCCCTGGCGCTGCCTAGTCTCGTCGCCCGCGACTACCGCCCTTTACCCAAATCGAGAATCACGATTGGTCCAAAATCGAGCGTTTGCCGAGCGGTCGCGAGGTGCATGGTCGCGGTCAACGCGTTCGCCGCATAATCCTTGTCGGCGGCGCCCTTGACCTGGACGAGCTTCCACTCCCCGCCGATCTCGGCGGATTGGTTGAACAACGGCGACCAGGGCGCGGAGGCGAGCTGGACGGCGTTGTAGGGCAGGGTCGCGGTCGTCGCGCCGTTCTCGCCTTTTTCCAGTCGGGCCCAGAAAGCGAGGACGAGCTGGTCGCCGGCCTTGACGGGTTTTGTAACCGCGCTTCCGATGGAGGCATCCCACACGTTCTTGCCCTTGGCGGCGATGTGAATGCGAATGGCCTTGCCGCCCTGCACTTTTGGATCGTCGCGAAGCGAGGCCTTGGCGCCGCTCACTTGCGGATTGCCGGGGTCGTTGACGATTCGGTCGGCGAGGTCCGCCGGCTGCGCGGATGCGGCGGCCGGCACAGCGAGAAGGCACAGGCCCGCCAATAACTTCGCGATCACTCTTTCTCCCCCCCGAGTCGTTGACCAGCGGAGCTAATCACGCTGTGTTAGCGCTATCAAGAGCCCGCTCTGACCTGCTGAGGGAAGCGCCGAGTTAACCTTTTCTAAGAAGGACCGGGCCCAAGCTGTGCGCAGAGATTCACGGAGGCAGGGATGGGAGCGCCCGAATCGGGCATGCAAGCGGCCGAACGGCCGGAAGCGGACACGCTGCTGAGCGCGTTCCGCACGATCGCCAGTACCGAGCGGCACCGCCACGCGAGCGTGCTCAACTATTGGCTTTCGATCCGTGGCGACAAGGAATTCCCGCCGCTCCACGATCTCGACCCGCTCGAGCTGTCCGACGCTGGGCCCTATTCGGTGCTCCTCGAGCTGATCAGCGGCGGCCACGACGCCGAAATCCGCCACGTCGGCGAGACCCTCAAGGTCTATATCGACGTCGACAAGATCATCGATGCTCCTACCCCGTCGCTTCTGTCGTGCATCGCCAAGAAGCTCCCGATCGTGGCGATCTCGCGCGACTTCCTCGCCTTCGAGGACGAGTTCGCGGGCGCCGAGGGTCCGACGCGCTGCTGGGTGACGCTGCTTCCCCTGAGCGCCGGCGGCGCGTGGGTTGACTATGTTTATGCGCTAGTCAGCCTGCAGGGCGCACCAGCTGCAAAGGCGCCGCCGAAGAAGGCGAAGGCTGAGCAGGCCGTTCCCGAACCAGTGCAAGAGGTGGCGGAAACCGCCGCCGGGGAGCCGCCGGCCGTCGCCGACGATGTTCCAGATCATACGCCGCAAGAGGCGACCGAGGTCGTTCCCGACGCGCCCGAGGCGGCGAGGGAGAATGCGGCAGCGGAAGACCCGGCCGAAGTCGTTCCCGACGTCCCTGTCGATGAGACGGCGAATACGGCTTCTGACGAGGTCGAGCAGCCCGAAGCCGTAGCCGTCGAAGGCGAAGCGCTTGCCGACGTCCACGAAGAGGGCAGCGAGCAAGAGTTCACTGAGGCTGCGGAACCTCCTGCCAAAACCACTCCTGGCTTCGCCAAATTGTTCGACAGCCTCGCGGGCCTGACCGGTTTCTATGGCAGTCAGCCGGTCAAAGTCGAGCCCGGGATGCCGCATGCCGAGATCGAGCCGCTCGCCAGTGAAGCGACGCCGGGCGAAGAGCCCGCCGCCGAATCCGTCGCTGAAGAACCCGTCGCCGAAGTGCCGGTCGAGGAAGAGGCGGCGGTCGAAGAACCCGCGGCGGAACCGGCCAGCGAAGAGCCCGCCGCCGAACTTTCGCTCGAGGAAGAAGCGCCGGTCGATCAGCCGGTCACCACACACGCGGAACTACCCGCCACAGCTCCGGAGGGAACCTTGCACAGCAAACTCACTGAAGTCCGGGCCAAGGCCGACGAGGCCCGCGCCGCCAAGCTCAGAGCCAATGCCGCACTTTATGAGGGATTGGCCGCAGCCTATGATTTCGCGCTCGATGCCGAAGACGCGCCGGAAGAATATCTCCGGTTGGTCGAGACGCAGGGTCTCAAGATTCAGCTTCGTGCGCCGATGAAGCCAGTCGTCAAGCTGGCGTTCCACGGCATGTGCGACGATTCGACCATCGCCCAACTCGAGGCGGTTCTCGCTTGGGCGCTGAAGGAGGAGCTGCCGCGCGGCTCGCTCGCCGACCGGCTCGAGGCCGAAGGCGGGATCGCCGGAGTGCTGAACGGAGCGAAGAAGGCGGCCTGACAGCCGCCCGAGTCGGCCCGCGCGCTTCAGTCGGCGGGCTTGTCCAGGCCGAGGCGGAAGCCCTCGACCAAAGCATCGACCGCGCATTGGCGCGAAAGCTCGGCAAGAATGTGGATCTGGTCGTCGTCGGCCTGCCGCGCCAGCCAGTGCGTTCGCGTGGCGATGTTGCGCAGGTCCTTGATCGCTTTCTCGGTGAGCTGAGCGTGATCCTTGAGCAGCTTGTCGAGCACGGCTTCGGCGAGTGGTTTTTCGAACTCGATGCCGACGAATTCCTGGCAATGCCAGACAACCCGGCAGTACTGGTTCTCCAGCCCCGCGATGGCGAGCCAGATCTTGCTCTCGTCGGTCACCGGCGTGGTGCACTCGATGCGGCAGCCGTGGGTAGAGATGTCGATCACCCGCACCTGCGCCTTGCTCCGGCTCCCCTCGCGCATGGTGGCGGAGAGGTTCAGAGCCGCGCGGTTGGCGCGTCTGCGTTCGGGTTGGCCGTCGGGCCGTGTCGCGGATTCAGCCATGTTTAAGCTCGCTCCCGCGTGCAAATGTGCGCTCGACTGGTGAACAAATGGTTGTCGCGACCCGCGGCTCGGCGATTGGGGCAACCCGAAGCTGCCCTTTTCTAGCGCAAGCAGGCTTCCGCCTGAGTCGCGGCGAGCCTCGTGAACATGTCCGTCGGAGCGGTGCTGATGGTGATCCCGTTGTCCTGGCAGCGCCTCAGCTGGAAGCGCACCTTGCGCGACCGGAAATCGAGCGACACGCGGCGGAACGTCTCCAATATGTCGGTCCCGAGCAGCAGTGCAGGCTCGTCCGCGAGACCGAACAGCTTGAACGGCGGAACGTCGGCGAACGCCATCGGCACATCGTGCAGGACGACCGGGCCGAGCTGAAGCTCGTCGATCAGCGCCAGCTGCATCTTCTGGCTCACGCCGGTCACACCGATTGCCTCGACCTCGTAAAATTTCGCCCGGCCCTTGCGGATCAGCTTGTCGCGCAGAGCCGTATTGCCGATCGTGATCTCGGATCCGGTGTCGATGACGGCGTCGAGCCGGAAGCGCGCGGCTCGCACTTCGGTCAGGATCAACTGGCCGCGCTTGCGCCGGGCGATGATCACGATCTCGCCGGGGAGCGCCTTGATCGGGATCCGCGCATCCTCGACCTTGATCACATGCTTTTCGAAATCCATCATCAGGCGCTGCTCGACGAGCGCGTCGATGCCGACCAGGCCGTCGCCGCCCAGATCCATCTCGCGCAAGGCGGGAAGCTCGAGGTTCCTGACGGTCGTTGGCCCAAGCGTCAGCGCGGCGACCTTCACCCGATCGACCCGGTCGCGAGAGGTCATTCCATTGACGATCGCGGGAGTGCCCAGCGGCAGCTCCAGGTCGTGCGCGATGCGCAGGCCCACGGCCGAAGTGTCGGCGCCGCTGTCGACCACGAAGTGGTATGGGCCGCGACCGTTGACCCGAACGTCGACGCTGAGGCGGGTGTCGATCTCGCGCGCCTTGACGTCCTTTCCGCCGATCGCGAGCGTGTTGTCGAACTGCGCCGGAGGAAGCGGCAGCACGCTGGGGTTCGTGGGCGGAGCAGGTGTCGGCTTGCTGATTCTCGGGGGCTCACCGGTCGAGCCGGCACTGGCGGCAAAGGGGAGCATCAGCGCGATGCCGAAGATGAGAGCGCGGTGCTTGGGCAATTGGTCCTCCCCGGATCGGCATATGCGGCTTATCGTGAATGGCGCCTGTCCTCCAGTTGGTATCGATGCATGACTGGATGGTTCGACGGGGAGGCGAAACGCAGTGAGCGTATGACCGCGCGAGCGAGGCGAACCTTCACCAACCTTCACAGTGACGCCCCCCCGCGGCGGTGAATCTTATCGTACTGTCGCATCGGCCAGCTTGGATCACAATCTGGGCGCTGCAGGACACCCGAAACCGTGGAGGTAGCTCACGCTACACCCGGCGAAGCGACCCTTCGGTGGTCGCGACCGTCATTCCGAACTTGCGAATGCTGGCGCTGCTGCGCGCCAAGCGGCCGCCAGCGAGGGGGGTCAGCCATTGCTCGACCCTAAGATGCCCGTCCATGCCGAACCGAAACCGGTAGCGTTCACCGACCTTGTCGATCGTCACCGGCCCAACCGCCTCGCTCATCGCGCCGATATAGTGACCTGGCCCGGCCTGGCGCACGCGCCAGCGCCGCTGATACGGCGGCTTACCATCGTCGAATATCTGCTGGACGAGGAGCAGGCTGCCGTCGGACTCGATCCGGCCGATTCCGATGCTGTGCGTGCCGTAACCCTTGTGGAATATCACGTTAACCCGGCCGGAGCCTTCGGTGCGGCCGACGAAAAAGCGCAAGGGGTCGACCGTCGCGTTGACCGCCGCCGCCGATGTCGAGATGAGGAGCACGACCGAGACGATGAGGGTGAGACGCAGATTGGGCATGAGCAGGCGCAACGACGGCGCGAGGGTTTGGTTGCCGATTGGCGGCAGTAGGAGCGGCGCGTTCGAACGGTTATAACGGGGCGAGGCGGCGCACTTCTGGCACCGCAGCAGGAGACGAGAACATGGCCAAGGGTCAGCAAAGATCGAGCAAGGAAGCGCGCAAGCCGAAGAAGGCCAAGGTGAAGACCAATGCCTCCCAGCCGTCGCAGAAAGGCGGCGTGCGCGGGCTGGAGAATCTGAAGAACGATTAGCGGCTTCGACTGGGTTCCTGCGACTTGACGGCGGCCGCGCTTGCGTGAGGCCGCTGCAGAGAGGTGGGGATGAATCCTCTGCAAATCCTGGTCGACGCTGACGCCTGCCCGGTGAAGGACGAGGTCTATCGCGTCGCGTTCCGGCGTCAGGTGCCGGTCAAGGTGGTGAGCAACGCTCGCATCCGCGTGCCCGACCATCCTTTGGTCGAGCGGGTGTTGGTGTCCGACGCGTTCGACGCCGCCGACGACTGGATCGCCGAAGCCGCGGATGCACGGACGGTCGTGATCACCGGCGACATCCTGCTCGCCGACCGCTGCCTGAAGAAGGCCGCGACCGTCATCGGCCACAATGGCAAGTTGTTCACATCGGCGAGCATCGGAGGCGCGGTCGCGACCCGCGCGATCATGGCGGATTTGCGGGCGGGGGCCGGCGTGACCGGCGGCCCGGCGCCGTTCGCCAAGGCGGACCGCTCAAGGTTTTTGCAGGCGCTGGATGAGGCATTGGTGCGGATCAGCGCAGCCCAAGGCACGAGTCGATGCCGCCCGACGCGGGAGAATTGAAAGCAATTCGAATGCACGCACCCGAAACGGTCCGCGGTTCGTTGGCCCTTATCATGACCCACAGAAACGCACGAATTCGCCCCGCGATGTCTGCGATTGCCGCGGTCCTCGCTTTTTCCTCAACCGCTTTGATCGCGCAGGTCGCGCCCGAGGCTGCGCAACCGGTGACCGCAGCGCCCGCGACGCCGGTTCCGGAGAGCTCGCCCGTCGCGCCGACGGCGAGCGAACCGTCGGCCACCACCGTCGCGCCGACGGCGAGCGAACCGTCGGCCACCACCGTCAGCGAATCGCCCGCACCCGAGCCGAAAGCGGCGACCACCACGAAGTCCAGCACATCCACAACGACCCGTCGAACAGCAAGCACGGCGCGCACGGCCAAGGCCGCGCCTCCGGTAGTCCGGGCAGCGGCCCCCGCACCCGCGGCAGCGCCCGTAGCCGAAACGGCGACGGCAGCGCCCATTCCTTTAGCCGCTGAGCCGGCCGCTCCACCGCCCGCCGTCACCGCCGCGCCGCCGGTGCAGGAAGCGCCGGCCGCGTCGAACACTATGCTGCCGATTCTCGGCGCCGCCGGGCTTGGACTGCTCGCCTTGATCGGCATCGTGCTGGCCATGCGCCGCCGCAAGCTCCTGCGCGAGGAGGAATTCGCCGCTGCCGACCAGGTCGAGCCCCAATATGAGGCGCCTGTCCAAGCCGATCCGCTGTTCGCCGAGAAGCCGTCCGCGCCGCTCGCGGCAGAGCCGGTTCCAGCTGCGACCGTCGTCGAATCTGCGACGGCGGGACCCTGTGCCGACGCGGCCCCGGGCAGCCACGTCGAGGCGGCGTGCGAGGGGCCGACCGAGGACAACCCTTCGCTATCGATCAAGAAGCGGCTCAAGCGCGCGCAGTTCTTCGACCAGCGCGAGTTCCTGGCCGAAGCGGGCGAGGCGGCTCCGATGGCGCCCGATGCCGGACTTCCGGGTGCGGCCGACGCGCCGGAGCCGGTGCTCGCACCGGGGACTCGCGAGCCCGCCTGATTGGCACGCCCCCGGGCGTTGATGGTTGGGCCGCGCCTCAAGCAGTCCTGGTCAACGATGACAAACGGAACGCGCCGCGGTCCATCCGGGCTGCGGCGTTTTCTTTTGCGCGCAGGCGCTGGCGTGACGCGGCCCGGCGCCGTTCGCCGAGGCGATTTGTCGCCGTTCTTGCAGGCGCTGGACGGGGCATTGCTGTGAGTGCTTCGAACAACTGAGCGATAATTTCCAAGCTGCCCAAGCTGCCCATGCCGCCGCGCTGCGTCACGAAAGATGGTCCAGGTTGGATCAAACGACGCAAGAGTTTGCTCGATTAAAGGCGTAGTAAAGATCCGATCGGAAAAAAGGGTGTCGAACGTTGCCGTCAAGTCGGGGAAGCAAAAGGACGCTGAAGAAGCGGTCGATGTCTTCCGGCGGGATCTCGGCCCATTCGTCGTCGCTGCCGAGAAAACGCGTCTCCCGATAATTTTCACCGACGCTAATGCGCTCGATCACCCGATCATTTTCGCTAACGCTGCGTTCCTCGGGCTCACCGGCTATGACCACGACGAGGTCCTCGGCAAGAAGTTCAAATCACTGCTAGCGGTTGCCATCGGGGGGTACGCCATGGCGACCGTCGAGGCGGAGTTCGCCCGGAACGGCGACGCCGACCCCGAGATCCACTACCGGCGCAAGGACGGCAGCGAGTTCTGGGCATCGATCTTCGTCAGCCCGGTGTGGGATTCGAAGGGCATCCTGGTTCAGCATTTCGTCTCGTTCGTCGATCTCACTCGGCACAAGCAGGACAATGCCCGGGACAAGATGATGATCGACGAGCTCAACCACCGGGTGAAGAATACGCTCTCGACGGTGCAGGCGATCGTCACCCTAGTGCTTCGCCAGCCGAGCGACCCGGCGACGATGCGCGAGGCGATCGAGTCCCGCCTGCTGGCGCTGTCCCGCTCGCATGACTTGCTGACGAGCAGCAACTGGCTCGGTGCCGGCCTCCACGATTTGGTCGATACCGCGTTGGAGCCATTCGAGGTCGTCGCCGGTCGGACCGAGCGCTTCACCATCCGCGGCGCCAACGTCCAACTGTCCCCGCAGGCGACGCTGTCGTTGGCGATCGCGCTGCACGAGCTGGCGACCAACGCGGTCAAGTACGGGGCCTTTTCCAACGATGCGGGGACGATCGCCATCGATTGGGCCGAGGCGCCTGGCGAGATCGCCGGCGAGACGGGCGAGCGACTGCTCTTACGGTGGATCGAGCAAGGCGGACCACCGGTCGCTCCGCCGACGCGCAAGGGGTTCGGCTCATGGGTGATCGAGCGCGGCCTCACGCACGAGCTCGGCGGCCGGGTGTCGCTCGATTATCTTCCTGATGGCGTGGCCTGCAGGATCGAGCTGCCGACGCGGATGGAGGCGCGCGCATGACCGGCCCCCTTGCCGGGCGCAGCATCCTCGTCGTCGAAGACGAGATGCTCGTGCTGCTCAACATCGAGACGGCGCTCACCGACCTTGGCTGCACCGCGATCGCGGCGGCCACCATTGATGGCGCGCTGACCCTGCTCGACGACATTCGCTTCGATGCCGCGATGCTCGACGTCAATCTCCACGGCCAAAAGAGCTATCCGGTCGCCGACGCTCTGG
>JBDTON010000138.1:0-8229 GCA_039933195.1 Sphingomicrobium sp. | reverse complement strand
TCGAGCGCCGAACAGGGTTCGTCCATCAGAATGACTTCGGGATCGACGGCGATCGCCCGGGCGATGCATAGCCGCTGCTGCTGGCCGCCGGACAAGGCCGTGCCGCTCTCCTCCAGCCGGTCCTTGACCTCGTCCCACAGGCCCGCGCGCTTTAGCGACTTCTCGACGATCTGCTCGAGATCCGACTTGGAACTCGAAAGCCCGTGAATGCGCGGGCCGTAGGCGACATTCTCGAAGATAGATTTGGGGAATGGATTTGGCTTCTGGAACACCATCCCCACGCGGGCGCGCAGCTGCACGACGTCCATCGACGACGTCGTGACGTCTTCACCGTCCAATTCAATGCGGCCCGTCACCCGCGCGGACGGGATCGTGTCGTTCATTCGGTTAAAGCACCTGAGAAAGGTCGACTTGCCGCAGCCCGATGGGCCAATGAATGCGGTGACGCGATCCTCGTGGATATCGATTGATACGTCCTTGAGCGCCTGCTTTTCACCATAGAAGACGCTTACGTGGCGCGCCGACATCTTGGGATCGCCGCGAGTAACGATTTGGTGCGCGTTCTCCTCCTCGATGTTGCCCTCCTGCGAAACGTCGACCGCGGGAAGCGACACCGGCTCGTCCGGCTCAGCAGGAATCTCTCTGCTGGTGGTCGAAGGTCCCTCGCGATTCGATTCCGCCGCGATCGTCGTGGATGTCGTAGGCACGGGCACGAGAGGCATTTTTTCTTTCATGATGTTCACCAGCGGCGCTCGAAGCGGTTGCGAAGGTAGATAGCGAGGCCGTTCATGACGAGCATGAACAGCAACAGGACGATGATGGCGGCGCTCGTTTTCTCGACAAAACCGCGGTCGACCTCGTCGGACCAGAGGAATATCTGAACCGGAAGCACAGTCGCAGGAGATGTGATCCCGGTCGGCGGTGCGGCGATGAACGCGCGCATGCCGATCATCAGCAACGGAGCTGTTTCACCCAGTGCGCGCGCCATGCCGATGATCGTACCGGTCAGAATGCCGGGAAGCGCGAGCGGAAGCACGTGATGGAAGACAACCTGCATTTTCGACGCGCCGACGCCGAGAGCTGCGTCGCGGATGGATGGCGGCACAGTCTTGATCGCGTTGCGTCCGGCGATGACGATTACCGGCATGGTCATCAGCGCCAGTGTCATTCCCCCGACCAGAGGCGCCGAGCGGGGCAGGTTCATGAAGTTGAGGAACACCGCCAGGCCAAGCAGTCCGAAGATGATCGAGGGGACCGCGGCCAGGTTGTTGATCGACACTTCGATCGCGTCGGTCCAGCGATTTCGTGGCGCGAATTCCTCGAGGTAGACCGCGGAGAGAACGCCGATCGGGAAGGCCAGGATAATCGTCACCAGAATGGTAAGGAAGGTGCCTTTGAGCGCCCCCCAAACACCCACTGACGACGGATCGGTCGAGTCCGAGGCGGTCAGGAATTGGGTATTGAATCGCTCGCGCAACGCATGCTTCGATTTGAGCAAGTTGACCAGGTTCTCGCTCGCGTCGTCGCTATCATGCTTGGCGGCGATGTCGACCTTGCTGCCGACCGGGAGCCATAAAATTGGCTTGTCTTTGAGGATGTCGGGATTGCGGACGATGTCGCGAGTCAGCGCATCGACCGCGCCGTCGCCGAACATTTCCGCCGCGACTTGGCCGTACGTCGCTGTCGCGGCCTGGGAAATTGCGGTTTCGAGGTCGGCGGAAGCGACGGTCTGCTCTGCGCCGGGACCGCGCAGAGTGGCGGGGTCGAGGAACAGGTTCGACTTGGCGAAATCGATTGGCAGAGCCGCTTCGTAACGGACGAACCCGCCGAGGCCCTTCGCGGACATGTTGTAGAGCAGGAATGCGAGGAACAACACCGAGATGCTGACCGCGGCTAAGCCCAACAGTCGGAAGCGCCGCTCCGACGCGTAGCGGCGGCCCAGCTTCTTATTCATGGACCCGTCGGTCCAGCGCGTCGCAGCCTTGCTACTCATATTGCTCCCGGTACCGGCGCACGACCTGGAGGGCGATCAGGTTTAAGAGAAAGGTGATGAGGAACAGCGTGAGGCCGAGCGCGAAGGCCGCGAGCGTCTTGGCGCTGTCGAATTCCTGATCCCCGGTGAGCAGCTGGACGATCTGCACAGTGACCGTCGTTACGCTGGCGAATGGGTTGAGCGTGAGGTTGGCGGCAAGGCCCGCAGCCATTACCACGATCATGGTCTCGCCGATGGCTCGGCTGACGGCGAGCAGGACCCCGCCGACCACTCCGGGAAGCGCGGCGGGAAGGAGCACTCGGCGAATCGTTTCCGACTTGGTCGCGCCCATCGCAAGGCTGCCGTCGCGCATTGCCTGCGGCACCGCCGCCATCGAATCGTCGGCCATCGAACTGATGAACGGGATAATCATGATACCCATGACGAGGCCGGCCGCGAGAGCGCTTTCGCTGCTCGCCGAGCTGACTCCAATCCTGAGGCCGAAATCGCGAACCACCGGAGCCACGGTCAATGCGGCGAAATAGCCGTAGACCACGGTCGGAACCCCGGCGAGAATCTCGAGGATCGGCTTGAGCCAAGTGCGGACGCGGGGGTTGGCGTATTGGGTCAGATATATTGCGCTCATGAGGCCAAGCGGAACGGCGACGACCATCGCGATGATGGCGCCAATGAAGAACGTGCCCCACAGCAAGGGAATTGCTCCGAACGCGCCTGACGAGCCCGCCTGGTCGGCGCGGATCGCTGTCTGCGGGCTCCATTCGAGCCCAAACATAAATGCGTGGAGCGGATAGAGCCCGAAGAAACGCAGGCTTTCGAACATCAGCGACAAAAGGATGCCGAGCGTCGTCAAAATGGCAATCAGCGAGGCCGCCAGGAGCACGATCAGTAGCCAGCGCTCGACGCCTGTGCGCGCGCGGAATTGCGGTGCGCTGCGGCGATAGGCGAGACCGGCCGCGCCCAACGCAGCGAACAGAGCGACGGCGCCGCCGATCAGCGAATAGCGGCTTTGCGCTTCCCGGATTCGCGGCGCGAGGGTGGAGGACTGCGGATTGAACCCCTGTTCGCGCTCGCCGTCGGCGATTTCGCGTGCTTCGGAAAGGATCGACTCGCGCTGCATCTCGAAGGCCGGGAGCGCGCGCCCCTCAGGACTCGAGAGCACGGCGGCATCGACCATCCGGGACTGGATCGGCGCCCACAGGGCGAGGAGCAGCAGCGCCGGGATTGCGCCCCAGAGCGCCACATAAGCCCCGTGATAGATCGGCAGCGAATGCATCCGACCAGCGGTGCGCAGCCGCCGGGCATGCAGATAGCCCGCCCAGCCGGCCGCAAACGCGACGACCAGGACCGCCACCAGCGCAAAGCCGAGGCTCATGTCGCTTGTCGTCCCGTGCTTACTTAAGCCCGCTCGGATCGAGCGCCTTCAGCTCGCTCGCCTGCTTTTCAGCGGCGCTGACGTCAGCGCCGCTGAACGGCACCAGCCCCTTACGCTCGAGCGGACCGCCCTTGCCCCACATCTTCGAATAAGCGGTGACGAAGTCGCGCATCTTCGGCTTCGACTGCACGTGCTCCCCTTTTAGGTAGATGTAGAGCTTACGCGCGCCTGGATAGCTCAAGTTGGCGATCGTCTCCTCGGTCGGAGTGATGCCCCCGACCTGCACCGCTTTCACCTTGTCGGCGTTCTCGTCGAGGTAGGAAAAGCCGAGGATGCCGAGCGTGCCCGGGTCAGCAGAGACTTTTTGCACGAGCAAATTGTCGTTCTCGCCGCCTTCGACATAGGCGCCGTCCTCGCGGATCTTGGTGCAGACAGCCGTGTGCTGGTCCTCGTTGCTCTTGCCCAGCGCCTTCATCGCTGGATCCGTATCGCAACCCTTGGTTAGATAAAGATCGGCAAGGCTGTCGCGCGTGCCGGAGGTGGGCGGCGGTCCAATGACCCTAATTTTGATTGGCGGAAGGGACGGATTGACGTCCTTCCAGGTCTGGGTTGTGTTCGGTCCCTTCCCAAAGGGATTGGCGGCAAGCGCCTTATAGATATCGGCCTGGGTGAGGTTCATCGGCTGCGCACTCTTCGCCTCGATGATCGTCAAGCCATCGATGCCCACCGGAACCTCGACGATCGTCTTGGCGCCATTCTGGACGCAGGTATCATACTCGCTCTTCTTGATCTGGCGCGAGGCGTCTTCGATATCGGGGTGCCGGCTTCCGACGCCGGCGCAGAACAGCTTCATGCCGCCGCCAGTGCCGGTCGATTCGACCGTGACGTTGATGCCTGGATTGGCGCGCATGAAATCCTCGGCGACGGCCTTGGTGAAGGGGTAGACGGTCGAAGACCCGACCACCCGGATGTCATTGCTGGAGCCGCCGGAGCCGCTGTTGGACGAACCCGATCCGCAAGCTGCGAGTACGAGCGTCAGCGGCAACGTGATAATCGACTTATTCATGATCAGTCCTTTGAGGTTCCGTGCAGCTCGCCTCTAACGACGGGCTCTGACATTCCTGTGACGCTTTTGTTACGTCATCATGACGGGGAGGTCAGGCGGCGACCGGCAGGCGGATCGAAACGCTGGTGCCGACACCCACTGCACTCTTGATCTCGAGAGCGCCCCGGTGCCGTTCGACGATATGTTTGACGATCGCCAGGCCGAGGCCGGTGCCACCGGTCCCGCGGCTGCGCGCCTCATCGACCCGGTAGAATCGCTCCGTAAGCCGCGGGATGTGCTCGCCGGCAATGCCGGGGCCGTGGTCGGTCACCGTCACCGTCACCCATCCGGCATTAGCTGACGCGGCGATGTCCACCGATTGGCTCGAATGATCGCACCCATAACGGACCGCATTGCTGAGGAGATTGTCGAATAGCTGGAGGAGCTGACCCTTGTCGCCTTTCACGGATGGCAGTTCGGGGGGCATTTCAACCTTGAATTGATACTGCTCGTCCAGTCCATGCCCTTTGGCACTCGCAATCGCGGTTTCTAAGACCTCGTCGATACGAACGAGGTCGGCGGGCTCGACGAAGCGGTCCGCCTGGATTCGGGACAGGCTCATCAGGTCTTCGATTATGCGAAGCATCCGCGCCGCTTCATCGCGGATGGTCTTCGCAAACTTTTCGCGGACTTGGGGCGCAAGCTCCGTGTCGTCCGCAAGCGTTTCAGCGTAGCCGATGACTGTTGACAGCGGCGTGCGCAATTCGTGGCTAGCATTGGCGACGAAATCGACGCGCATCTTCTCGGCGGAAACGGCTTCCGAGCGATCGACCATCCGAACGAGCGCCGAATCCCCTCCGATCGGCCTGATGACCAGGCGCCACGAGCGGCCGAGTTCCGCGATTCCCGTGACGTCGATCTTGGCCGAACGGTGAGCGAGGATGTGTTCGAGCGCCTCGGGATGCCGGATCGCCAGGCGCACGTCGCGGCCCTCGATGCCACCTCCGAACAACTGTTGCGCTGGAAGATTGGCGATTCGCACGAGGCTTCCCTCGACGACGAGCGCCGGCTCGTCCAGTGCATCGACCAATACCCTTTCGGCTAGACTCGAAGTCCGCATGTCCGACTCTCTAGCGGATTGCGTGGCCTCCGCTACGTCCAGAGAAGAAGTGGCCCCCTCGCCGGTACGACGAGGGGGCCGCCTTTCGAGCCGAAGGGGAGAGAGGGGCCGAAAGGCCGTCAGAACGCGAACTGGCCGAAGATGCCGACCTCGTCATAAAGCCCACGATCCACGCCGCCGATCGTGCCGTTCGAGGTTGAGATTAGCCCGTTTCTCGCCCGGTCGCGCTTGTAGACAAGCGCGAGATCGAGCGGCGGGATGGGCTTATAGTTGAGGCCGATATTGAAATAATGGTCCTTCAGCGCCGGATTGATGTCCCTGCTCGGCCTCACCCAATCGTATCGCCCAAAGACCCCGATCTTCGGAGTGAATGCGAAGGAACCGAATACCGACCAACCATTCGACTTGTCGCTGAGGGCGCTCGTCACATTGTTCCAGTTCTTGGCGGCGAAATATTCGACGCCCGCGCGAATGCGGCCTTCCGTGTAAGCAGCAAGCGCATTGAAGCGGGTTGCTCGGTGAGGAGTCGCCGAATCGGGCAGGTTGTCGGAGCTCTTGCCGAGCTTGCCGGTGTAACCGCCGACGGCCAGCGTAATCGGCTTAATCGGGTTCACGCTGACGCGACCCTCGAAGTCGATTGTGTCGGAGCTGCGCGACAGCGTTTTGTAACCAGCGCCGTTGATCGCCGAGAATGCATAACTGACGATGCCATTGCCGAACGTGCCGCCAGCATGCACGCCCCAGTCCGCCGAAGTACCAAATTTGGTGCGGTCTATCAGTGTGTTTTCGATGAACCGGTAACCGTAAATACCTTCCGCGAACGGTACCCACGGTAGATCGGCCTCCCCGACGCGCACGAACAGCGCAGGTGAGAATTTTGCCTGGAAATACGCCTTCTTGAGATACACCAGCACGTCCTTGCTCGTGCCATTGGTATTGTAGCGGAAGTCGGTCGTGACGTTCGCCGAGAACATGTCGCTGAACTTGTGGTCGATGCCGACGTAAAAGCGCTTCAGCTCTGTCTGCGTCCCGTTTTGCACGGAATCAGCGCCGTCTGACTTTTGCCTGATGTTACTGACGTTGAAGTACCCTTTCCCAGTGATCTTCGTGCTCGAGGCCCAGTCCATGTTCTTCCAGGCCGGCGTCTGCTGAACGCTCTCCTTTTTCATCTGGTCGATTGACGCCTGCAGCGCTTCGACCTGAGCCTGAAGCAGTTCGAGTTTCGACTGCGCATCGTTGAGGGCAGCACCTTGGGCGATGGTGGCGTCGGCTGTCGTATCCGACTGGTCCGGTTCGGTCGGTTCCGGCTGCGCCTGTGCCTGTGCCTGCGCAGCAGATTCCTGCGCCGCGAAAGCGGGTGCCGACAAGCAAATGGCGCTTCCCGCGAGGAGCGCGGCGACAAACTTCAGCTTCATGATTCTAACCCTTTCCCCCGCCTCATGTCCGAGGCCTTGAGCGCCGCCCGTGCAGGGGGCGGCGCCAACTCATTCATTGGTCCATTCGAAGTCTATTTGAGGCTCGCCAGGTTGAGCGGCGACAGGGCGCGCGCGAGCTGCTGGCTGCGAGCGCGGACGTTGTTCGGTGATACGATAAGACCCGCGTGCTTCAGATAGCCGTTCGGACCGAACGCGCTCTCCTTGGTGAACTCCGCCGCGTAGGCGCGGACCGCTGGAATGGCGCCCGCGTGCGCATTTTTGATGTAGATGAAGAGCGGACGTGCCCCCGGATATTTAAACGTGCTGATCGCGTCGTACGTCGGAGTGACCCCGTTGATTTGAAGACCCTTCAGACGATCCGCATTCTCTTCGAGATACGAATAACCGAATATCCCTACGGTGCCCGAATTGGCTTCGAGCTTTTGAACGATCAGATTGTCGTTCTCGCCGGCCTCGATGAAGCCGCCGTCCTCACGCATCGCGGTGCAGATCGCCTTATACTTGTTCTCATCAGCCTTCTTCACTGCGGCCATGCCAGGATTGCTGTCGCAGCCGGCGCTCATGATTAGCTCGCCGAGGGCGTCGCGGGTGCCGCTGGTCGGCGGCGGGCCGTAAACGCGGATCGCGAGGTTCGGCAGCCTTGGATTTACGTCGTGCCAGGACTTGGCGCGGTTCGGCTTGCCCCACGGCGTCTTCGCGAGCGCCGCATAGATGTCGCGCGTGGTAAGATTCTGCAGCGGCGTGCTCTTGGCCGTGGCGAGCGATATGCCGTCGATGCCGACCTGTATCTCGGTAATCGCCGTGACGCCATTGTGCTGACAGAGCTTCGCTTCCGACGCCTTCATCCGCCGCGATGCGTTCTCGACGTCGGGGAAATTCTCGCCGACGCCGGCGCAGAACAATTTCATCCCGCCGCCGGTGCCAGTCGATTCGATAATCGGCGTGCCGAGGCGCGGATTGGCGCGGGCGATCCGCTCTGCAACGATCTTGGCGAACGGATAGACCGTCGAGGAGCCGACGGCGCGCATCTGCGTCCGGGCTTCGGCAGTGGCCGGAATAGAGAGCGCGGCAATTGCCGCCGTAAGCAGGAGTTTGTGGTTGGTCATCTGAGTCCCCTTGAGCAGCCGATTTACCGGCCGGCGACTCAGCATCTAGGAGGGCACTGCTACGAGAGCGTGACGTGATTGTTACGCAACCATGACAAGCGCAAGGAGTGAGGTTTCAAGCGCGTAAGCGCGTCGAGAACGCCCGTTACTGACGGCC
>JBDTON010000137.1:0-2746 GCA_039933195.1 Sphingomicrobium sp. | reverse complement strand
ACGGGAGTCCAGCCGTTCGGTTTCTTCGCTGCGGTGAAGGACCTCGGCGGTGACGGCCTCGTTTTCGCTAAGGATTTGGGTCGCGAATATTTCCGCTACGACGAAGCGGCCAGGGCGTTGGTCGGCGACGAAACCGGCGAGGCTTACCGCGTCGGTCAACGGCTGACTCTGCGTCTGGCGGAGGCGAACCCCGTGTCGGGCTCGCTCCGGTTCGAGCTTCCCGAAGGGAGCTACGGAACGCCGCGGCCGCCGAGCCGCAGCGACCGAGTGCGCCGCGGACGGCCGGGCAACATCCGCCACAGCAATCGCAAGCGCCGCTGATCGGTGGTCGCAACTTTCAGCCTGCAAGCCTATTGGGCCTGCGAGCAGGAGACGCGGCATGGCCTATAAAATCGCGATCATCGTCGGCAGCCTTCGCAAGGACAGCCTGAATCGCCGCGTGGCAAAGTCGATCTGTGCGATCCGCGGCGATAATCTCGATTGCGCGATGATCGAGATCGGCGATTTGCCGCTCTACAACCAGGACCTCGATGCGAACCCGCCCGAGCAATGGGTGCGCTTCCGCGACCAGGTGCGGCCGGCGGACGGAGTGCTGTTCGTCAGCCCCGAGTATAATCGCGGTGTCCCCGGCGTGCTCAAGAATGCGATCGACGTCGGTTCACGGCCCTACGGCAAGAGCGTGTTCGACAAGAAGCCGGCGGCAATTGTCACGGCTTCACCGGGCTCGATCGGCGGCTTCGGCTCGAACCACCAGATCCGTCAGGCGTGCGTGTTTTTGAACATGCCCGTGATGCAGCAACCCGAGGCCTATCTCGGCCACGTCAGCGACGATAGTTTCGACGAGAGCGGCTGCCTCAAGGAAGGGCCGCTGACGGACTTGGTGGTCAAGCTCGCCCATGCCTTTCACGATTGGGTCGATATAATCCACCGCTCGCGTGCGGCGCTCGCGGAGGATTCGGCGCATTAGAGCCAGCAGCCGGCAAAGGCGAAGGAACACGCATGACACTTGGCGGCAGCTACACTGTGCCGTTAAGCGGCTGGAACAACGGATTGGCGGAGCGACAAGATGGAATTCACCTGGCTTTCGCGCTGGCAGCCTCAGCTGCTCGCGATCCTGCGAATTGTCACCGCGCTCCTGTTCCTGGAGCACGGGCTGTCCAAATTTTTCGGCTTTCCCGTTCCCTTCCCAATTCACCCGCTGCCGACGTTGCTGATTGCCGCCGGGGCGATCGAGTGTGTCGCCGGATTCCTCGTTACCATCGGGCTGTTCACCCGGCTGGCCGCGTTCATCGCCGCAGGCGAAATGGCCGTCGCTTACTGGATGCAGCATGCCCCGAAGGGCCCGTGGCCGATCGCCAACATGGGCGAGGGTGCGATCCTGTTCTGCTTCATCTTCCTCTATCTCGCCGCGGCCGGGCCCGGCGCGTGGAGTGTCGACGGTGCGCGGGTGCGGAACGCGCGGATCAGGTGACCTTCGCTCGCGCATGGAAGCGCGGCTGGTCCCATTCGCGGCTCTCGAGGATTTCGCCGAGGATTTCGGCGGCTCGTACCATCTCGCCGAATCGATTGTAGAGCGGGGCGAAGCCGAAGCGCATCAGGTCGGGCGCACGGAAATCGCCGATGACTCCACGCGCGATCAGCGCCTGCATCGCCGCATAGCCATGCGGGTGCGCGAAGACCACGTGGCTGCCGCGCCGGGCGGGGTCGCGCGGACTGGCGAGCCGCACCTCCGAACCGCACCGCCCTTCGACCTCCTCGATGAACAATTGCGACAGCGCGCGGCCCTTCGCCTCGACATCGCGCATCGCAATGCCGGCGAACGTCTCGAGGCCCGCGTCGAGTGCCGCAAGCGCCAGGATCGATGGTGTTCCCGTCAGGAAGCGCCCAATGCCGCTGGCGGGACGGTACTCGTCATCCAACGCGAACGGCTCGGCATGGCCCATCCACCCCTGGATCGGCGAGCGCAGTTCCTTCTGCAGCCGCTCCGCCACGAACAGGAACGCCGGCGCTCCGGGCCCGCCGTTCAGATATTTGTAGCCGCACCCGACCGCGAGGTCGCAGCCGGCGCCGTTGAGGTCGAGCGCGATCGCTCCCGCGCTGTGCGACAAGTCCCAGACGGTGAGCGCGCCCGCCGCATGCGCCGAGTCGTTGATGGCGCGCATGTCGCAAAATGCCGCCGAGCGGTAATCGACGTGGGTCAACGTGACGACGGCAATATCATCGCCAATGGACGCAAGCACCTCTTCCGGGTTCACCGCCTTCAGCGTGAGGCCAAGCATTTCGGCGAGGCCCTGGGCGACGTAGAGGTCCGTCGGGAAGTTGCGCTTCTGCGTCAGGATGGTGCGGCGGCCCGGCCGCGCACGAACGGCCGCCGCGAGCAGCTTGAATAGGCAGACGCTCGTGGAGTCCGCGATCAGCAGCTCGCTCGGCTTAGCCCCGACGATGGGCGCGAGCTTGGCCGCGATCCGCGTCGGCCAGTCGATCCAGTCGTGCTTCGTCCAGCTGGCGATGAGGTCGGTTCCCCATTGCCGCTCAGCCGCATTCGCCAACGCCTCGGGTGCCGCGACGGGCAAAGCGCCAAGCGAATTGCCGTCGAGATAGATGACGCCGTCAGGCAACGAGAACCGCTCACGGGCAAAGGCGAGCGGGTCGGCGGCGTCGAGCTGTTGCGCTTCGTCGAGGGTCACAGCTTGGGCAGGGTCACGCCCTTCTGCCCCATATATTTGCCGGCGCGGTCGGCGTAGCT
>JBDTON010000136.1:0-3626 GCA_039933195.1 Sphingomicrobium sp. | reverse complement strand
GCTAATGGCGCCGCCTTCCAAGCAATTGGAAACGAGGGAAACCCCCTCACCCTACCCTCTCCCGCACAGGGGCGAGGGGAGGAAAAGCCGCGCGGGAGATTGCCTCCGGGTGATCGCATGCACCGCTAAACTTCAACCCGGCGGAAAGTACCACTTTCTGCCGAAATCGAGAGTGACATGGCCAAGAAAATCACCGGTTACATCAAGCTGCAGGTGCCCGCGGGCATCGCCAATCCCGCGCCTCCGATCGGGCCTGCGCTCGGTCAGCGCGGGGTCAACATCATGGAATTCTGCAAGGCCTTCAACGCGGCGACTCAGGAGCTCGAGAAGGGCGCTCCGATCCCGACGGTGATCACGGTTTATGCCGACCGTTCGTTTTCGTTCGTGACCAAGTCGCCGGCCGCGTCCTTTTTGCTGAAGAAGGCGGCGCGCATTCAGAAGGGGTCGGCGGAGACGGGCAAGATTGGGGCGGGGACGATCCGCCGCTCGCAGCTGCGCGAGATCGCCGAGGCGAAGATGAAGGATCTGAACGCCAACGATTTCGACGCGGCGACTCGGATCATCGAAGGCTCCGCCCGCGCGATGGGCCTCGAAGTGCGGGAGGGCTGAAGCGATGGGCAAGCTTTCGAAGAGGCAAAAGGCGCTCGCTTCCGTCGACCGCGACCGGTTTTATGGCGTGGATGAGGCGATCAGCATCGTGAAATCGAACGCGACGGCGAAGTTCGACGAGACGGTCGAGGTCGCGCTCAACCTCGGGGTCGACCCGCGCCACGCCGACCAGATGGTGCGCGGCGTCGTCTCCCTCCCCAACGGCACCGGCAACGCTGTTCGTGTGGCGGTGTTCGCCAAGGGCGCCAAGGCCGATGAGGCGCGCGAGGCCGGTGCCGACGTTGTCGGGGCCGAGGATCTGATGGAAACCGTCCAGGGCGGTCAGATCGACTTCGACCGGGTAATCGCGACGCCGGACATGATGGGCGTCGTCGGACGTCTCGGCAAAGTGCTCGGCCCCAAGGGGTTGATGCCCAACCCGAAGCTCGGAACGGTGACGATGGACGTCAAGAAAGCCGTTACCGATGCGAAGTCCGGCCAGGTCGAGTTTCGCGTCGAGAAAGCGGGGATCATCCACGCCGGGATCGGCAAGGCGAGCTTCACCGAGCAGGACCTAAAGGCGAATTTCTCGGCCTTCGTTGATGCGATCGTCAAGGCGCGCCCATCGGGAGCAAAGGGCAAGTTCGTGCATAAGGTTTCGGTCAGCTCCACCATGGGTCCGGGCGTGAAGGTCGACCTCGAGGAGATCGCCGGAGCGTGAACTTCTCATGACAGCCAAGTGAATTTCGCCGGCTGGGTATATTTTTGAAGAGCCGGAGAGCGCGAGCAACCGCGCTTTCCGGCTTTTCCTTCATGGTCCAGCGCTTTGCCGCAGCTGAGCGGCGGTTGGCCTGTGGCTGACTTGCCACAGGTTTGCACCGAGTCGGCCGCCAGCGGCCAAAAGCCGAAACTTTGCCCAGCCGGGACAGTTGGGGTGCCGACAGAGGTCAACAACATAGGGATTACTCATGCGTAAATATTTGCTTGCGGGCGCTGCTGCGCTCGTGTTTGCGGCTCCGGCCGCAGCCAAGGACAATTCGGCTTACGTCGGAATCGAAGGCGGCGTCCTTTTCCCGAAGAGCCAGAGCGTCTTCGGCACCGTGGACTTCACCAACGCGGCAAACACCGACCTCGCCCGCACCAACGTCGCCAATATCAAATACAAGACCGGCTGGGATCTCGACCTGATCGGTGGCTACGACTTCGGCATGTTCCGCCTCGAGGGTGAGCTCGGTTACAAGCGCGCCAAAGCGAAAAGCGTCCGGCTCAGCGA
This sequence comes from Sphingomicrobium sp., assembly GCA_039933195.1. Lineage (GTDB taxonomy): Bacteria > Pseudomonadota > Alphaproteobacteria > Sphingomonadales > Sphingomonadaceae > Sphingomicrobium. Next base: position 1,765 of record JBDTON010000136.1, on the reverse strand, counting down.
CGCCTTCGTCACTGCCCTGAATACCGGCGCGGGAACCGCGTTCACGCGCGACACCAACTTCGGCATCAGCGGCAAGACCAGCGTCTATTCGGCGATGCTCAACGGCCTCGTCGACTTCGGCGGCCAGAACAGCTTCGGCGGATATGTCGGCGCGGGCGCCGGCTATGCCAATGTGAAGCAGTTCGGAAGCAGCAAGGGCAAGTTCGCCTGGCAGCTGCTCGCCGGGGTCTACACGCCGATCAGCGACAACATCGATGTCGGCTTGAAATACCGTTATTTCCGCGCCGGACGGACCAGCGGGCGGGACACCTTCGCGTTCGCGCCGGGAGCCGTGACCTGCGGCGCGCTGCCATGTTCGGGCGGAACCGCAACGTTCGATTCGGACAGCCGCTTCAGCTCGCACAGCTTGCTGGCGAGCCTGGTCTACAACTTCGGCGCGGCTGCTGCTCCGCCGCCGCCGCCGCCGCCGCCGCCGCCTCCGCCTCCGGAAGCGCCTGCGACTCAGACTTGCCCGGACGGATCGGTGATCCTGGCGACGAGCGCGTGCCCCGCGCCTCCGCCACCGCCTCCGCCGCCGGCCCCAGTCGAGCGCGGCGAACGCGGCAAGTAAGCCCTGCTCGGTTAGAACGGGGAACAAAGATCCCGGGTCAGGCACTCGCCTGGCCCGGGATTTTGCCATTTCGCCTCAGCGGCTTGATCGCTCAACGATTTCCGCTATAGGCCCGCCCTCGCACCGGCTTGTCCGGTGCAGCCGTCCGAGACAGTCGCCGAGGGTTTTCCTCTTAATCTGCGGCCTAGACGGGGACAGGAATCATTCGGAGCGCTCGAGGGCGTTTCGTCGTGCGTTGCGCCAAGGGAAACCTTGAGCAGCGCCATCGATCCCCACCCCACGGACACGGAAGCGCTCAGGTTCGCCTGGGCTTGTGTTGAACCTCGGCCGGAGCATCCTCCAGCCGAAAATGGAGTTGGCATGGATCGATCGCAAAAAGCCGATCTGGTCGACGAGCTGAAGCGTGTCTTCACCGACACGAGCGTGGTTGTGGTCACCCGCAATCATGGTCTGACGGTGGCGCAGTCCACGGACCTGCGCCTGAAGATGCGCGACGCCGGCGCCCAGTACAAAGTTGCGAAGAACAGCCTTGCCCTGATTGCGCTAGAGGACACGCGCTACAAGCCGATCGGCGACCTGCTCAAAGGGCCGACCGCGCTTGCGACGTCCGGAGACCCCGTTGCGGCCGCCAAGGTGGCGGTCGATTTCGCCAAGACGAACGACAAGCTCGAGATCGTCGGCGGAGCGATGGGCAACACGGTCCTCGACGCGAACGGGATCAAGGCGCTTGCAGCGCTGCCCTCGCTCGACGAGCTGCGTGCGACCATCGTGGGCCTGATCCAGGCACCCGCGACCAAGATCGCCCGCACGATCAATGAGCCGGGAGCACAGCTGGCACGGGTCTTCGCTGCCTACGGGGCCAAAGAAGCCGCGTAAGCGACGCATTTCATCAACGAGACGACAACCAAGGGGCTGATGCCCCGCCAAGGAGTATCAAATGGCTGACATCACCAAGCTGGTCGACCAGCTTTCAGAACTGACCGTCCTCGAGGCCGCAGATCTTGCCAAGGCGCTCGAAGAGAAGTGGGGCGTTTCGGCCGCGGCTGCCGTCGCGGCGGCTCCTGCTGCTGCCGGTCCCGCCGCTCCGGCTGCCGAAGAGAAGACCGAGTTCGACGTCATCCTCACCGGCGACGGCGGCAAGAAGATCAACGTGAT
>JBDTON010000135.1:0-2178 GCA_039933195.1 Sphingomicrobium sp. | reverse complement strand
CTGTTCATCCCGGGAATGCGCCACCGCTTCATCATCGATCCGGAATGCGCACGGCAGCTGCTGCGCTTCGGCAAGTGGGTGTTCCTGTCGTCGATCGTCTATTTTTTCGCGATGAACTTCGACCGGCTCTACTTCGCCAAGCAGATCAGCCTGTCGCAGCTCGGCGTGTACGGGATCGCGCGCAGCCTGGCTGATATGGTCAGTCTGTTCGTTGCGCGCGCCAGCAGCTTCGTGCTTTACCCGAGCGTGGCGGCGGCCGGCCTCGGACCCGTGGCCCTGCGGCAGAGGCTGCTGCATGGACGGCGGACCTTGCTCCTGGCCGCGGCGGTCGGGATGGGTTCGTTCCTGGCGCTAGCCGAACCCATCGTCCGCCTCCTGTATGACCCGCGTTACAGCGAAGCCGGCTGGATCCTCCCGGTCCTGTGCGTCGGGGTGTGGTTCGGGATCCTGACCTCGACCAATGACTCGATCCTGATGGGTCTCGCGCGCCCGGCCTATCCAGCGCTGTCCAACGCGGCCAAGCTGATTACCTATGTCGTCGGCGTTCCTTTGGCGTTCCTCTCCTACGGCTTCGTCGCCGCGGTGGGGGTGATCAGCCTGGGCGAGATCGTCAAATATGTCGCTCTCTGGGTCCTCAGCCATAAAGAGCATCTTCGGTTCGGGCGCGATGATCTCGTCCTGACACTGGCTTTCGGCACAACGGCCATCCTCGTCGGTGAACTCACCCGAATTCTCGGCGTCGGCGGTGGAGTCCAGTCGATTGTGCCGCATTTGCTCGCGCAGGCCCGGCTGTGAACCTGGGCTTCGTCGTGATCGGCCGCAACGAAGGACCTCGTCTCAAGCGCTGCCTAAGGTCGGTGCTCGTGGTATCCAATCGCGTCGTTTACGCCGATTCCGCCTCCACGGATGAAAGCCTTGGCGCCGCGCGGCAGCTCGGCGTGGCCGTCGTCGAACTGCCCGGCGACGGACGATTGACCGCCGCACGGGGCCGAAACGCCGGGTACAAAGAACTTCGTAAAGTCTACCCGGAATGCGAGATGGTGCAGTTTCTCGACGGGGACTGCATCCTTCAGCCGGGCTGGATTCCCGAGGCGGTCGAGTTCCTGCAGGCGCACCCGGATGTCGGCGTAGTCTGCGGCCGGCGGTTCGAGGCGCATGCCGAAGCATCCGTCTACAACGCGCTGTGCGATCAGGAGTGGAACACGCCGGTTGGCGAGGCCGGCGAATGCGGCGGCGATGCCCTGATCCGGTGCGCAGCGCTTGACGAAGTCGGCGGCTATGATTCGAACCTGATGGCCGGCGAGGAGCCCGAGATGACGGCGCGAATGCGCGCCGCCGGTTGGCGAATCTGGCGAATCGACGTGCCGATGACTGAGCACGATGCAAACATCCACTCGCTACGGCAGTGGTGGCGCAGAACGCAGCGGGGCGGCTTTGGCTATGCTCAGGTGTGGTCCGCGACCAAAGCCTTGCCGCAGCGGCTTTATGGCCGTCAGTTGGGCAGCGCCTTCACATGGGCAATTGCCGTGCCGCTGCTGATCGTCATCGCCGCAATCTTGCTGCGAGAGCCGCTCATCCTTCTATTGCTGCCGCTCGCGTATGCACTTCAGCTCGTACGTATCGCGCGCAACTGCCGTGCTCCCGCGAAGCTCACCAAAGCAGCACTGATCCTGGTCGCCAAGATCCCGGAGGCCATTGGCGCCGTGCGTTTCCTGCTCGCTAGCGGCGCCCGACGCGTTCCGGAGTATAAGAGCTGATGGCCAACTCCGCCGCCAGCCAGGTCCGGATCGGCTATTTGACCAGCCAGTATCCGGCGACGTCGCACACGTTCATCAGCCGCGAGGTCGCCGCACTTCGCAAGCTCGAGCTCGAGATCAACACCTTCAGCATTCGCCCGCCGTCCCGCGCAGAGCTCGAGGATGAGGGCATCGCCGCCGAGGCGCGAAACACGTTCACCGTGCTGAGCCAGCCCGCAACCACTATCATCGGCGCCCATCTGGGCGCCGTTTTGAGCAATCCGCTCGGCTATTTCCGAACTCTCGGTCTAGCCTTGGGCCATCGTCCTCCGGGTCTCCGCGGGCTCGGCCTTTCCCTCGCTCACTTCGCCGAAGCGGTGGTCCTCGCGCGCGAGCTCAGACGCCGGGGGATCATCCGCCTCCACAACCATTTCGCCAATTC
>JBDTON010000134.1:0-15905 GCA_039933195.1 Sphingomicrobium sp. | reverse complement strand
TGAGAGGAAATCGGTATGATCCGCACTCCCGCCTGGAAGCGCTACAACTGGCGCGTCATCTGGCTGAGCCTGCTTTACGCGGCTTTCTTGTTGCCCGCCGTCTACGGGTTCAAGCACCAGCTCGTCCCCACCGCGTTCAAGTATATCGTCGCGGTTCTTCCGGCTCTCCCGATCATCGGCATTTTTGCCGCCATCGGCCGCTATCTGGTCGAAGAGCAGGACGAATATGTCCGCATGCTCATGGTTCGCCAGACATTGTGGGCCAGCGGGTTCACGGTCAGTGCCGCGACGATTTGGGGTTTCCTAGACAATTTCGGCCTCGTCGGTCACCTTGACGGCTATTGGGTCGCGGTGGCGTGGTTCTTCGGGCTCGGCATCGGCGGAATCGTCAACAGACTGACCCTCGGCGACGGCGGCTGCTGATGGAAAACCGCCTCCGAGTGCTCCGCGCCGAGCGCAGCTGGAGCCAGCAGGATCTTGCCGAGCGGCTCGAAGTCTCGCGCCAGAGCGTCAACGCGATCGAGACTGGCAAATACGATCCGTCTCTTCCGCTCGCTTTTCGAATCGCCGAACTGTTCGATCTCCCGATCGAGGAGATCTTCGTCTCCCCGGCGCGGCGCAGCTCGAAAGCGATCTGACCCCTCGATTTTGAACAAAAGGAGAAATGCCATGCGTGTTTTCGCGCTGTTCCTGGCTGCCTGCGCCGCAGCGACGCTGAACTGGACCGAGGCCGCACAGTCGAAGCCGCTGCCTGGCGGCGCTGCCGAGCAGCGCCTCCCCCACATTTCCGTGACGAGCATGGGCAACGGGACTCCGGTGGTGCTGGTGCCCGGCCTGTCCACCCCGCGGGCCGTTTGGGACGGGGTGGCGCCCGAACTGGCACGCGATCACCGCGTAATCCTGGTCCAGGTGAACGGCTTCGCCGGCGATGATCCGCAAGCCAATCTCAACGGCGCAATCCTCGACGGCATCGTCGAGGACCTGCACGGCTATATCGTCTCGAATGGCCTGAAACATGTCCGGCTGGTCGGCCATTCCATGGGCGGACTTGCCGCGTTGATGTTCGCCCGGGCGCACCCGGATGAGGTCGAGCGGGTGATGGTCGTCGATGCGTTGCCGTTCTTCGCGGTGCTCATGGACCCGGCATCCACGGCCGACTCGGTGAAACCAACCGCCGAGATGATGCGAAGCAAGATTGCGGCCACCTATGGCAAACCGGTGGATCCGGCCACGATCGAAGCGAACGTGAAATCGCTTGCTCTCAAGCCGGAGAGCATTGCGCGCATGAAGCAATGGGCCGGCGCCGCCGACTCCCGGGTGACTGCCCAGGCTCTCTATGAGGATCTCACGACCGATATTCGCCCGCACCTCGTCTCGATTCGGACGCCGGTCACGTTGATCGTTCCGTGGAGCGACCAGGGGTTTGGCGAGCAGCGCACGCTGGGGTTTTATCAGCGTCAATATGCGACGCTTGCCAACGTGAAGTTCGTGGGAGTCGCCGACGCCGGGCACTTCGTCATGCTCGACCAGCCGCAAGCTTTCGCCGATGCGCTGCGCGACTTCGTCAAATGATCAGGCGGGTTCCCAGCTAAGCGCCTCGTCGATGATCTGCTCGGCGCGCGTGAACAGCTGCGTCTCCACGATGGCTCCCGACGCGGCGGCATTCTCCCTCACCTGCTCCGGCCGGGAAGCGCCGATGATCGCCGAGGCGACGTTGGGCTCGCGCAACACCCAGGCGAGGGCGAACTGCGGCAGAGTCAGCCCGGCTTCCGCGGCGATCGGCTTGAGGGTCTGGACAGCGCGGAGCAGGTCGGGCCGCATCAACCGGTCCATGAACCCGCCCATCTCTTCGCTCGCAGCGCGCGAGTCGCGGGGCGGAGGGCTGTCTGGGTCATACTTGCCGGACAGCACGCCCTGGCCAAGCGGCGACCATACGATCTGCGAAATGCCGTTGGCGGCGCAGAGCGGGATCACCGCGGCCTCCGGCTCCCGCCACAGCAGTGAATATTGGGGTTGGCTCGATACAAACCGCGTCACTCCGGTCATATCGAGTGCGGCCTGGATGCGATCGGCGGGCCATTCGGAAAATCCTATATAGCGCGCCTTCCCGCTCTCGACCGCACGAGTCAGCGCCTCCATCGTCTCCTCGAGCGGAGTCTCCGAATCGTAACGGTGGCATTGGTAGAGATCGACATAATCGGTTCCGAGGCGCTTCAGGGAAGCGTCGAGCTGCTTCTCGACCTGCTGCGCCGACAGCCCTCGGTCCTCCGCACTCATCGGGAAATAAAGCTTGGTCGCGAGCACGTAGCTGTCGCGTGACCGGCCCTGCAGGGCCTCGCCGAGGAAGGTCTCGGCGGCGCCGCGGCCGTAGACGTTCGCGGTGTCGATAAAGTTGATCCCCTGCGCGAATGCCTCGTCCAGGCAGGCTCGCGCCTTTTCCGCCTCGACCCCAACGCCGTAGGTCAGCCACGAACCCAGGGAAATCTCGGAGATCTCGAGGTCGCTGTCGCCAAGCTTGCGGTATTTCATGTGTGGGCTCCCTTCGCTCCTGGTGGACAACCGAGGCGCGGCACGCCCGTTCCATTCCCGCCGCGATGATCCGCGTCTCGGCTGAAGCCCCTTTTCCGACCTGTTTTGAGACAGCGCCAGCTGCGTCGTTTCGCGGCAGGACGGTTTCGCTCATGACCGTCCCGATCAAGGGAGTTGGCGATGAACATCAGGCAACAGATCTATGGCGAGACGGGTCTCCAGGAATCCCCGCTCGTCTGCGTCAAGAATCCCAAAGGCGCCAAAGCCAACATGCTCCACAGCATCCCCGTGGCGCGTGCGGAAAGCCGCAACGGCGATACTCGTCATCAGGACCGCTACCGAATTGTCGACGAGGCCGCTCGAGTGTCTCACTGCGGAGCGACCTACGACGCGCAGCTGATCAACATCTGCGGCAGCGGCGCGATGGTGTCGGCAGAGTTCGAACCGGTGCCTTGGGACCGCGTGGCGCTGCACTTGGGTGATCATCCGCCGGTCGACTCCACCGTACTCTGGGTCAAAGGGGGCCGCGTCGGACTCGAGTTCACTCAGTCAATCGGCCTGGATCGCGCCGACAGCGAATGCGCGACGCCGATCCGCGAGATGATCATGAGCCGTTTCCCCGACGCCCGGTTCGAACCCGCCGTGGAGCCGGAGGAGCCGGCCGCCCAACCCATCACCGAAGAGCAGCGCCTCGAGCGACGCAACCCGCTGATCCGGATGGGCACTGTGCACTATGATTATCAAAGCACGCCCGCTCGGCTCCGCAACATTTCGAGCATGGGCGCGACGATCGAAACCTCTGCCGCCCTGGCGCAAGGCGCCGAGCCCTTGCTCGACCTTGGGGACGCAGGATCCGTCTTCGGCACAGTCGTCTGGAAGAAGGGTGATCAAGCGGGACTGCGCTTCAACCAGCCATTCGATCTAAGCCAGCTGCCAAAGGCGCGCTCTAACGGCGGTACGGGGAGCTGGGAACCGCCGGCCTACCTGCGCAACAACACGCATTGCGACAGCCGCTGGGAAGATCAAAATCACGGCTCGCTGACCGAGATCAACGAGGATTTCGACGGTTTCCTCAAACGCTGACGAGAGGTGAAGAAGCTAGTCTTCGCCGCGCTTCCGCTGCTCCTTGCAGGAGGTGCGGCGGCAACCGCACTGACGGTCAAGCTTCAGAAGCACGAGCAGGCCGCCATTGCTCCGCGCATTGAAACGCCCGCAGCTCCTCGAGGCCGTATCGCGGTCACTCCGGCGCAGCTGCGCGAGGCTTATGCGGCAGGGTTGATCGACCGGCCGATCACGACCATTTTCGATGTGCGCTCACCGATGACCTACGGCGACTTCCGCTGGGACGATAAAGGCGTTCCGGCGGGAACGGTGTGGGTCCGGGTCGACCTCGACTCGCAGATTCTGTCGGTGTTCCGCTCAGGTCATGAGATCGGCACCGCGGTGATCCTCTACGGAGCCGGCGGAGTCCCTACGCCGACCGGCAGGTTCCCGATCCTCGCCAAGCTCAAGGATCATCGCTCGATCACTTACGACAATGCGCCCATGCCTTACACCTTGCGGCTGACGCCCGACGGAGTCTCGATCCACGGAAGCAACGTCCGCTGGGGCTTCGCCACCCACGGCTGCGTCGGCGTCCCCGCGCAGTTCGCGGCCAAGCTGTTCGATGCGGTAAAGACGGGCGATGAAGTCCTGATCGTGTCGAAGAAAGCGCTGCGAGGCAGTCGCGAGCCCACGGCCTCAGCCGCGACGCTCTAAGCCGAGACGCGTGCGCGCCCCGCGGCTTTGTCTCGCCTGAGCAGCCACCCGACAACGCCAAAGCCGAGGATCATCGTCATCCATGTGCCCGGCTCTGGAAGCGGGGGCGGACCGGGCGGCGTGTCGGGCGGGCCCGGCGGCGGCGTGTCGCCACCGCCCGGAGGAGTAACGCCGCCGCCTGGCGGAGTGACGATCCCACCGCCTGGCGGAGTGACGATCCCGCCGCCTGGCGGACTCGCCGGCGGAACCAGGATGATGCCCGGCGGAAGCGCCGAAGCGAGTTCAATCACCGGCGCGGATGGCCCGATATCGACCGGAACCAGCGAGGCGACGGGCGGCGCCAGCACCTCGGCGAGATTCGTCGGAACGATCGGCAGCCGGTCGGCCAGCGCTTCCTTCGCCTGCTTTGTCTTGGTGAGCTCCGCCTCGGTCCGTGCGCCTGGCGAGCGCTGATCCATCAGGTCGATCAGGCTTTTCGCTCCGGTCACTGCGGCATTGGCGAAATCCGCGCCCGCGAAGCTGGCGAGAGAAAAGGCCATCCCGAGTGCGACCGCCAGCGACACGCCCGTGGCGGCCACAATCGAACGCCTGCGCCGCCGCTGCATTCGCTCGCGGTACGCGCGCGAACGCCGCACGGCCCGCGGGATGCTCTGGTGCTGTGAATATCTTTCCACCCCTGCACTTCATCCCACTTGGCCTCGCGGATCAATGTCACGTTCGAGACCGCCTCATTTTGGGGCAGGTTCATTTCCGTCGGTTGCCAATAAGTCGGTTTCCGCGGGATTAACCGTCAGCTCAAAGAAAGAATAGAAGCCAGTCCGAATCTGTATCCCACGGACGATCTTGATAGAGGCTAAGATGAAAGACGTTGGCATTATCACTCTGCTGAGCGTGATCATTTCCGCTGCAGCTCCGAGTTCGCCAAATGCGCTGGAGACTGGCCCGGCCAAGTCCTTTGCCACGGCCAAGTCGATCGATCAGTTCGCCAGTTGCTTCACCGACACGCAGGACCGCGGCGCCTTGCCCTGGTCGTACGTTCGCAAGGAAGACGGCGGCACATTCTCGAATCTCGGTTCGAGAACGATCAAGAGCGCGTATTTCGTCGTCGTATCCGACCGTGGCCCCAGCCGCGAAGTCCGCCTTGAGGGGAACGGCGCCTCGGAGATCGCGGTCAACCAGGCGGTCGACCAATGCGTCTGAGGAACCGTAACCTGCAGCAGCGCGTGCGGCGCATGACTCTGCGCGCCCACGCACAGGCGCCGGCTGCGGCGCTTCACTCAACCGCGGCGCGTATGCCGCGCCGGCAGGCACAGTCGGGGCATCGCCAGCCGGTCAACCGGCCGGAAAATTGCCGGCGTGAGAGCCCGCGCGCTCCCGTCGAGGCCGAAGTGGCAGTGAAAAAGCTTGGCGGATTCGGGTTCCAGCTCCAGGCTCTCAATGTGTCGGCCGGCGGGTGCCGCGTCGAGCTCATCGAGATGGTCAATTCCGGTGAGCCGGTGATTGTCCGGCTTCCAACGCTCGAACCGCTCGGCGCCGAAGTGGCCTGGGTTCAAGGCGCTAATGCGGGACTGCATTTCAATAGGCCGCTCCACCCCGCGGTGTTCGATCAGCTCATGGATCGGTTCACGGCATGCGCTGCCTGATCCTCATCTTCGTCGCCGCAGCGAGCGCATTGTCATTTCCCTCGTCGGCTTCATGCGACCGTCACGAGCCGGGCTGGCACTGCCGGCGCTAAGCCGCTTCACGGTTTGAAGGCCGACGGCGTTCCCGCTAGCTGCGGCGCCGTGATACCCGAACTCCAGCATTTTGATGTCCGCGACCGGCGGATTGCCTACCGCTTGCGGGGTGGGAGTTCGCCGACTCTTGTGTTCCTCCCCGGCTACGCGTCGGACATGGAGGGCGCCAAGGCGCTGGCGCTCGACTCCTTCGCCGAACGGCGCCGCTTTGCCATGTTGCGTTTCGACTATTCCGGCACGGGATCGAGCCGCGGCGTGTTCGAGGACGGCACGCTCGACCTGTGGCTCGAGGAAAGCCTCGCCGCCATCGACCAACTCACCCAGGGGCCGCTGATCCTTATCGGCTCGTCCATGGGCTCCTGGATTGTCCTCCATGCCGCCCTTCTGAGGCCGGAGAGAGTCAAGGCGCTCGTCGGCATTGCCGCCGCCCCCGACTTCACCGACTGGGGGTTCAGTGACGGGCAAGCGGCCGAGCGGCAGGGCATCAGCCGTGGCTTCTGGGAATCCGGCCAGAGGCTGAGGCTGCTCAATGAGGAAATCGCGATCGACTGCCCAGTGCGCCTGCTGCACGGAGAGGTGGATCTCGATGTCCCGCTCGACGTCGCGTTCCGAACCATGCGGCAGCTTCGTTCAGCCGATGTCCAGCTGGTGGTGATCAAGGGCGGCGGTCACCGGCTGTCGGAGCCGCCCGAGATCGAAACGATCCTGCGCACCGTCAGCGGATTGCTGGAGCCTGTCGCATGATGTTTGCCATTGCCGCAGCGATTGCCGCCGCCGCGCCTGCTGCGGCCGGATGCCCGGACGTGGTCACTCCAGATGCGCTCGTTTGCCGCGCGATGGAGGCGCAGAAGAGCGGCAGGGCCGAGGAAGCGGCGCAGTCGTTCGAGGAAGCCGCAAAGGCTTCGTCCGACAAGGACCCGCGGACCGCGCGGATGTGGGCCGCAGCCGGCAATCTGTGGATCGCTGCCAATCAGCCGGGAAAAGCCGCGCTCGACCTTGACCGAGCGCTTGCCTTGCCCGGCCTCGAAGCCGAGCAGCGCGGCGAGGCCTTGCTCGACCGCGCCCGAGCAGCCGAAGCGCAGGACGATCTCAAGACCGCCCGCGCCAAGGCGACCGAGGCTTCGGCGAGCATCTCGGACGACCCCTTCTATTGGTATTTTTCCTCCGCGCTGGCGATCCGCGAGAATGATCCGGCGACCGCGAAGGCGGCGATCGGCAAGGCGCTGACGCTTGCCCCTTCCGACCCCGCAATCCTGTTCGAGGCCGGCCATGTCGCCGACTTCACCGGCGACGACGATGCTGCGCGCAGCTACTGGATGCGCGCCGCCGGCAGCGATCCCAACGGACCGATCGGCAAGGCAGCCGCGAAGGCCATTGAGATGCTGGGCGTCACTCCCGCCGTAAAAGGCGACGCCCAGCCGACGAAAAAGGCGGATCAGCCGCCGAAGAATCAACCCAGGTCGTAATCGATCGTCGTCACGACCCTGACCTTCTGAAATGGCGAGCTTCCGCCCGACGAGCCGCAATCGTCGCAATCTTCCCCGTCGCGGGCGCCGACCGAGAAATAACCCTGGCTGGCGGTCTTGATTCGCCCGACTTGCGCTCCGCTGTCGTGCGCAAACTGCTCAGCGCTCTTGCGGGCGTTCTGGTTGGCCTCCGCGATCATCTGCGGCTTCAGGACATTCAGCCCGGTGAAGGTATAGCTGATGTTGCTTCCCGACAGCTCGACTCCGTCGCGCAGCAGCTCGGCCTGGCGGGTGTAAGCCGCGCGCGCCTTCATGACGTCATTGGTCCTCAGCTGGATCGCCCGGCGGACGACCAGCATTTGCGGCCCCACCGGCTTGCCCTCATTGTCCCTCTGCTGCTCACGGCTGAGCGTGACGTCGGTGTCGGTGACATCCTCGGCTCGAAATCCGGCGCGCTGGAAGAACGCGCGGACGGCGCGCGCCTGCTCGTCTACCGAATGTTGGACTGAGCCGAGATCGGCGCCCTGATGCGAGAAACCCACCGACCAGGTTGCGAGATCGGCGGTGACATTGCGTTCCGAAACGCCGCGCACCGTCACCGATCTGTGCTCCGCCATCTTTGAGCGGCGCAGTCCGTCGCCGAGTGCATAACCGCTGGTGGTAAGGCCGAATGCGAAAATCGCTACCGCGCCTAAAAGGACGGCGCGGCTGTCCTGCAGCTTCTGGATCATTGCTGTGATACCCTGCGTTCGTCCGCATGAAGAGCAGCCACCGGTCATGATCGCCGGCTTGGGCTGCGACGAACCGTGCTTTTATAACGATGAACCGAGCGAGATGAAATGAAATTCCTGCATTCCATGATCCGCGTATCCGATCCGGCGGCGACTGTTGCATTCTTCCAACACCTGGGCCTCGAGGAACGCAGGCGAGTGGACAATGAGGCCGGCCGCTTCACGCTCATTTTCCTCGGAGTGCCCGGAGACGATGGCGGTGAGGTCGAGCTGACCCACAATTGGGACGAGAGCGGCTATTCCGGCGGGCGCAACTTCGGCCACCTCGCGTATGAGGTCGACGACATCTACGCGGCTTGCCGTCGGTTGATGGACGCCGGAGTGGCGATCAACCGTCCGCCGCGCGACGGACGCATGGCGTTCGTCCGAACGCCGGACGCGATCTCGGTCGAGTTGCTGCAAGAGGGGCCGGCGCTAGCTCCGGCCGAGCCTTGGGTGACCATGCCCAACACGGGCGAATGGTGATGCTCGAGATCGTCCCGGTCCCGGCGTTCTCAGACAATTATATCTGGCTGGTCCGCGACGAGGCCAGCGGCGAGACGGCCGTGGTCGACCCGGGAGACGCCTCTCCCGCGCTCGCCGAGGCGGAGCAGCGCGGCTGGCGAGTGACCCAGGTGTGGAACACACATCATCACTGGGACCATTCCGGCGGCAACCTGGCGGTCAAGGAGGCGACAGGTTGCACCGTCTCCGGACCCGCCGCCGAGAATATCCCCGGCCGCGACGTCGCGCTGTCGGAGGGCAGCGAGCTGCGCATCGGCGATCATTGCGGACGGGCGATCGAGATTCCCGGGCACACGCTTGGCCACGTTGCCTTGATCTTCGACGAGGACCGCATCGCATTTGTCGGCGACACATTGTTCGCGATGGGCTGTGGGCGCCTATTCGAGGGCACTGCGCAGCAGATGTACCATTCGCTCCAGCGCCTCGCCGGGCTGCCAGAGGACACCGCGCTCTATTGCGGTCACGAATATACCCTCGCCAACGCTCGCTTTGCGGCACACGCCGAGCCCGGGAACGTCGCGATCGCCAGCCGCCTCGAGCAAGTGGAGGCACTGCGCGACTGCGGCGAGATTACCCTGCCGACGAGCGTCGCTCAGGAACGTGAAACCAATCCTTTCGTTCGTGCATCGAATTGGGAAGAGTTCGCGCGCCTGAGGGCCGAGAAAGACAGCTTCGGTTCATGAACCTGAGCGCGTCGATGCGGAACAGAATACGAGGAGGCTAAAAATGCGTGGCATCTCTCTTCTTCTGATTGGCGCGACGTTGGTGTCTTGCACCACTGCGCCGCCCCCGCCGAGCGCGGCGATGCGCAGTCCAAGCGGCCAGCGCGCTTATGCGAGTTTGCTGACCGGAAAGATCGCGGGCCGGCCGATCAGCTGCCTTCCCAGCTACGACACCAACGACATGTCCGTGATCGACGGACGCACGATCGCGTTCCGCAGGGGCACGGGGACGGTCTATCTCGTTCATCTGAGCGAGGGCTGCAGCCTGCTCGGCGGCGGCCCCTATGCCCTGCTCTCGCGCAACCTCGGTGGCTCCGGCCTGTGCCGTGGCGACATCCAGCAAGTCTTCGACACGCTCAATCACATGACCGTCGGAAGCTGCGTCGTGGCCGACATCGTGCCCTACACCCGGCCGTAGGACCTGACGTTCAACCGCGACGCAACGATTGCGCCTTTCAACACGTGCGCTAAACCTTCGGGTGCCGCCACGATGTGAGGGGGCCAATCGGGGGGATGTATGCGTCGAATGATTGCGTTGGTGCTTGCCTGCACTCTGGTCGGAGCGAGCTCACCCGACGGGCCGCAGCGAACTGCCGAGGCGCAGGCGAAGCTGGACAAAATGTTGGGCGGCCGCATGGCCGGTGAGGCGAAGAGATGCGTCACCTCGGACGTGCTCACTAGTCCCATCGGCATTGACGATCAGACGCTGCTGTTCCGGGACGGTCCAAGGGTTTGGCGGACCGAGCTGCAGTCCAGTATCGAATGCGGCAACATCGGCCCGCAGTCATTCATCATGACGGACAGTGGCGCGAACCGCGTTTGCAGCGGTCAGCAGCTCGACTTCTCCGACGGCGGGATCAGAGGCGCCTGTGTGCTCGGCGAATTCGTCCCTTACACCAAAGCGAAATAGCCCACGCTACTTGCGATAGAGGGCGTCCAGCGGCTCATCGTAGGCCTTCGAGATCACGTGCCGGCGGATCTTCATCGAAGGAGTTAGTTGCTCATTTTCGATCGAAAACGCCTCATCCGCGACGATGAAGCGGCGCATCCGCTCGATCACCGAAAGGTCTTTGTTGACGCGGTCCACCGCGCGCTGCAGCCGCTGGTGCAGGTCCGGGGCCGAAGCGATCTCCAAGTCCGGCACAAGCAGCGCGACCAGGTGCGGCCGGCGGTCGCCATAGACCATCGCCTGCGCGATCTCCGGCTGGAGAGTCAGTATCCCTTCGATCCGCTGTGGCGAGACGTTGTCGCCCTTGTCGTTGACGATCAGGTCCTTCTTGCGATCGGTGATGACGATTCGACCCTTGGCGTCGAAATGACCGACGTCGCCGGTCCCCAGCCAGCCGTCGTGCAGGACTCGCGCGGTCTCGTCCGGATTGCGCCAGTAACCGCGCATCACATTCTCTCCGCGGACCATGATCTCGCCGTCCTCGGCGAACCGCACTTGGGTGTTCTTCACCGGCACTCCGACGGTGTCAAGGCGGATTCCTGCGCTTGGCCGGTTGCAGCTGATGACCGGGCCGGCCTCGGTCTGCCCGTAGCCCTGGAGGAAGGTGATTCCGAGCGATTCAAAAAAGATGCCGACCTCGGGATTGAGCGGCGCTCCGCCCGAAACCCAGGCCTTCTGCCGCCCACCGACCTTGGCGCGGACCTTCCGTCGCAGAGTCAGCGACAGGATTCCGTGCATCGGCAGGTCCCACGGCTTGAGCCTCCCCTCGTACTTGTCGCTGCCGATCTTGAGCGCGCGATCCAGCAGATATTTGGACAGGCCGCCGGACGATTCGATCGACTTCAGGATTCGCGCACGGAGCATTTCGAACAGCCGCGGAACGACGACCATGATCGTCGGCTGCACCTCCTCGATATTCGCGGCGAGCTTCTCGAGGCTCTCGGCGTAATAAATTTCCGCCCCCAGCGCGATGGGGAAGTGCTGGCCGCCGGTATGCTCGTAGGCATGGCTCGCCGGGAGGAACGAGAGGAAGACTTCGTCCTCCCAGCCGAAGTCGGTCGAGATGATGTCGGTGCAGCCTTCGACGTTGTGGAGGATCGAACCGTGGTGGATCTGGACTCCGCGCGGCGCTCCACCCGTGCCGCTGGTATAAATGATGCAGGCGAGGTCGCTGCGACGGACGCTTGCAACCTGCTGCCGAAGCGCTTCGACGTCCGCCTCGCCCGACGTGAGCTCGGGCCAGTGATGCGCCTGGATTTCGTCGGGGGTCTGGCCGGTACGGATATCGTCGATGCCGATGATGTGATGGCATTCGGACGAGGTCATGACCGCCGGCATGAGGTTGCGCGCGAGTTTCTGGGTCGAGACGATCACCGCCCGGGCACCGGAGTTGTCGAGCACGTGCGAGTGATCCCGCGTGGTGTTGGTGATGTAGGTCGGCACGGTAATGCAGCCGGCGGCCATGATCGCGAGGTCGGCGATCAGCCATTCGGGCCGGTTCTCGCTGACCAGCGCGACGCGATCGCCCCGTTCGAGGCCGATGCGCTTCAGCCCCGCCGCGAGGGCAGCGACCTGCCGCGCCGCCTCGCTCCAACTGGTCGAGCGCCATTCGCCTGCGCGCTTAGCCCACAGGAACGGCTTCTCGCCTTTCTCGGCTGCGCGCGCGAGGAACATCGCAACCAGATTGTCGAAATGTTCGAGCTGACGCGCCATGCTCTACCTAAGCTCCCCCGGCGGCGCTTCTTAGCGGAAACAATTGCGAGCGCCACTCGTCCTGCTAGGCGGCTACCCTGATGCTCTTGTTCCGCAGACTTCTCGCCGTCTTTGGCTGCGCGGCTCTGATTGCCAGCGCGCCACAGCCGTCGGCGCGGCCGGTCGCGCGGGCGACGTTCGCCCAGCCGCTCGTCATCGCCGCCAACCCCCTCGCGGCGCAGGCAGGCCTCAATGTCCTCAAGCGCGGCGGAAGCGCGGTCGACGCGGCGATCGCCGTCCAGGCGATGCTCTCGCTGGTCGAGCCGCAGAGCTCGGGCGTCGGCGGCGGCGCGTTCATGACCTACTACGATGGCCGGACCCGTAAGATTACCGTCTATGACGGCCGCGAGGTGGCTCCGGCGCAGGCGGTCTCGACCATGTTCCTCGATTCGGCCGGCAAGCCGCTGCCGTTCGACACGGCGGTGCTCAGCGGTCGCGCGACTGGCGTTCCCGGCGCCGTGAAAATGTTGGCGCTCGCGCATCGCGAGCACGGCAAATTGCCGTGGCGCGGCCTGTTCGGCGATGCCGAGCGCAGGGCGCGCCGCGGATTCAACGTCAGCTCGCGCCTTTCGCGCATGATCCACGCCGATTTCGCCGAGAACCACGCGCCCGAGGTGATCGCCTATTTTTCCAGGGCCGACGGCAGCCTGCTTAAAGCCGGCGACCGGCTGGTGAATAGGCCTTACGCCGATTTCCTCCGCCGCCTCGCCGAGCAAGGCCCAGCGGCGCTCTACTCCGGATCGACCGCCGCCAAGATCGTCGCGAAGACGCATCAGGCACCGCTTGCCGGAAGCATGACCATGGCCGACCTCGCCCGCTACAAGCCGGTGAAGCGCGAGCCGCTCTGCGGAGCGTTTCGGATTTACATCCTGTGCGCGCCGCCGCCGCCCTCGAGCGGAGTCGCGCTTATCGAGCTGATGCAGATTCTGCAGAACACCGACATCGGCCGCCGCGGCCCGAATGACCCGCAGGCCTGGTATCTTTTCGCCGAGGCGAGCCGGCTGATGTACGCCGACCGCGACCGCTATGTCGGCGATCCCGCCTTCGTGAAGGTGCCAGTCGCGGGACTGATCGACCGAGCTTATGCCGCCCAGCGCGCCCGGCTGATCGGCCCCGTCGCCGGCCCGCCGCCAGCCGCCGGCAACCCCGAGCTAGCACTCCCCGCGGGCGTGGACGCCACGCTCGAACCGACCGGCACGTCGCATTTCATCATCCGCGACTCCGCCGGCAACGTCGTATCGATGACCACCACGGTGGAATCGATCTTCGGCACCGGGCGGATGGTCGACGGTTTCTTCCTCAACAACCAGCTCACCGATTTCTCCTTCTCGCCGACTGACGAGCAGGGCCGCCCGATCGCGAACGCGGTCGCCCCGGGCAAGCGCCCGCGCTCGTCGATGGTGCCGACAATCATCCTGACCCGTGACGGCCGTTTCGCTGGAGCGATCGGCTCGGCCGGCGGCAATTCGATCCTTGCATTCGTCGCCAAGTCGCTGATCGCCGCGATCGACTGGAACGAGCCGATGCAACGCGCGCTGGCCGAGCCGAACCTCGTCGCTCGGGGGCCGAACTTCCAGGGTGAGGTGACCAAATTCTCGCCCGAAGTGCTCGCCGGCCTGCGCGCCCGGGGCATCGATCTCCAGCCGGGGCAGGGCGAGGATTCAGGCCTCACCGGCGTGCTGATCCGCAATGACCGGATCGATGGCGGCGCCGACCCTAGGAGGGAAGGCGTGGTGCTGACGCTGCCGCGCTAGGCCGCCGTCCCGACCGCTTCCGCGATATTGGAAAAGTTTTCGCGCTTCAGCCGCTCGGCCAACCCGTGCGCAATCCGTCGGGCGATCCCCGGGCCTTCGTAAACCATCGCCGTATAGAGCTGGACGAGGCTGGCGCCGGCGCGGATCCGCTCCCACGCATCGTCCGCCGTGCTTATGCCGCCTACCCCGATCAATGGAATGTCGCCGCCGCTCGCGCGCCGGAATCGACGCAGCGTCTCCAGCGCCAGCGGCTTCAGCGGCTCACCGGAAAGCCCGCCCGCCTCGTTCGCATGCCTCGACGTGAGCGGCGGCCGCGACACGGTCGTATTCGAAACGATAATGGCATCGATCTTGTGATCGATCGCGGCGCGGACGATCCGCTCCGGATCACCTTGTTTGAGGTCCGGCGCGACCTTGAGGAAGATCGGCTTTCCCGAGCGCGCGTCCCGGATGGCAGCAAGCAGTTCGTCGAGGGCGCCTTCGTCCTGCAGCGCGCGCAGCCCTGGCGTGTTCGGCGAGCTGATGTTGATTGCGACGTAGTGCGCGACCGGGCTCATCGCGCGAACGCCGGCGACATAATCCGCTATCGGGTCGCGGCTGTGCTTGTTGGCGCCGACGTTCACGCCGACGATTCCGCGCAGGTGCAGTTGCTGCTGCAACCGCGCGTAAGCCGCGGGCTGGCCCTTGTTGTTGAAACCGAGGCGATTGATCACCGCCCGATCCGCTTTCAGCCGGAACAGCCGCGGCTTCGCATTGCCCTGCTGTGGCTTGGGGGTGAGCGTCCCCACCTCGACGAAGCCGAAACCCAGCCCGAGCATTTGCTCGGGCACTTCCGCGTCTTTGTCGAACCCGGCGGCGAGACCGACCGGCGACGCGAAGTCGAGCCCCGCCACCCGGGTTCTGAGCGACGCCGGATACCGGGGCGGATGCCGTCCCGGAGTCAGCTTTAAGGCCGCGATCGTGGCGCGGTGCGCAGTCTCGGCGTCGAGCGCGAAGGCGAGCGGGCGGATGAGCGGGTAGAAGCGCACGGCAACGCGTCTGTCATTGCGAGCGCAGCGAAGCAATCCAGCGCCCTGGATTGCCGCGTGGCCATCGCCTGCTCGAAAGACGAGCTCGCAGGTTGAGTTTCTCGCAGCAACGCACTAAATCATACCGGAAAGCTCCGATTAGACATGCGCCTGACCCATCTCGCCGATTATGCGGTCGTTCTGATGACCGCTGCCGCCCGCTATCCTCAGGGCGCGCGCCTCAGCGCGACCGAGCTGTCTGCGGACACCGGTGTGCCGCTTCCGACCGCACAGAAATTGATGGGGCAGCTCGCCGCATCGAGGCTCCTGACGAGCGTCCGCGGCGCGGGCGGCGGGTTCGCGCTTGCGAGACCGCCCGGCGAGATCAGCCTCGCCGACATCGTCGAGGCCGTCGAAGGGCCGATCGCGCTCACCATGTGCGCCGATTCCAACAATCATGAGTGCCTGCTCGACAAGCATTGCCGGGTGAAGCCGCACATGGGAATCGTCGGGCATGCGGTGCGCGGAGCGCTTGGTGCCGTCAGCCTCACGGAGCTCGCGCGATGAACGAGGCCGTGAAAAACCAGGAGCTGCGCGACCGCGTCGACAAGGATTACGAATGGGGCTTCGTTTCCGACATCGAGCAGGAATTCGCGCCCAAGGGGCTCAGCGAAGACACGGTCCGCTTCATCTCGGGCAAGAAGGGCGAGCCCGAATGGATGCTCGAGTGGCGGCTCAAGGGCTACCGCGCCTGGCTCGAGATGGAGGAGGTCAGCTGGGCCAAACTCGACATCCCCGAGATCGATTACCAGGACGCTTATTATTACGCCGCGCCCAAGGCGAAGCCGAAGCTCGGCAGCCTCGACGAGGTCGATCCCGAAATCCTGCGCGTCTACGCCAAGCTCGGCATTCCGATCGAGGAGCAGAAGGTGCTTGC
>JBDTON010000133.1:0-2323 GCA_039933195.1 Sphingomicrobium sp. | reverse complement strand
TGTTCGAGCAGCGGCCATGGGAGCTGCGGCGAGTGGCGGGGATCGACGTCATGGACGCGGTCGGCTCCAACATCCGTCTCGACACGCGCCAGCGGCAGGTGATGCGCATCCTGCCGCGCATCAACGAGGACGTGAACGAGGAGTGGATCCACGACAAGACGCGCCACCACGTCGATGCGCTGGTGCGCAACCGCCTCGACCGCCCGTGGGTGCGCGAACGCGGCAAGCTCAAGGAGGCGAGCTGGCCCGAGGCGCTGCAGATCCTCGCCAAGCGGCTGAAGAAGGCCCGAGCGAAGGTCGCTGCCATCGCTGGCGATTTGCTCGACGCCGAGACCATGTACGCGGCGCGGAAGCTGCTCGAGGGGAAGGGGTCGAGCTTGCTGGAGGGGCGGCAGACGGGGCTGACCTACGATACCAGCAGCCTCAGTGCGGTTGCGTTCAATTCGACCATCGCGGGGATCGAGAGCGCGGACGCGGTGCTGCTGATCGGCTCGAACCTCCGCTGGGAAGCGCCGCTGATCGCGACGCGCGTGCGCAAGGTGGCGCGCAAGGGCGGCAAGGTCTTCGCCATCGGCCCGGAAGCCGACCTCGGAATGAAGGTCGAGTGGCTCGGCGACGATCTCAAGCTGCTCGGCAAGCTCCCCAAGGACGTGACGGAGGCGTTCGCGAAGGCGCAGCGGCCGGCGGTGATCGTCGGCCCCGGAGCGCTTGCGGCGGGCGGGCTTGGCGCGGCTCTGGCGCTGGTCCAGCCGCTCGGACTGATCAAGGGCGGTTGGAACGGTTTCAACGTTCTCCACACCGCCGCCTCGCGCATGGCCTCGCTGATCTTAGGTTTCGCGCAGAAGGGCGGGATCGCGGACATCGAAGCCGCCGCGCCCGAGCTGGTGCTGCTGCTCGGCGCCGACGAAGTCGCGGCGGACCGCTTCAAGGGCGCGTACACGGTCTATATCGGCCACCACGGCGACGCCGGAGCGCGCATGGCCGACCTCGTGCTCCCCGGCGCGGCTTATGCCGAGAAGCACGGCACCTACGTCAACACCGAGGGGCGCGTGCAGCGGGCCGAGCGGGCGGTGTTCCCGCCGGGCGAAGCGCGCGAGGACTGGGCGATTTTGCGCGCGGTGTCGGAGCTTGTCGGCAAAACGCTGCCGTTCGACAGCTTCGCGCAGCTGCGCGCCGCGATGATTGCGGAATATCCTGAGCTCGGCCGCGACGGGCTGATCGACCTGCCGTGGTCGCCGCCCAGGCTGCCGGCGAAGGCCGAGGGGCCGATCCGCTACCCGATCGGCGACTTCTTCCTCACCAACGCCATCTGCCGCAACAGCCCGACCATGCAGCGCTGCTCCGAAGAGCTGGTGAAGGGCGTCGCTTTCAAGGAGGCGGCGGAGTGAGGGGGGTGATCGAAATCCTCCCCGGGACGGGGAGGTGGCAGCCCGAAGGGCTGACGGAGGGGGGTCTGAGCCCTGCACGCCGCCCCCACCACCAGCTTCGCTGGTCCCCCTCCCCGCAAGCGGGGAGGATTGCGTGACCGCGTTCTTCCAGCATTGGGGCGCAAGCTACGAATGGGCGTGGTTCTGGTCGATGCTCATCGGCATTTTGGTCATCGCCTTTCCACTGATGCTGGCGGTGGCGATGGTCATCTATGCCGAGCGCAAGATCTGGGCGGCGATCGCGCTTCGCCGCGGCCCCAACGTCGTCGGCCCGTGGGGTCTGCTGCAGAGCTTCGCCGACGGGCTCAAGGTCTTCCTTAAGGAAACCATCATCCCGACCAATGCGAACAAGGGTTTGTTCCTCATCGCTCCGATCGTCACCTTCACCGTCGCGCTGATCGTTTGGGCCGTCATCCCGTTCCAGCCCGGCGTTGTGCTCGCCGACGTCAATGTCGGGCTGCTCTACATCCTCGCGGCGAGCTCGCTCGGGGTGTACGGAGTGATCGTCGCCGGCTGGGCGTCCAACTCCAAATATCCCTTCTTTTCGGCGCTCCGCGCTGCGGCGCAGATGGTGAGCTATGAAGTGTCGATCGGATTCGTTCTGATCACCGTCGTGCTGTGGGCGGGGACATTCAACCTCAGCGCCATCGTGTTGGCGCAGAAGGGGCATGTCTTCGGGATCCTTAACGGCTTCGTCTTCAATCCCTTGCTCTTCCCGATGTGGGTCGTGTTCCTGATCAGCTCGATGGCCGAGACCTTCCGCACGCCGTTCGACCTGGTCGAGGCGGAGAGCGAGCTCGTCGCTGGCCACCAGACCGAATATTCGTCGATGAGTTTCGCCCTCTTCTGGCTTGGTGAATATGCCAATGTGCTGCTGATGTGCGCGCTCAACGCGA
>JBDTON010000132.1:0-10646 GCA_039933195.1 Sphingomicrobium sp. | reverse complement strand
GGTGCGGGCCGGGTTCCAAATCGTCGACTATCATCGCTGCGTCGCATGAGCGCTGTCGAGATTCGCAATTGCATCCGTCGGCTGCGCTTCGAGAACGGCGAAATGACGCAGGGCCAACTCGCCGATGCGATTGGCATGACGCGCCAGACGGTGGCGGCAATCGAACAAGGCAAATATTCGCCCTCGCTAGACGCCGCCTTCCGCATCGCGGACGCCTTCGCCCGCCCGCTTGAAGAAGTGTTTTTCCGGGAAGGGAAGGAGAGCCAACGCAGACGGGAATAGTGTGAGGGCCACTTCAAGCGAAGCGCCCGTCCACGGCCTGCAAAGGGGAGGTCGCGGCTGCTTACGTCCACTTTGCACCCGAAGCAGACACTAGCCCCATGTCCGCCGCAATGGCGCCCCATTGCGTTGCTTAAGCCTTGGCTCAGCACTAACGAGCCGAGCATGTCCGACCGCCAGTCAACCTACGCCAAAGTCACCGAGCTGATCGCTCCGTTCAACAAGAAGGGCGCGACCATCACCGAGGCGACGCGCTTCGCCCAGGATCTCGAGTGGGACAGCCTCACCGTCCTCGATTTCGTCGCCACGATCGAAGACGAGTTCGACGTCCTCATCTCGATGAACATGCAGGCGGAGATCGAAACCGTCGGCCAGCTCGTCGACGCGCTGCAGCGGCTGACTTCCCAGCGTGGCTGACCTCTTCTCCAAGTTCGACGCCATCATCGAACAACGCGAGAACCTTCTCGCAACCGGCCTCACCGATCCATTCAACCTGGTGATGGAAAAGGTCGAAAGCCCGACCGTCGCCATCTGCAACGGCAAGCGCACCATCCTTCTCGGCACCTACAATTACATGGGCATGACCTTCGACCCCGACGTGATCGCCGCGGGCAAGCAGGCGCTCGACGATTTCGGCTCGGGCACCACCGGAAGCCGGGTCCTCAACGGCACCTACGCCGGCCACCGCGCGGTCGAGCAGGCGCTCCGCGACTTCTACGCGATGGACCATGCCATGGTCTTCTCGACCGGCTACCAGGCCAATCTCGGAGTGATCTCGACCATCGCCGGCAAGGACGATTACATCGTTCTCGACATCGATAGCCACGCGTCGATCTACGACGGCTGCGCGCTCGGCAACGCCCAGATCGTCCCCTTCCGCCACAACGACATCGAGGCGCTCGAGAAACGCCTGAAACGCATACCCGAAGGCGCCGGCAAGCTGGTCGTCCTTGAAGGCGTCTATTCGATGATGGGCGACGTCGCGCCCCTCAAGGAGATGGTCGCCGTCGCGAAGGAGAACGGGGCGATGGTGTTGGTCGACGAAGCGCATTCGATGGGCTTCATCGGCGATCACGGCCGCGGCGTTTCTGAGGCGCAAGGCGTGATCGACGACGTCGATTTCATCATCGGCACCTTCTCCAAGTCGGTCGGCACGGTCGGCGGCTTCTGCGTGTCCAACCATCCCAAGTTCGAGATCCTGCGCCTCGTCTGCCGCCCCTACGTCTTCACTGCCTCGCTGCCGCCTTCGGTTGTCGCCACAGCCGCGACCTCGATCCGCAAGCTAATGGACAGCGCCGACAAGCGCGCGCACCTGTGGGAGAACAGCAAGCGCCTCCACGCGGGCCTCCGTCAGCTCGGCTTCACGCTCGGGACGGACGAGCCGCAGTCGGCGATCATCGCGGTCATCATGCCCGATCTCGAGACCGGCGCCGCGATGTGGGAAGCGCTCCTCAACGAAGGCCTCTACGTCAATCTCGCCCGCCCCCCGGCCACGCCTGCGGGAATGACGCTTCTGCGCTGCTCGCTGTGCGCCCTGCACAGCGAGGACCAGGTCGGCGAGATCCTCGGGATGTTCGCTGCGGCAGGCCGTGCAACAGGTTGCATCAATTGAACTAGCTGAATGGAACCTTTGGGTTTCGCCCAAAGGTTAACGGGGCTAAACTATGCCTATGAGGGCTGGGGACGAGGAAGACATCCAGTTTGACTGGCGCCGGGGCGGAGCCGCTGCGGCCGGCCTCTTCGCCGCGCTGATCCTCGTCGCCATGGTGTTCATGGTGAAATTCGCGAACGACGCGCGCGAACAGGCGCTCGCCGCCGAGCGCCAGGCCAATCAGGTCGCGCTCATCGTCCGCAACGTCAGCGCCAACGTGTCGCGCGCGGAAGCCGCCCTCGCCCGTTTCGTCCTTGACGAAAACGTTAAGACCAGCGGCAACATTTACGCCAGCGACTGGCAGCTGGCCGGCTATCAGATCCAGCAGCTCAACGAGCTGATGAAGACCAACCCGGAACAGCAGAAACGCGTCTGGCAGGCGAAGCGGCTGTACGACATCCGCGGCGGCGAGCTCGCGCTGGCCGCGCGGGCTGCCCTGGCCAGGCAGGGCGATGCCGGAATCAGCTATTTCTACCAGGCCGCGACCAAGGGCTCCGGCAGGGCGCTCGACGACAAGCTTGAGGAAATCATCCGCGCCGAGCGGCAATCGCTGCGCCAGCGCATCGAGCAGAGCGAGATATTCTCGGCGCAGGCCGACCGCTTCACCGACTATCTGAGTTGGCTCGGAATTCTCGTCGGGCTCGGCGCCGTCTTCCTTGGAGTCGTCGCGGTGCAGGCGCTGCGCCAAAACGCCGCGGCGCGCCGCCGGATCGAATCCGAGGCTGAACGCGCCGAGGTGCTCGAGCAGGCGGTCCGCGAGCGCACTCAGGAGCTGTGGGAAGCGAACCAGGCGCTGAAATCCGAGGCCGCCGAGCGCGAGGCGGCCGAGGCGCAGCTTCGCCAGGTCCAGAAAATGGAAGCCGTCGGCCAGCTCACGGGCGGGATCGCGCACGACTTCAACAATATGCTCGCGGTCGTCGTCGGCGGGATCGATCTCGCGCTGCGCCGCCTCAACGGCCCGCGCCGCGAAGTCATGATGCACCTCAACAACGCGATGGAAGGTGCGACGAGGGCCGCGGCGCTCACCCGCCGACTCCTCTCCTTCGCCCGTTCCGAGCCGCTGCTGCCCGAGCGTGTCGACAGCAAGGATCTGATCGGCGGGATGTCGGACCTGCTCGACCGCACGCTCGGCGAGCGAATCCGGGTCGAAATCGACCTCGCCTCCGACACCTGGCCGATCTACGTCGACTCGCACCAGCTCGAAAATGCCATCGTCAATCTCGCGGTGAATGCGCGCGACGCGATGGACGGCCAGGGGATGATGCGCATCGCCACCGAAAACGTGAAGCTCGCCGCCAATCAGGTCGGTGACATTCGCCCCGGCGATTATGTGAAGATCAGCGTCACCGATACCGGCTGCGGAATGTCGCCCGAAGTCCTCGACCGCGCTTTCGAGCCCTTCTTTACCACCAAGCCGGTCGGTAAGGGCACGGGTCTGGGCCTCAGCCAGATTTTCGGCTTCGCGCACCAGTCGGGCGGAGAGGTCGGAATCGAAAGCCAGGTCGGCCGCGGGACAGCCGTCTCGATCTATCTGCCGCGAACCGAGGCCGCGGCGCGTGTCCGGATCCATCCCGCCGTCCATCGCGCCGATTCCGAGGTTCACGTCGCCGGAGCCCGAATCCTGCTCGTCGAGGATGATCCGCGCGTGCGCACCGCCACCGTCGATGCGCTCGAGGACCTCGACTACGAGCCGGTCGCCTGCGGCAGCGGCGCCGAGGCGATCGAGCTGTTCCAGGCGCAGGAATTCGACCTCGTGGTCAGCGACGTGATCATGCCCGAAATGACCGGCCCCGAGCTGATCCGCTACCTCAAACGGACGCAGCCGCGCGCTTTCGCCGTCCTCTTCGTCACCGGCTATGTCGGCGAGGGCGAGAGCGACGACCTCCGCGGCCACGAGCTGCTGCGCAAGCCCTTCACCGTGGGAGCGCTGGCCAACGCCGTCTCCGCTGCGCTCACCCGGACCGCTAGCGAACCGCCCCGGAGCTCAGCAGGCGGGGCAAGAGGCTAATGGCGGCGAGCAGCGGCCAGCGCCGCTGCCACGGCTTCAGTTCGATGTTCATGCCCGCATGGCGGTTGATCTTCCACGCGATATAGTCCGCGCCCCCGGCGAAGGTCGCGCTCGCCTTGGCCAGGCGCAGGACCGACAGCGCCTTCCCTTCGAACCGCCGCCACGCCCAATTGCCCGGAATTCGCATCGACTGAGCCGCGGCCAGAGCCGGAGGAGCAAAGCGGCGGTAGCGCTCAGGATCCATGTCGACCACGGACTGCGATCGGCCCTTGCGCTCGGCGCGAAGCTCGGCCGAGTAAGTCAGATCGAACGCGCGCCGCCACAGCGCCAGGGGCTCCTCACCTTCGATCCGGCCGGCGGCAGCCAGCACCGTCGGCGCAGCCCGGCTCACCGCGTCGATTGCGCCATTCCGCGCGGCGTCGTCCGCCGCCCAGACCAGCCGCGAGGGCTGCGCGAAGCGCGCCCACACCGACACGCTGCTCGTCTCGGGGCCATTGAGTCGGTGAAAATCGGCCTCGCTCAGAACCGCATATTTGGCGGCGAGCCCGTCCTTCTCGAAATAGAACACGTTGGGCGGGACGAGCCGGTTCGCCGCGGCGAGCCAGCTCCTGCCGTAAGCGGCGCGGTAGTCCGACACGATCAGGTAGAAATCGAGCATTCGCCCGTCGAGCTCGCGCTCGCGCAGGCACGATCCATAGAACAAGACCGCGCGGCTCGCGGGCGCATGCTTGGCCGCGATCGCCGCTGCCATCACGCCGACCCGCGCATCCACGGGCAAGCTCAGTTCCTCCGCCACGAGCGCGCGCAGCTCAGTCATGAAGCCTAATTACGCCGCCAGCTTGACGAACGACAGCGGCTGCGCGGGGCGGAGGTTGATCGGCCGCCCGAGCTCCGCGCGGAAGGTCTCGCCGTCGAGGATCACGTGGCTGCTGTCGCCTTCGATGTTGATCTCGTCGGCCTCCTCGAAATGCACGCCCCTGACCGGCGACCGCCCGAGCTTGCCCGCGAAGCTCGCCGCGAGCCCGCGGATCAGCGACATCGGCCGCTCCTCGATCGCCAGGAACTTCAGAGTTCCGTTGCGCTTCCCCCCGAGCTCGCTGTTCAACAGCAGCTTCTCGAGGGTGGTGACCGCAAGCAACGAGAAATTGCCGGTCAGCGCATTGTCCTTCTCGCCCACCGAGACTCGCAGCGGAGTCGGATCGGGCGGCAGGAAGTTGCCCTTCGCCTTGAGGAACCACTTCGCCAGCAAGGCCAAGGCCGTGATTCCGTGCGCGAGCCCGGTCGGAAGGCCGAGCGGATAGATCTTGTCGCGGCAGTAGAGCATCGTGTCGGCAAGCCCCGCGCCGCCCAGGAACATACCGATGATCGGCCGCTCACCGCCGCTGTGGCGAAGCGCGATCAGCTCTCGCACCACGGTGTACGGAGCGAGGTCGGTGCGGGCGAGCTCGATCAGCCGCTCGAGCGCCTCGATCGGATCGCCGCGCGCGCCGAGGTCGAGCGCGATGAGGTTGGTCTTGCCGCTCGGAAGCACCGCGACGGGCGGCGGCTGCCCCTGGAAATAGCCGCCGTTGTAAATTTCGGTGAGAGCCGCCTGGACGGTGCCGTCGCCGCCGTTGATCGCCAGCACCCTCGGCCGCACCCGGGCGATGACCTTCATCGCTTCGCCGATCTGGTAGGCGTGCTCGACTTCGTAGTGGAACACGTCGGGATGGTCCGAGCAATATTCGCGGATGCGCGAAAGCTGGGCGAGGTTGCGCGTCGATTTCGGGTTGGAAAGCAAGGCGATGCGCGGCCGCGCCGTTCGCCCGAGACCGGCCGCCGTTCCGCTCCACGGGCACACCTCTCCCGTGACGATCGGTGTCTCGGCCGTGGCAGGCGATTTCACCATGAATTCACGTGACCATTCGCTATAGGACCTGGGCGAACGGACGCGCCTGTCTTCTACAAGGTACATCCGTTCGCTGTGGAGCCTCGGCTGCCTTTGCGGCCAAATGATGGTGTCGGGACGGACAGAATTGCGGCAAATCGGCCTCATTGACCGTTATCTCGCCCGCTCGATCGCGGTTCCGCTGATCGGCTCGCTGATCCTCGCCGCCATGCTCCTGCTGCTCGACAAGATGCTTCGGCTGTTCCAGTTCGTGGTCGATTCCGGGGGCCCGGTGAGCGTCGTCTGGCGAATGCTCGCCAACCTCCTTCCCGAATATCTCTCGCTCGGGATCCCGATTGGCCTGATGCTCGGCATCCTGCTCGCCTTCCGCAAGCTTGCTCTGTCGTCGGAGCTGGATTCGATGCGCGGCATTGGCATCGGCTACGGCCGGCTGCTGCGCGTGCCCTACGTTTTTGCAATCCCGCTGGCGGTCATCAACCTGTTCATCGTCGGCTATCTCGAGCCCTACACCCATTACCGTTACGAGGGCTTGCGCTTCGACCTCAAATCGGGCGCTCTGGGAGCCTCGATCAAGGTCGGCGAGTTCAACCAGCTCGGCAAGCATCTGACGGTCCGCATCGACCGCAGCCAAAACAAGGGCACGCAGCTCCACGGAATCTTCGTCCAGATGGACGATCCCACGGGCATGTCGGTCGCGGCGACCGCGGAGCAGGGCCGCTTCCTGTCGACCGATGATCCCGACACCATCCTGTTCCGGCTGACCAAGGGCCGGCTAGTTCAGGAGTCGCCCAAGTTCCCCACGCCGCGCACCTTGGCCTTCGATCTGTACGACCTGCCGGTGAAGCTGCCGGCGATCGACCAGTTTCGCCACCGCGGAGGGACCGTCTCGGACGAGCTCTACCTGCACGAGCTGTGGCAGGCCGGATATCGCGGCCGAGCGCCGGACTTCCGCCAGCAGCTCGAAGCCCAGGCCGCGCTCAACATGCGGCTGGTCGAAGTGATGATGATGCTGATGCTCCCGCTGCTCGCCGTCGCTCTCGCGGTGCCGCCCAAGCGAAGCGACTCCTCGCTCGGAATCTTCCTCGGGATCCTGATCGTGGTCGCTTATCACAAGGTCAATCAATATGCCGAGCAGGCGGCGACCAACGGGCAGGTGAATGCCGTCGTCGGCCTGTGGCTTCCGCTCGTCGTGCTCACCGGTCTCATCGTCTGGATGTACCATGTGCTCGCCCACCGCCCGGGCGGCCAGCCGATTGGAGCGCTCGAATGGTTCGCGACCAGGACCGCGCGGCGCATTCGCTCGCTCATCCCCAGGTTCGGTGAAGCATGATCAATCCGTCTTTCTTCCCCTCGCGCCGGCTGGCGCTCTACATGGTGAAGCTGTTCCTCACTCGCAGCCTCGCCGTGCTCATCGCTCTGGTGCTGGTGCTGATGACGCTCGACCTGTTGGGCGAATCCGGCAAGATCCTCGCCGTTCCGGGCAATGGCGATGCGGAGCTGTGGCGCTACGTCGCCTTGCGCATTCCGCTGCTGGTGTCGCGCTTCCTGCCGTTCTCGGTGCTGCTCGGCACCCTCATCGCATTCGTTGGCCTCAACCAGCATAGCGAGGTGGTGGCGATGAAGGCCGCCGGCCTTTCGGCGCACCAGATCCTCGCGCCTTTGGTCGTCGCCAGCATCGGCATCGCCCTCGTGCTGTTCGCCTTCAACGAGACCGTTGTCGTCGACTCCGCCCGGGTGGTCGACGCCTGGTCCGACAACGATTACAAGCCCATTCCGCCCGACCGCGGGATCCTCTCCAACGTCTGGGTCCTCGACGGCGACGATATGATCCGCGCCGGGATCGTCAACGGCCGCGCGCCCAGTCTCACCGTTCGGAAGCTGGTGATCTACGACCGCTCCGGCGGAATCCTGCAGCGCGTGATCCGCGTCGAGCGGGCGATTCCGCGCCCCGCCTCGAAAGACTGGCTGCTGGAAGACGTCCGCACCTATGACGCGAACATGAACCTGGTCCGGCGCCAGCCGCGCATGGCTGGACTTCAGGGCGTCACCCCAGCGCAGCTGACCATCGCCAAGGTGGACCCGAACGAGCTCGATTACTGGACCTTGAAGCGGCGCATCGCCGAGCTCGAAGCCGCCGGCCGCCCGGCCGACGAGCCGCGGGCCGGCCTCGCCCACAAGATTTCCGGCCCGATCTCGACCTTGCTCATGCCCTTGCTCGCCGCCGTCGCGGCGTTCGGCCTTGCCCGCTCGGGTCAGGTGCTGCTTCGCGCCTCGCTCGGAATGGCTTTGGGCTTCGCTTATTTCGTCGCCGACAATTTCAGCCTCGCGATGGGCAACGCCGGCGCCTACCCGCCGCTCGTCGCCGCCTGGGGCCCGTTCCTGCTCTTCCTTCTGATCGGCGAAACCGTGCTGGTGAGAACGGAAGAGTGACAGCTTTATCCGACAAGCGAGAACACGCCAATGGGACGCCTTCCGAGACGGTTGCTACGCCATCACCTGCCGTTAGGCCTCGCCACGGGCGTGACTGGTCTTCTGCTCTACCAGACCCGCCCCTATCCCGGCGTCATTGAGCGACTCAGTTTTGCCAGCGCCTATCCAGCGCTCATCCTGATTTCGGCGACCCTGATGATCGGCCCGTTGAGGCTGATCGGCGGGAAGCGCCTGCCGGTCTCGATCGACCTCCGCCGCGACGTCGGAATCTGGGCGGGGATGACGGGCGTCTTCCACGCCGTCGTCGGCCAGTGCGTGCATCTGCGCTGGCGGCCGTGGCTCTATTACGTTTTCAAAGACTGGCGAAAAGAGCATTTCCTGCCAATTCGCTATGATGCGTTCGGCCTCGCAAACTATGCCGGTTTGATCGCAGCCTTCATCCTTCTGCTGTTGCTTGCGACCTCCAATGACGCGAGCCTGCGCAAATTCAAACCGGCCGGCTGGAAGAAGCTGCAGCGCTGGAATTATGCATGCTTCCCGCTCACTGCAATTCATACCTTTCTTTACCAGGTTGGAATCGAGCACCAGGCCCTTGCCTTCGTCGCCACCGCGATCGCCGCGGTCGTTCTCACTTTGCTTATCCAGTGTCTGGGCTATCGGCTGCGAAGGAGCGCCCGCCTGACTTGAGGCATGCCCTTTGCGTCCCCTTTCGACCCAATTCGGACGTTAGGCGCTTGGGTCTACTTGCGACGTTTTTGCGGACACGAGCGCCTTACGTTTGCTTCGCCCTTCGAAAGAGGTAGCCACGACCCACGCGCCCGCCGTCAGTGCCCAGGAGACGACGGTTTCCTGCCAATGGACCGCGCTCAGCTGTCCGGTCAGGACCATTGGTCCCCACACGACGAGAGTGATCAGCGTAATCTGGAGCGCAGCGACCGCTGCCCCTAACCGCGCCTGTATTCCAGTGACGAGGGCGATGCCGGTCGCGATATAAAGGCCGCCAGTCAAATATGCCCAGAACACGGGCATCGAAAGCCATGCTGGAACGAGCGGCGCGGTCAGGTTCAAATACACGAAGTGGGAAAAGCCGAACGCGATCAGCGCCAGGCCGTAAAGCAGATAAGCGCCGCGCAACGCCCCTTCACTCGTCAGCGGACCGAAGCTCCATCTCTTTCGGTCCTTGTCGATCAAGACATAAAGAACCCACGCAGCGGCAACCAGCACCGCGTTTTCACCACAGGATTGATAGGAGCCTTCAACCAGCGGTGCGCGGATGATGAAGGGGACTTTGAACAGGATCGTCCAGATCAACAAATAAGCGAATAGGACAAGGGCGGCTGGCGCCGCTGTCCGCTTGATCAAAAGACCGGCGCCGCAGGCCAGAGAAACGAGCGTACAAAGAGCAGCGAGGAGTTGGCGGTCAGGAACCGTGTCGGGAACTGGTTGCCAGATCGGAGCGAAGCTGCCGCTCAACATTCCAATGATGCCGATCGCGATCATCGTGCTCGCAAAGACAACGTGACTCGCCGCCTTCAAATGCATGGTGCCTCCCGACTGTTTCCCCAGTTCAGCGATCGGGAGACCTCGGAAAGCGCTTTTCGACTAACCAGCCACTGTTGCGGATGAACGCCTCAACCCAACATTCCGGACGTCGGATTGAGGAGCAAATACGCCAAGTGGCGCGCTGCCCAATCGGAACTCGCGGCGAACAGCTAATGTCTGCTTCCGACCCATTGCGGACGTTCGGCTGGCGTGAGACAGTCTCGGCCTAGGGAGTTGCCAATGCCGCTGTGCCTGCGGAAAAGAAGCGCATTCCACCGAAGTTCGGTGGGCTCGCTGAACGCGGCGGCCACCGCGTTGCTCCTCTTCGGCTGCGCTACAGCCCCGCCAGCAAGACCTGCGATCGTCAAGGTCAACCCTTCAAGCATTGCCGCCGCCCCCGCGACCTGGGACGGGCGCGAAGTCGAGATCGTCGGAATGGTGGTCTGGGAATCCGGCGCCTTCGGTCTCTACCAAGACTATGGAGCCTATTGCCGAGGAGCCGAACATGCAGCGATTTACGCCCATTGGACGGAATGGCCCGGGGTGTCCAAGAAAGACAGCCGCCGGCGCGTGATCGTACGCGGGGTATTCCGCAACCGTTTGGGCGCCAAACAGCCGGATGGAAGCCAGCTGACCCTGGCGGCGGCGCCGGGTCCGGGACCGCTAGAACCAGGAACTGTCGTCAGGTGGCTGTCTAAACCGCAGCGCCCCTGCCCAAATCGGCAGTAGCCAAGGGGAGAACGGTAACGTCCGCTTTCGACCCAAAGCGGACATTAGCTTGGATTAGGCTAAATTGAACGGTCCACTTGCTAATTCGATAGCCTGAACCCTCCTGCGGAGGTCTTTCA
>JBDTON010000131.1:0-11445 GCA_039933195.1 Sphingomicrobium sp. | reverse complement strand
CCCGTACGCCGCATTTCGAGTGCGGTGCTTTCGACCACTCAGCCACCTCTCCGCTCGAGGCGCATTCCGGCGGGACGCCGGATCCGGTCGGGGGCGCGCTCTAGCAGCGGCCCCGCCCATTGCCTAGATAGGGACACATGACCCCTTTTGAACCGCTCGAACGTTTGCCCTCGATGGCGCAGAAAATGGACATGCCTTTGGCCCGCTTCGCGATCGGCGAGGTCGTCAAGCACCGCATCTTCGACTTCCGCGGAGTGGTGTTCGACGTCGATCCCGAGTTCGCCAACAGCGACGAGTGGTACGATTCCATCCCCGAGGCGCTGCGCCCGTCAAAGGACCAGCCCTTTTACCATCTGCTCGCCGAGAATGCGGAATCGACCTATGTCGCCTACGTCAGCCAGCAGAACCTGGTTCCCGACGACACCGACGAGCCGGTCGACCACCCCGCGATCGCGACCATGTTCGACGGCAGGGAGGCGGGCCGGTATCATTTGCGCGCCGAGCACAAGCACTAGCGCAGGTTGACACCCGGCGACCCCTGCCATAGGCGGCGCGCTTCCCCGAGCGGCGGCGTGTCTCAAGACGCACGCGCATGCGCGGGACCGGAATTCTAACGAAGAGAAGAGCCAATGTTCGCAGTCGTGCGCACGGGGGGCAAGCAATATCGCGTCGCCCCCGGAGACAAGATCGTCGTCGAAAAGCTCGACGGAAGTGCCGGTGACCAGATCACCTTGGGCGACGTCCTGCTCGCTGGCGACGGCGGCAACCTGAAATCGACCGACGGGCTCACCGTCGCCGCGGAGATCGTCGCCCAGGCGAAGGGCGACAAGGTCACCGTGTTCAAGAAGCGCCGCCGCCACAACTATCGGCGCAAGAAGGGCCACCGCCAGCAGCATACGATCCTCAGGATCGTCGCCATCGGCGACCACAAGGCGGAAAAGCCCGCGAAGGCGGCCAAGCCCGCCGCTGCCCCTGCGGCAGAAGGTCCGGCGAAGGCCGCTGCACCTGCGAAGAAGGAAAAGGCCGTCGCTCCGATCACTCCGGAAGAAGGCTCGGGCGACATCGCCGGCACGCCGACCGAGAGCCCTGCACCACAGGATGAAGCCAAGGCCAATCCTCCGGTCGACACGGGCACGACGAACAACAAGCCGGCAAGCGGCCAGAAGAGCACAGGCGGCGGCAAAAAGGCCAAGCCCACCTCGACAAAAAATGCTGCAGCTGCTAAGGGCGCGGCCAAGAAATCTCCGAAAGCGAAGTAATTCGTCATGGCACATAAGAAAGCAGGCGGCTCGTCCCGCAACGGCCGCGACAGTGAGAGCAAGCGCCTCGGCGTGAAGTTGTTCGGCGGCCAAACGGCCCGCGCCGGCAATATCATCGTGCGTCAGCGCGGTACCAAGTGGCACCCGGGCGACAACGTCGGGCTGGGCAAGGACCACACCTTGTTTGCGCTTACCGACGGCTCGGTCGCGTTCCGCGACGGCAAGCTTGGCCGCAAGTACGTCCACGTGATGCCGATTACGGAAGCGAGCAAATAGGAACGGTCAGAAAGGGACCGTTCCCACAAGGGGGCGGCCCGGACGAGATCTAAGACCAGATCAAAGCCAAAAGGGAGAAGGGGAGCCCCCGGAAGGGGTCTCCCCTTTTTCTTTGCCTTCTCCCGAAACTGTCATCGGCCGCTGCTAGGCGGCCGGAGTGGGAGAAGGACGATGTTCGCGAGAACGCCGAGACTGCTGTTGAGGCCGGGCTTCCCGGAAGACGCGCCGGCGCTTGCCGAGGCGATCGCCGACGAGGCGATCGCTCGCAACCTGGTGTCGGTCCCGTGGCCCTACCGCATGCGCGACGCCGAGGCGTTTCTTGCGAGCCCGCGCGACCCGGTCCTTCCGTCGTTGCTGATCTTCGAGCGGACGCAAGGCGCGGCGCGGCTGATCGGTTCGTGCGGGCTTGGGCGGCGGCCGTCGGGAGCCGTGGAGATGGGCTACTGGATCGCCAAGACCTTCTGGAGCCGCGGCTTCGCCACCGAGGCCTGTTCGGCGCTGGTGGACATCGCGGTGACTCTCCGCCTTGGGCAGCTCGAAGGTTCGCACTTCCTCGACAACCCGGCTTCGGCGCGGGTGCTGGAGAAGCTCGGGTTCGAGGCGGTCGGGATCATCGCTCCGCGGATGAGCTGCGCCCGCGGCGGCGAAGCCCCGGCGCGGCTGATGCGGCTGTCCCTCACCGCCGACGTTGCTGCCGATGACGACGAGGCGCTGGCGGCTTAGGCCGCCCGCCTTACCTTCCGCGCCGGCTGCGGCGCCTCGTGCGATGTCGCCTCATACGCGGCGAGCAAGTGCCGGTCGTCCTCTTTCCACGGGTGAAAGCCCGGAAGGAAGAACTTGAACCACGCGCCGGCGATCTTGCGGAACATGCCGGGACGCACCCACAGGTACCACAACAGCCGCGCCCAGGCTTTCCCGCCCGTCACTCCGTCCTGGCGCATCAGCTCGATGGCTCCGGCGGTGCGGTCGACGACGAAGTTGCGGGTGACGTAGAGCATCACCTTGGCCTTCACCTTCCACCGCTTCCACCGCGGCCAATGCCGCGTCGCGTGCAGCCAGGTGTCGTAAGCGACGCCCTTGTGCTCGATCTCCTCACACGCATGCCAGCGCCACAGCTCGGCCGTTTCGCGCTCGCCCCCTTCGAGGTGACTTGGGTTGGCGAGCAGCTGGTGCGCGAGGATGGCGGTGAAATGCTCGAGCGCCATGGTCGCCGCGAGGCTGACGATCGGCGGCTTCGAGCGCGTGACCGCGAGCCGCTTCTCGACTTGCGCCTCCAGCTTGGAGAGGTCGTAGCCGGCTTCGGCGGCGCGGCGATTGAACGCGTCATGCTCGCGGCTGTGGATCACTTCCTGCGTGGTGAAACCCTTGATCTCTTCGGCGAGCTTGGCCGGCGCTCCATCGCGGAACGCGCGCACGCTTTCGACGAAGAAAGCCTCGCCCACCGGGAACGTGGTCGATAGCGCATTGTAAATGGCAGTCGCTTCGACCCGTCCGCCGTGCCACAGTCGCGGCGTGGCGGCCTCGCGTCCGAAGCGCCGGTCGCGCGGGGTGATGGTGAGATCGC
Source organism: Sphingomicrobium sp. (assembly GCA_039933195.1). Lineage (GTDB taxonomy): Bacteria > Pseudomonadota > Alphaproteobacteria > Sphingomonadales > Sphingomonadaceae > Sphingomicrobium. The sequence goes on along the minus strand of JBDTON010000131.1, from coordinate 8,346 downwards.
GCGGTGTCGGCAGGCTGATCGTGCTCATGAGCGGAAGGTAAACTAACTTACACTGATGTCAATAAACGGCAAACGCCTCAGCCCCGAACAAAGCCGGTCCGCAGCGATCAAGGCCGCTCGTCAGCTTTTGCTCAGCGAGGGGCCGCAGGCCGTCACTCTGAAGGCCGTTGCGGCGAAGATCGGCCGCACCCACGCCAATCTGCTCCACCATTTCGGCTCGGCCGCCGGACTTCAGGCCGAGCTTGCGCGATCGATCGCCGGATCCGTAACCAGCAGCATTGCTCAATCGGTCGAGCTCGCGCGGGCGGGCGAAACCGATGCGCGCGACATCGTCGACCAGACCTTCGATGCCTTCGGTCGCGAGGGCGCGGGAGCGCTCGCCGCCTGGATGATTCTCACCGGCAACCGCGATGCGCTGAACCCGATCCTCGATTCGCTTCACGGCCTGGTCGCCCAGCTGAGCGCCGGGCACGAAGATCATCAGGTCGCCGAGACCACGCTTTCCCTGGTCCTCACCGCGCTTGGCGACTCGCTGCTCGGCGCTCCCATTTCCGAAGCGCTCTGTCTCAAGCGCGACAAGGCGCGTGAGCTCGCCGCCGAGCGTCTCCGCGCGCGCCTCGATCTCTATCGGCAGTAGCCAGTAGCTTCCGGCGCCCGGCTGGTGCAGCTTGCCGGCCGTGACAGCACGTTTGCAAAACCGGTTTGAGCGGATCAAGCATCGTATCGGCGGCTCGTTGCGGGAGCTCGGTCCAGGCCTCGTGACCGGCGCCGCCGACGACGATCCCAGCGGCATCGCCACTTACTCCCAGGCCGGTGCGCAATTCGGCTACAGCCTGCTGTGGACGATGGTCCTCACCTACCCGCTAATGTCGGCGATCCAGCTGGTCAGCGCGCACATCGGCCGGGTCACCGGCGCAGGACTCGCAAGCAATTTGGTGCGCACCTTTCCCAAGCGTGCAGTCGCACTGCTGGTGGGCATCCTGGCGATCGCCAACACCATCAACATCGGCGCGGATCTCTCGGCAATGGCGGCTTCGGCGCGGCTCGTCGCGGGAGGCGGCGAGCACGTCTTCGTGATCGTCTTCGCCACCGTCAGCACCTTGCTCCAGCTCTACGTTCCGTACCGACAATATGCGCACATCTTGAAATGGCTCACGCTGACGCTCTTCGCCTACGTCGGAGTTCTTCTGGTGGTCCACACGGACTGGCCCGCGGCGGCGGTTGGCCTGGTCCTTCCGAAGGAGCTTGGCAGCGACGCTTTGCTCACCATTGTGGCCGTGTTCGGCACGACGATAAGTCCGTATTTGTTCTTCTGGCAAAGCTCGCAGGAAGCCGAGGAGATTGCCGACTCCCCCACTCAGAAGTCAATCCGCCAGTCGCCGCGCAGCGCTCCACAGCAGTTCCGGCGCATGCGTTTCGATACGCTGACTGGGATGGCCTTCTCCAATTTCATCGCGCTTGCAATCATGATGGCGACCGCTGCCACGTTGCATTCGCGCGGGATCACTCAGATCAACTCTTCGGCCCAGGCCGCTGAAGCGCTGCGGCCAGTTGCGGGCGACTTCGCATTCGGTCTTTTTGCCGTCGGCATTATCGGAACCGGCTTTCTCGCAGTGCCGATCCTTGCCGGCTCGACCGCATTCGCCGTCGCCGAGATCTTTGGCTGGACGGAAGGACTCGAGCGGCAGCCGAAGCAGGCGGCCGGCTTCTACTCGGTCATCGTCTTTGCAACCTTGATCGGACTGCTGATCGACTGGTCGCCGATTGACCCGATGCGCGCGCTGTTCTGGAGCGCCGTGCTCAACGGTGTCACCGCCGTTCCCTTAATGATCGCGATGATGATCGTGGTGTCACGTCATGAGGTGATGGGGCGCTTCACCGCCAATCGCACGCTGGTGCTGTTCGGTTGGGCGGCGACTGCGGTGATGACGCTCGCTTCGGGCGCGATGCTGGTCGATTCAGTTGGCCACGCGATCGGCTGACCGGCAGCCCCGGGTCTTAGTGGAACTCGCCGGGGCGGCGGTGCCTCAGCTCACATTCGGCGTGATCGATCGAGCTTCCCGACAACTTCCGCACGGTGTTCGTGTTGCGCGAAGTCGAAGGCGGCCCCTTCACCCATTGGCGTTTGAACGTGGGCCGCGGAAGGAAGTCCCGGCCTGACCGACGAGCCTCGCGCCGGGAATATCGGTCACACCGGCCCGGTTCGCCGAGCAGCTCCCACAGCACGGCTTGCACCCAACTTACGACCGTGCGAGCATCCCGCTTCGAGCCGCCGAGTTATGCGGCCCGGGCGTACAGCTCTCTGGGGAAAGGCTGTACTTATGGGCGGGGCAGCCGGGCGCTTGGATAGCGCCCGATGATCTTCAATTCGCTGACCTTTCTGGTCTTCTTCGCGGTCGTCCTCGCGCTGCACAACATGCCGTTCAGCTGGCACCAGAAGAAGATCAACCTGATGATCGCGTCGTACCTGTTCTACGCCGCGTGGAATCCGCCGTTCGTTATCCTGCTGTGGATCTCGACCGTGGTCGACTGGTGGGCCGCGCAGTGGATGGTGCGAGCGAAGCGCGAGCGCACGCGGCGAATGTGGATGCTGATCTCCGTGGTCGTGAACCTCGGGATGCTCGGCTATTTCAAATACGGCGGCTTCCTGCTCGACAATTTCGTGACGATCGCGGGCTCGCTGGGCATCGTCTACCACCCGCCCGGCTGGGACATCGTCCTTCCCGTCGGCATCAGCTTCTACACCTTCGCCACTTTGTCCTACACGCTCGACGTCTATTTGCGGCGCTCGGCGCCGGCCGGAAGCTTCCTCAACTACGCCTTGTTCGTGACCTTCTTCCCACACCTGGTCGCCGGGCCGATCATGCGGCCGACCGAGCTCGTCCCGCAGTTCGAGGAGCCGCGCAAAGCCAACGCCAACCAGATCTTCTTCGGGTTAGCGCTCCTGACCCTCGGCCTCTTCCAGAAAGTGGTGCTCGCCGACGGTTTTCTCGCTCCGGTGGTCGAGGCGGTTTACGACGCCCACGGCCAGGTCCCCGGAATGCTCGACAGCTGGGTCGCGACCCTCGCCTTCGCCGGACAGATATTCTGCGATTTCGCCGGCTATTCGACGTCCGCGATCGGAGTTGCTCTGTGCCTCGGCTTCGCAATGCCCGACAATTTCCGCTTCCCTTACGGCGCTGTGGGTTTCTCGGACTTCTGGCGCCGTTGGCACATCACTCTGTCGAGTTGGCTTCGCGATTATCTGTACATCCCGCTCGGCGGCAACCGCCACGGCCAGGCGCGCACTTACGCCGCGCTGATGGGGACGATGCTGCTCGGCGGCTTGTGGCACGGCGCCAACTGGACCTTCGTCGTCTGGGGCGGGCTCCATGGCCTGTATCTGTCAGCCGAGCGGTGGCTTCGCGCGCGCTTCAAGGGCTTCACGCCCGGTCGCTCCGCGCTGGTCGGCCTGGCGCTCCTCACATTCCTTTTGGTCAACATCACCTGGGTGTTCTTTCGAGCCAAGACCTTCGCCGGCGCTGGCGTCGTGCTGAAGGGCATGGCCGGCATGCAGGTCAAGCCGGAACCTTTGATCGCCGCGGGTCCGATGATCATCGCAATGGTCATCGTCTCCGGTATTTTCGGAACGCATCTGGCGATGCGCAACACCACGCTCGAGGTGGTCATCGAGCGTACGCCGTCGGTCGCGATCGCGAGCATTTGGACGCTTTTGTTGTTCGCCGTGATCATCGAGCAGGGGCAGGGCAGTGCATTCATCTATTTCGCCTTCTGACGCCCGCAAGGCGGAGGTCAGCGGCGCGCGCGAAGGCGCGCTTCCGCCCGGACTGCGCAAGACCGCGTCCGACCGCCCGGGTCAGGCGCAGCCGGTGCCGACGCGCGATATCCCGTCGCGGCCGTGGGCCAAGATGGGCATGTGCGTTCTGGTCGCTGTCGCGCTTCTGACGACCGCATGGGAATGGAACGCGCGGACCAATCTAGGCCTCCACGCCGGCGACATCGACGACAGCCCGCAAGCCTGGGCGGAGCAACGCCGCCTCGCCGACGCCGCACCGGTGACCCTCGTCGGCGACAGCCGTATTCTGTTCGACACCGACCTCAACCGCTTCCAGCAACTGACCGGCGTCCGACCGATCCAAACGGCAATCGTCGGAACGAATGCCCGGGCGCTCCTCGAGAGCTATGCCAACGATCCGAACTTCCATGGGCTGCTGGTCCTCGGCCTCGCGGACCTCAGTTATTTCCGCCCTCAGGGCGTCGGTCTCGGCGGGCCGTACCTCAAGAATTTCGTAAAGAACGACAAACCGTCTCAGCTCACGGGACTGTGGCTCGACCGCTTCCTCCAGCGGAACCTGGCTTTCCTGGATTCGGAGTATCGGCTCAGCACCTTGACGTCTCGATTGGACCATGGGCTCCGCAAAGGCCCGTACGGTCCGTACGACGACGTCTGGAAGATCTCCGAGACGTTCGATCACCGGCAATATTTCATGTGGGACCGGATCGAGACGGATCCCTATTTGCGCGCGCATGCCCGCCACGCCTGGGATGTGTTCAAAGGTCCGCCGCTGCCGCCCTTCATCGCCCGCAACGTGATCGCGCGCAGCGCCGAGGCCGTCCGCCGCATTCGCGCGCGCGGCGGCGACGTGATCTTCATCCGGCCGCCGTCCGCGCCCGAGCTGCGCGCCGTCGAGGACAAGCGCCTGTCACGGGCCATGGGTTGGGACATGCTTCTTGCCGCTGCGCAGGCCAAGGGTATCCACGCCGATGACCTGCCGCAGGCGCAAAACTTGGTCGTCCCCGAATGGTCACACCTCAGCCACAAATGCGCGACCGTCTTCACCGACGCTTATGTGCGGCGCCTGACGCACCTCACTCAGCGCCTGAAGCTGCGCGCCGATGCTCCACCGCCGCTCAGCCGCGCCGACTGCGTTCCGCAAGTGAAGGCATCCTAGCCCGGTCGAGGTGTCCTTCCGCGGTCGTGCGGCAAGTTCTGCGAGGCCCTGCCGCGCTCTGGCAGGACCAGCTCGGCACGCGATCGGCGGCACACTGCTCTATGGCGAGCCGCGCCTTTCGTGTGGACATCTGGGGGCTTCTAATGCAACAGACTGTTGCGTTAAGCGAAGGTACCAGGTGAATCAACCCTCAACTCCCGTACACACGAATTCACGGCTGCGGCCGGGCGGTCGCACGGCGGACGTGACGACGCGCGTTCGCCAGGCGATCCTCGATGTGATCGTGGAGGGCGGCGTCGAGGCCTGCACCTTCTCCGCCATTGCCGAGCGCGCGGGAATCGACCGCTCTACGCTCTACCGGCGTTTCCCCGACCGCTGGGACGCGATCATCGATGCTTTCATGGCCTACGCGGAAACGGACGTGATGCCGGACCTCGGTAAATGCTTTCCGAACGATCTCGGATCGATCCTGCGCAAGCTTCGAGACACACTCGAATCGCCGCTCGGCCCAGCCCTCCTCGCGGTTGCCGCCGGGCTCCGCCGGGCTTCGGGAAGTGATTATTCGCGCGCTTACTTCGACCGCCGGATGGCGCAACTGGAGCCGATGTTCTCCGCCGCAATCGCGCGCTCAGAGCTTCCCTCCGAGATCGATCGCGAGGAGCTGTTCACCTTCGCCGCGGCGCCGATCTGGTATCGCACCTTCGTCACTGGCCGCGGCGCCGACGACGCCTTCATCCACTCGGTCGTCGCCCAGGTCTGCTGGCTCTATTGCTCACCCAGCACGGCGGCCAAACTTTCCCTTCCCGCGCGCATCGCTTAACTCTGGCCGCCTATGGTCCTGAGGATGCCTCAAGCCGACAAGGCCGCGCGGCCCGCTGCATCGCTTGGCCTCGCGTCGGCGGCGCTTCGCTGCGGCAATGTCGCCGGCGCCCGCCAGATGCTTCAGGACCGACTGGCCCTCGATCCCGCCGATGCCGATGCGCTGGTGATGCTGGCCGAGCTCGCCGCCGGCCAGCGCAACATCGAGGAAGCCACGATCCTGCTCCGCCGGGCGGTCGCCGCCGATCCTTCGCCCGACCGGCGAATGGCGCTGATTCAACACCTGCACCGCACTGCTCCGGCGCAGGCCCTCAATGAGATCGAGCAGTTGCCGCAGTCCGTGCGCGACGCTTTCGAGGTTCGCGGAGTCGAAGCCTCCGTCGTCGGCATCCTCGGAATGCACGACCGCCAGATCCGCCTCTATCAGGCCATGGCCCGTGAACAGTCCACGCAGGCAGGCTTGTGGGTCAGCCTCGGCAACGCGCTGAAGACCGTCGGCCGCACCGGCGAAGCGGTCAAAGCCCTCCAGCGGGCGATCCGCGCCGAGCCTAGCTCCGGGGATGCCTGGTGGACCCTGGCCAATTTCAAGTCATTCGAATTCTCGCCGGCCGATCTCGCCAAAATGCAGGCTGCGCTTCGTACTCGGCTCAGCGAGCACGATGCACTGCACATCCACTTCGCGCTCGGCAAAGCCCATGAGGACCGGGGCGAGTACGAACAAAGCATGCGCCACTACACCGTCGCCAACGCCATCCGCGCGCCCTCGTTCGGGCCGGACCAGGTCGCGGCCACCGATTTCGTGGATGAATCGCTGTCGACCGTCACTCCCGAGTTCTTCGATCGCCTGGCCGGTGCCGGCTGCCCCATGCCCGGTCCGATCTTCGTCCTCGGGCTGCACCGCTCTGGCTCCACTCTGATCGAGCAGATCCTCGCCAGCCATCCTCAGGTGGAGGGCACCACCGAACTGCCGGTGATGAGAAGCATCCGCGACCGGCTCACGCGCTCGAGCGGCAAGTCTCTGGCGGCCACGATCGCCACGCTGCAGCCGGCGGACGTGCGCGCGATCGGCGAGGAATATCTGGATCGGGCGCGGCCGTTCCGGCAGACCGACCGGCCCTATTTCGTTGACAAGATGCCGTCCAACTGGATGAGCCTCGCGCTTATCCGCGTAGCGCTTCCGAACGCCCGCATCGTCGACTCGCGCCGCCACCCGATGGCCTGCGGCTTTTCCAACTTCAAACAGAATTACGCCTCGGGCCTCGGCTTCTCCTACAATTTGAAGTGGATCGGCGCTTTTTACCGCGATTACTGGCGTTTCATGCGCCATTTCGATGCGGTCCAGCCCGGCGTGGTGTGCCGCATGATCAACGAACGGCTGATCGACGATCCAGAAGCCGAGGTGCGCCGAATGCTCGATCGTCTCGGCCTTCCGTTCGACCGCGCTTGCCTCGAGTCCCACAAGAACGAGCGCGCCGTGCCAACGCCGAGCGCCGAGCAGGTGCGCCGCCCCATCAACCGCGAGGGCGTCGAGCATTGGCGGCACTACGAGCAATGGCTCGGCCCGCTCAAGCAATCGCTCGGTTCGGCGCTCGATCACTGGGCGGACTGACGAAAGGTCTGCCGTTGAAAAAGAAAAGGCGAGACGGTTTCCCGCCTCGCCCATTTCTTAGCTCCGGAACGCTTTAGTTGCCGCGTTCGCCTGACGGCGCCGGAGGCGGCGGAGGTGGCGGCGGCGGAACCGGGCAGGTCGCATCGGCCGCGATCACCGATCCGTCCGGGCACGTCTGAGTCGCCGGTGGCGGCGGAGGCGGTGGCGGCGGTGGCGGCGGAGGCGGAGGTGGAGGCGGTGGCGGAGCGAAGTTGAAGATCAGGCTCGCCAGGAGGCTGTGGCTTTGAAAGTGCGTCGTTGCGCGGACAACTCCGCCGCCCCCGTCATCGAACGTCCGGCTGGCTTTGCCGGCGTCGAAGTACCGGTACTTCAGGCCGATATCCATCTGCTCCGAGATCGGATAGCGCGCTTCGGCGAGCAACTGCCAGGCGAACTTGCTCTTGCTGATGCTGGTGCTGAAATTGTCGAAATAATAGTCGCCGTCTGCTGTCGTGACGGTGGCATCGACGCTGAATCGATCCTTGGTGTGCGACCAGCCAACGCCGCCGCCCAACGAGAAATTGAACCCGTTTTCGTCGCCAAGATCGACGAGGCCGTTGACCATCGCCGACCAATTGGTGGTGCGGCCGCGGACATCGAACACGGTGGCGCCGTCGGTGATCGTTCCGCCCTTGCGGTTCGCGCGCTTGTAGGCAAGCTCACCCTCGAGCCGGAACATGCCGAAATCGTACCCACCGCGGGCGTCGATATCGTAGCCCATCTTGTGCTTTGAACCGAGGCCGAAGCTGCAACTGCCGATATAGGTGCTGTAATAGGCGCAATAATAGCTGTCGGTGGCGTCGATATGTGCACCGTCCCTGGCCCACAGCACTCCGGCGTCGAGCCCGACGTAGCCGCTATGGTCGCGGGCGACTGCGGGTGTGGCAATGGCCGCCGCGGCAGTGGCGGCGAGGAGATATTTGCGCA
>JBDTON010000130.1:0-7079 GCA_039933195.1 Sphingomicrobium sp. | reverse complement strand
GCTGCAAGAGAAAGCCCGCGCCACGGCGAGCGACGCCGTTCGCTCGCTACCGAGCCCGCTCCACCGAAACATTTCTCCACCGCGGATTTACGACGAACATGTCGTGCAGCATGTGCAACTGCATCATGTACATGATCACCTTGTTCGAATCACGGCGCACGCGCTTGAAGAGGGGAAGCCGCTTCCAGACCGGCGAGCGGGCAAGCAGCTGTATTGCGAGGTAAGCTCGGTACGAAAAGAGCTGTGCGCGTTTAAATGCCTGTCGCGATAGATAAGTGGCGCGTAGCGCACTGGTTGCGCTGCGGTCGACACCGAAGAAATCAACGGCGTCGCTCGTCAGCATGAATCCAGTCTTCCGCCGCAGCCGAAGGTCCTCAGGCAAAAGCCCCTTCGCCGCGTCGCGTAACACGGCCTTTTCGAGCCCAGCGCGCATCTTGAAATCCACGGGGATCGTCTTTGCCGCGTCATAGAGCTTGTGGTCGAGGAACGGCAAACGCGCCTCCAACGAGTGCGCCATCTCCTCGCGGTCCCCGAGATAACATAGGATGTCCAACGGCATGGCTGCGATCCGCGCTTCCTGTACCGCGTTGATCAGCGGCTCGGTCGAGGGTTCGGGTAAACGCCTGGAGGCACGCGCCGCGGCGAGCCGCTGCCGCTGCGACTTGTGGACAAGGAGCAGCGACACTCTTTGCGCCGTGTTCGAAAAAGCCCCCAGCTTCAACCGCCTCGTCTGCGCTCGAGCGCGAGCACTCTTCGCTGACCCCCCGCGGCTCTCACGAATGGCCTTCTGAAAGTAGGTGCGATAGCCGAGAAAGACCTCGTCCGCTCCTTCGCCCGTCAAAACGACGGTCACGTGCTTCCGCGCTTCTTTGGACAAGAGAAATTTGCCGACGGGCGCAAGCGACACGAACGGCAGCTCCGAGAACCAGAGGGCATCCGCCAAATTGGCCCAGAGACTCTCCTTTGTAACCGAAATTTCGTGGTGAGCCGTGCCGACAAAGTTAGCGGCTCGGCGGGCGAAATCTCGCTCATTCCGGTCGCTACCCTCGAACGATATGGAAAAGGAGTGCGGCTGGGCGCTCAGGTTGCGTTTCATAAGGGCGGCGACGAAAGCTGAATCAATCCCCCCGCTCAGGTACAGGCCGACGGGAACGTCGGCGCGAAGGCGAAGGCGCACAGCTTCTTCGAGCTCCTGGAGAACGAGCCGCGCGCTTGCTGCGGGGGCCTCGGGTAGCGCCTCCCGCACGGCTTCTGCGCTGGTCGCTGGAATCTCGGCTGACCAATAGCGAACCGTTTCTAGCGTCCGCTCGGCGACGTCGACTGCAACATAAGAAGCCGGAGGAACTTGCTCGATCCCCTCAAAAGGAAAATGGGCGTGTTTCACATCCTGCTCGCGCAGCGGATCGAGCGCTGTCATGTCAATCTTCGGGTCCACCAGGCCGCTCGCGAAAATCGCCTTCATTTCCGACGCGAAGACGAAGCCCTGCTGAAGGCGCGAGAAGTAGAGCGGCTTGATACCGAAGCGATCGCGCGCGGCGATCAGCAGCCGCTTTTTGCGGTCGTAGAGCAGAAACGCAAACTCGCCTCTCAGCTGCTCAAAGCAGTCGGGACCGAACTCCTCATAGAGATGGAGGATGACTTCGGAATCGCTCTTGGTGCGGAAGCGATGCCCCTTCGCCTCGAGCGAGCTTCGGATTCGTTCGAAATCGTAAATCTCGCCATTGCAGGCAAGGACGACATTGCCGTCCTGGCTCTGCATGGGCTGAGCGCCCGTCGCCAGATCGATGACCGCCAACCGCGTATGGGCGATTGTGACTAGTGCTGAATTGTCGGTGAAGTTGCCCCGACCATCTGGCCCACGGTGTTCAAGGGCCCCAAATACATTTTCGAGCGCTGAATCGGGGACACTGCAACCAACCGCACAAAAAATCCCGCACATGAAGCACTTGCTGGGCGTGAGACCAATGGTCGTCAACTCCGTGGAGGGGGGACGTTAGCCACATTGGGAAAGTTTCACTTTTATGACCAGTCACGGCGCGGGATGTTGGGTCAGCTTGCTGGCCGGAGAATCGCAGGTCGACGACTAGCCCCACTGATAGGTCTAGCAGGATGAGCGATGGCACTCTCGCGGATAGCCGACAGTGCAGAGCGGTTCGTCTACCGGATTGCGGGACTGCCGGTTGCGGTCTGGGCTATTTTCGCCGGCTCCGACAGCGAGTCAACGGATCCGCTGCAAACTGCTTTCGTCTGGCGCTACTGGCACCCCGACGACTTGGGGGAGTGGTCACAGCTCCTTAGCGCAGTAATCGCATGGCCGATCGCCATCCTGCTCGCCTCAGCGTGGTACACTTGGCGGAATGGAGGCATCATTCGACGTCGGCACGGCAAGGGCCGGTCACTGCAATTTCTAGAACAACTGAGGCTCTATTTTTCAGTAGGCGTGCTCGCCCCCTGGTATTACGTCTTCTCGCTGCACGATGATGGCGCAAGCCGGGCGCCAACGTTTATCCAGCGTTTCGAAACCAAACGATACTATTTCCCTCTCCTGAAGCCACAAAAGGGCACGCCGCTCAACGACAAAGGGCGCTTCGCCGATTATTGCAATGAGCACGGTATTCGCTGTGTCGAGACGCTCATGTGTCTCCAAGGCGAGGACCCGCACCGTGCGCTCCCCGAGCGCGATCTATTCGTGAAACCAACCAAGGGTAGGGGCGGCCGTGGCACGGAGCGCTGGGACCATGTCGGGCCTTCGAGATTCACGGGTCCCAACGGAAAGCAGCTGGACGGCGGCGACTTACTTGCGCGCCTCGTCAGGCGCTCGCGCCGTGAGCCGCTCATCATTCAACCGCGGCTGAACGCGCATCCCGGTCTCGTCAGTCTCACTGCCGGGGCGCTGCCGACGATCAGGATACTCACCTGTCTCAATGAAAAGCATGAGCCCGAAGTAATGGCCGCCATGCTGCGCACTTCCTTCGGCAAGAACATAACCGTCGATAATCTTCACGCCGGCGGTATTGGCGCCCTCGTAGACCTCGAATTGGGAGCGTTGTCGCAATCGAGCAACATCGGCTCGGACGCGAGGCTCGGGTGGTTCTCAGTGCATCCCGACACTCATGCGCCTATCGAGGGGCGCATCGTTCCCCGGTGGGGACAGGTCAAAGCGCAGGCCATCGCTGCGCATCGTTGGTTCGATGATCGAGTGGTCGTGGGCTGGGATATTGCCGTGCTCGAGAACGGGCCAATCTTCATCGAAGGCAACGGCAATCCCGACCTCGACATTCTGCAGCGTTTCATGAGGATCGGGCTGCGCGAACACCGGTTCGCCGAACTTCTCGCTCATCACATCCGCAGCCGCGGCAGCGAGGGCAGGCAATCATAAAAGAGCGTGGGCGGCGAGCTGGACGCCTTTGACGGCGGCGCAATTGAGGTCGAAGCCACTTTCGTCGTCGACGGTAGAGTCGCGGCCTTCTCCGGCGGAGAAGGCGTAAATCTCCCAGTGGCCGGTGTCGGTCGGCCCCGGATCGTCGGTGAGGTACACGATCCGGCAGAGGCTGGGACCGCGCTCGCCAACATGACCCCGGCGAGTGCTCGGGCGAGCTTCACGCGCGCGCTTCCGCACGCCCCGGATGTCGCCCGGGGCGCTGCGGCAGGATCGCGATCAAAGACACAATCACGACGGCGAGCATGGCCGAGGCGAGCGGCCGGCTCCACTCGAGGCCGCCCTTGTCGACAGGCTTGTCGAGGAAATCGCCAACGGTCGCTCCGAGCGGGCGGGTGAGGATGAAGGCGGCCCAGAAAAGGCCGACGCGGTTCACCCGGGTCCTGAAATAGAGAATTGCCAGCAGCGCAAGGCCGGCGCCGAAGACGAGAGCGCCGGCGCTGTAGCCAAGGCCCCAGCCGCCGTCGGCGCGGGCGTCCGCGGCCCAGTCGCCGAGCGCCGTTCCAAGCGTCTGCGAGAAGGTGATCGTGATCCAGTAGAAGGTCTCCTCACGAGGAGACGTCACCGTGTTCACGTTCACCGTTCCCACAGCGCGGTGCCACACGAAAAGCGAGGTGAGCACGCAGGCGAGGAGCAGGAGCGAACCGCCCGGATAGCCGATGCCGAGCGAACGGTCGGCGAAGTCCGCGAGCGTGGTGCCACAGGTGGTCGAGGCGACGATCGTCGCCCAATAGAGCCATGGATTGAAGCTCCGCGCGCGGATCTGGGCGAGGACAAGGCCGATCAGAAGAACGCCGAAAATCGCGGTGCCGATGAGATAGCCGTACGGCATCGGATGGGGCGTCGTCTCGCCGAGCCAGCTCATGGTGACGCTGTCGCCGCCGGTCTCGCCGAGTGTCGTCGCCAAGATCTTGATGATCCAGAAGCCAAGTGTGACCGCCGGAACTTTGGTGAGCGCCTCGCAAGTGGCTTGGCGATCGTTCATTCAGCTGCTCCTTCTTTGCGGGCCTGATTGGACTGAGCGGTCGTCGCAAGCGCCGGCAGCTCGATGGTCGCGGCCAAACCGGGTGCGTTGTCCTTCAGGACAAGACGTCCGCTATGCAGTCTGGCGATGGCGCTGACGAGATTGAGACCGAGACCGTAACCCGCGGTGTTTCGGCTGGTTTCAAGCCGCGCAAATCGTTTGACCATCCGCGGCAAGTCGGCGGTGGCGACGCCGGGACCGTCATCGATCACCCGGAGGCACGCCCAATGGTTGGCGGCGACAAGAGTCAACCGGATGACCGTCCCTTCCGGCGTGTGTCTCTGCGCATTCTCGATGAGGTTGATCGCCGCCTGTGCCAGAAGTTCGCGGTCGCCGAGCACCTGCAACCCCGGCTCAATCGACCATAGCAACGTTCGTCCATGATCCTGTACGGCCGGTGCGTAGCTCTCCGCGAGCTCGGTTGTCAGCGCTGTCAGATCGACGGCGGTGAAATAGCGGCGCGTTTCACCGGCCTCGACTTCCGCAATCCGCAGGATCGCGGCAAACAGCGACAGCACCTGATCGAGCTGGGCGATCGCGCCCTCGATTAACCCGGTTTGATCTCCGCTTGTCTGCTTGCCGCGTTCGAGTTGAGTGCGGAGACGCGATAAAGGCGTGCGCAGATCGTGAGCGACATCGCTCGACACCTGGCGCAGATTCTCAAGTAGTCCTTCGATCCGGTCGAGCATGCGATTCAGGGTGGCCGCGAGCTGGTCGAACTCATCGCCACGCCCGCCGACCGGCATACGCTCACGGATGTCGCCGGCGATGATTGCCTTGGCCGTGCCGCTAATCGAGTTCAGCCGCTGGCGCAGATAATTTCCGAACAGCAGCGCGCCGCCAAAACCAATGATGCACGCGGCGAGAAAAGCGACGGCGAAGACGCTGATCACCGTGCGGTCGATCCGTTCGATCCATTCGCGGTCCGCCATGACCAGCAAGCGTTCGCGCGGCGACAGGTCGATTCCGATTCCGCGGCCCCTGTCGGGTCCTTCGCTTGGGTCGATGAAGGTGATGTCGTGGAGGCCAAGCGGCGGCCGTCCGGCCTGAAGGTTTCCGGCGATCCGATGGCCGTCGGGTGTAAAGACCGCATAGAGCATCCGCGTCGGCGAACGTGAGGATTCGCGCACAGCGATGGCTTCGTTGAGCTCGCCAAGGCCGCCCGACTGATATTCGTCGACCAGGGTCTGGGCCTCGTCCGAGACCATGGCGTCGAGCTGCCGGAAAAAGGCGACGTGCATGACCCCAAAGACCACCAGCCCGAGCAGTGCCAAGCCAACCGCGAACGTGATGAAGTTCGCAAATGCTATTCGATAGGCCGCACTGCGACGCCAACTATGCATGTTCGGCAAAACGATAGCCGACGCCGCGGACCGTCTCGATCGGGTCCGGCTTGCCGCCTTCATTGAGTTTCGAGCGCAGACGGCTGATGTGCGTCTCGACGATATTCGTCTGCGGATCGAAGTGATAGTTCCACACGCGCTCCAGCAGCATCGTGCGCGTGACGACTTTGCCGCTCTCGCGCATCAGTTCCTCCAGGAGCCGAAACTCCCGCGGTTGAAGCAGGATCGGCGTTCCATCGCGAATCACTCGTCGTTTGAGCAGGTCGATCTCGATACCCGCCTGCTCCAATAGGATCAGTTCCTGTTGCAATGGCCTTCGCCTAGCTAGTGCATTCACCCGAGCGGCCAACTCCGAGAAGGCAAACGGCTTCACCAGATAATCGTCGGCACCAGCTTCGAGGCCGCTCACCCGGTCCTCGATCCGGCTAAGGGCTGTCAGCAACAACACCGGCAATTCGATGGCCGCCGTTCGTGCTCGTCGCACCACGGACAATCCGTCCATACCCGGCAACATGCGGTCGACCACCGCGACATCGAATTGCTCGGTCGAAAGGAGGTGCAGGGCGTCGACCCCGTTCGCCGCCACGACCGGATTGTGGCCGAGCTGCTCCAGCCCGCGCTGGATGAATTCGGCGGTCTCTCTGTCGTCTTCGGCGATCAGGATTCTCACGCCCTGCCTTCCTTGCGCTTAGTCGTGGTCGACCTTTCCTTCGGACTTGTTTTCGACGACCTTTCCGGTCCGGCCATCGATGCCGATCTCCTGGACTTGGCCCTTCTGCTGGATGTCGAACGACCAGCGCCAGCCCCTGCCTTCATATTCATATTCGCTCGAGATGATCTTGCCCGGTGCGAGCTTGAGCGCCATTGCTTCTGCTCTCGCTTTCGAGATTTTCGCAGGCGGGGCCTTGGCATTAGCGATCGCGGTCGATCCTGCGGCAAGGGCCGCGACCAGAGTGAGGATACGCAGAGACTTCAACATAACAGGCTTCCTTCCTGAAGCATTTGGGAAGCCAGCAAACTAGACGAGACGAAGTTCGCTCGTGATTGCGCAAACTATACGATTTCCCAATGTTTGCGATTCAGTCTCCCTATCGATGTTCAATCGTCGCAATTGCGCGACGCATGGACAGGGTCAGCCGGCATTGTCAGAGCAAATGCACCGACTGGTAAGGATGCGACGGTAGGTGCGCTCACATGCCCCTTCCTGGCCAGCCCGCAAGCCCGTTCCGCTACTTCAACAGCTCACCCGAGGTCATCCGCCTGGCGGTGCTGC
>JBDTON010000129.1:0-5206 GCA_039933195.1 Sphingomicrobium sp. | reverse complement strand
AGACCGAGTTCGACGTCATCCTCACCGGCGACGGCGGCAAGAAGATCAACGTGATCAAGGAAGTCCGCGCGATCACCGGCCTTGGCCTCGGCGAGGCGAAGGCGCTGGTCGAAGGCGCTCCCAAGGCGGTCAAGGAAGGCGTCAACAAGGACGAGGCCGAGAAGATCAAGAAGCAGATCGAGGATGCCGGCGGCACCGTCGAGCTGAAATAGGTTTTTCTCTCAGCTACCAAATGTCGAAGGGCGGCTCCTTGGGGCCGCCCTTTTTCTTGGCCACCAAATCCGCCACAATACCGGCAATGCGCCTCACCCAGCCATTCCTGAAGCTGCCGCTCAGATTCCCTGCGGCGACGCTCGAACGCGAGGTCCGCGCGCTTCCTGACTCGGCGTGGGTTCCCCACGCCACCGGTTTTCCCGGCAATGAGGCGGTTCGGCTGGTGACCGTCCTGGGCGGGCCGACCGACGCCTTCGAAGGCCCGATGCGTCCGACCGAGCATCTCGCCCGCTGCCCCTACATCATGGAAGTGATGGCGGAACTCGGCGGAGTCTGGGGGCGAAGCCGGCTGATGGGTCTGGGCTCAGGGGCCGAAGTGCCCGAGCATGTCGATGCCCATTACCACTGGCGAACGCACCTGCGGATCCACGTGCCGGTGATCACCAACCCCGAGGTCGAATTCACCTGCGGCGGAGAGACGGTGCACATGGCCCCAGGCGAGTGCTGGGTGTTCGACAGCTTCCGCTGGCACGAGGTCCACAACCGCGGCCAAGAGCGCCGCGTCCATCTCGTGCTCGACACCGTCGTCACCGAACATTTGTGGGACCTGATCGATGCCGCCCAGTCGGGATCAGCGGACACGCGGACACTCGCGCCCGGCGAAGCTGACCCGCGAACCTTGCGCTTTGAGCAGGTGAACGCGCCATCCGTCATGTCGCCATGGGAAATCCGCGGCCATCTCGCTTTCATTGGCGAGAACGTCGTCCCCCATCCGCAACTTGCGCTGGTGATGAAGCGGCTCGACCGCTTTACGGACGGTTGGGCGGCACTGTGGGCGCAATATGGGACGAGCAACCAGGGCGTTGCCGAATATCGCCGCCTGCTCGGAGAGACTCGAGCGGAGATGGAGCGGCTCGGCGCGGGCCAGATCCAGCTGGCGAACGAGCTGCAACTGAGCACGGTCCTCGATCAGCTGATTTTCGTCGTCGCGGTGGCACAGCAGCCATTCGACTCCGGAACTAGCCAGCGCCTCGCATCCTGAGGGAAGCCGGAACCCCGCTAGACCGCCAGCGAGCCCAAAAACGCATCAATCGCCGTGACCGCTTCGGGCTCGTTCAGCTCGGGCGCGTGGCCGACGCCTGGGATCACCGCCAGCTTCATATCCGGCGCAGCCGCCTTCATCTTCTCGACGCTCTCGGCGCTTAGAAGGTCGCTCTTGGCTCCGCGGACTACAAGCAAGGGCTTCTGGGCGAGCGCCAGGAACAGAGGCCACATGTCGAATTGCGGCGCCGGTCCGGCGGTGGTGAACGGGAGCGCGATCGCCATGTCATAATCGAAGCGGATCTCACCATTTTCTTCGCGGCAATTGCGTTTGGCCATCCGAACCCAATCGTCGTGCGAGTAGCCCTCGAACGAGCTGCCGTAGTTGGAAGAGATGGCATCGGCTGCCTCATCCCAGTTTGCGAAACGCACGTCCTTGCCGACGTAGGTCTTGATCCGGTCGATGCCCCCCAGGTTCACCTCCGGTCCAACGTCATTGAGGATCGCCGCCGAAATGCGCTCGGGTGCCATTGCCGCGACGACCATCGTCACTAGGCCGCCGAGAGAGGTTCCAACAAAGATCGCACGATCGATGCTGAGTTGATTGAGCAACTCGATCACATCCATTGCGTAAGTCGGAGGGATATAGCGCGCCGGAGATGGATCGTAGTCGCTTTTGCCCCGGCCGCGGAAATCCAGCGCGAGCACCCGAAACTGGGGGCTGACCCGTTCAGCTAACTGGGCGAAATCGCGCGAGTTGCGCGTCAGACCGGGAAGACAAAGCAAAGGCGGCTTGTGCGCGCTGCCCGGATAATCCTGGTAGTGGAGACTCAGGCCGTCTCGGACGGTGAAATAACCGTCGAGGTATCGCGTCACGCCAGCCGCTTGATCCGCCGGAGGGTTCATTCCGACAATCCCTTTCGAAGGAGACGATTGATAATGGCGGCGATATGTTCCGCATCGCTGCTCGTCCAAACTGCAAATCGTAGACCCAGAAAAACGTTCGCGCCCATGTCCGCCCAGGCAAGGACTTCCAAATCGTCGTCAGTCAGATCGCTGGATATCTCGCCCCTGTCGCGCGCCGCCGCGAAGCGAGCGGCAATCCGACGGGCGGCCGTCTCATAATGCTCGCGGAATGCCGCTGGCTGGACGAATTCCGCTTCGTCGATGATGCGATAGACAGCCCGATTACTACGGGCGAATTTGAGGAAGACTTCGAGGGCCCGCTGCTCGCCTTCGAAAAAACCAGCAGCTGCGTTCAATACTGGCGTCACTGTGTCTCGCACCTGGGCCGACATGTCGTGCACCAAAGCTTGGAACACCGCATCTTTTGAATCGAAGTAAGTGTAGAAGGTGCCGAGCGCGACTCTGGCGCGCTGCGTAATCCCGACGATCGAGCTTTCGGCAAACCCGCGTTCGCTGAACTCGTCGCGGGCGGCATCGAGGATCTTGCGCAAGGTGCGTTCGCCGCGCGCTGTGCGCGGTGCCTTGCCGTCGCTCGCAGCGCTGACCGCCACATGCTGATCCACGCGAGCCCCCATCCCGCTCCCCTAGTGGCTGATCCCGCGAATTCGCAAGTTGAAAGCCGGTTCAAGTTTCAGTATGACCTTTTCCGACTGCGGGCGCAACCTGCGCTCGCAAGGGGGAGAACAGGAATGCGCGTCACATCCGCACGCGCCGCATTGCTCGGCACGGTTGCCGCCGCGGCGCTCTACACGACTCCAGCTGCCGCCCAGGAAAATTCGGCCACCGCGACTGCAGCGGCGCCGGCGGCGTCCAATGCGCAAACTCAGGAACAAGCGGCTACGGCGAGTGACCAGGACATCGTCGTCACAGCACGGCGCCGCAATGAGCTCCTGCTCAACGTGCCGATAGCAGTGACGGCTTATTCCGGAGAGCAGCTCAATCGCCAGGGCGCGCTCGATATCACTGACGTCGCGGACACAACGCCCAACGTGACTCTGGAAGTATCGCGCGGCACCAACTCGACCCTGACGCCTTTCATTCGCGGCATTGGCCAACAGGACCCTGTCGCGGGTTTCGAGCAAGGCGTCGGCCTCTATCTCGATGACGTCTACTTCAACCGCCCTCAGGCGGCCGTCCTCGATATCTATGACGTGGAACGTGTCGAGGTGCTCCGCGGTCCCCAAGGCACGCTTTACGGCCGCAACACCGTTGGCGGTGCGATCAAGTATGTGACTCGCCGGATCCCCAGCGACGGCCCGCACATCCGCGCCCGGGCCAACCTCGGAACCTATCGCCAAGCCGATGCGATCGTCACTGCTTCGACGCCGCTAACATCGACGCTGCTCATCGGAGCGAGCGTGGCGCGACTTGGCAATCACGGTTTCGGGCGGAATCTCACGACCGGCCAACGCAACTATAACAAGGACATATGGGCGGCCCGCGGCACGATGGAGTTCATTCCGTCAGATCGTGTCTTCTTCCGCCTCTCTGGCGACTATACGTGGGACAACAGCAACGCTCGCGGCGGGCATCGCCTCATCCCTAACCTGTGCACGGTCGCGGCGTGCAATGGCGCAAGTCCCACGCCCGGAAGCGTGTTCGATACAGCCGGCGGCCTCAATGATCCAAGGCAGCGCGTCACGTCCGGGGGCGCCGCGCTCCATGGGGAGATCGACCTCAACGATTGGCTCAAATTCCGCACGATCACTGCGTTCCGCAAAGACCATGGCACAACGCCCATAGACTTCGATGCAACCCCGTTCGTCGACGTCGATGTGCCCGCAATCTACAAGAATCATCAATTCAGCCAGGAATTGCAGTTGGTCGCAGACAAGGGACCGCTGCAGGGCATTTTCGGCTTCTATTATCTGAACGCCAAGGCGTTCGACGAGTTCGACGTGCGGCTGTACACGACATGTCCAACCGTTCCGTTACCCGGTTGCGTTAGGGCCCTGCCGGGCCTGACAGCGGCGACGCAGGGTGACATCCACACCAACACCTGGGCGGTGTTCGGCGACTTCACCTACGACTTCAATCCACAATGGAGCCTCTCACTCGGCGGTCGTTACACGTGGGACCAGCGTCGAGCGAAAATTCTCCGTCAGACTTACCTGTTCGGCGGCCAGCCCGACCTGGGCGGCTCCACGCCGTTCGCTGTCGGAACCCCCGTCGCGACTACGTCCGACTTTCAGGGCAAGCGCGTTGACGAGGCCTTCACACCGCGTGCGTCCATCAGCTTTAAGCCCAACCCCAACCACAACATCTACATCAGCTATTCGAAAGGTTTTAAGGGCGGTGGTTTCGACCCGCGCGGACAATCGAGTCAGGCACCGACGCAGTCGCGCGAGGACATCTATAACTTCATGACATTCAAACCAGAAAACGTCGACAGCTATGAGGCAGGCTGGAAAGCGGCGCTATTCCAGCGTCGTTTGCAGTTCGCGGCGGCCGTGTTCGACGCCGAATACCAGGATGTGCAGGTCCCAGGCTCCGTGGGCTGCGTTGTGAATGGCATTGCGACTTTCTGCGGCGCGACAACCAATGCCGGCAAGGCCCGCTTCCGCGGTGTCGAACTGGAGACGAACTTTCGCGCGGCGCAGGATCTCGCCACGGCCGGCGATCGGCTGACGCTCTCTGGGACTCTCGGATATCTGGACGCCAAGTATCTGAAGTTCATCGGCCTTGTTGCGAGGGACATCAACGGGAATCCGATTCCCGCCACGGTCGTGGACCTCGCTAACTATCGGAAGATTCAAAACACCCCCAAGTGGACCCTGAGCGGATCGCTCGACTACGATACGCCGATGGCTGGCGGGCGGCTGAACTTCAACACGACGGTCTCGTACCGGAGCAAGAGCCAGCAATTCGAGCTTGCCTCCCCAGGTCTCGACCAATCGGGCTTTGCCCTGTGGGATGCCAACCTCGTATGGCGTTCGGCCAACGACCGTTACCAGATCGGCCTTCACGGCAAGAACCTGGCGAACAA
>JBDTON010000128.1:0-9321 GCA_039933195.1 Sphingomicrobium sp. | reverse complement strand
GCTGTCGCCCGAGATCATGGACCGGGCGCGCGTGCCGCTCGAACGCATGCTGGAGATGGCCGGGCGGACAGTGGGGCAGGGCGATGTCGGAACGCCGATTATCGAAGACGAGGACGGGGGCGTTCCGCCGGGAGACATAGATCCGACGATCAGCGGCGACTGACACGCTCCGATTCTTGATCGGAATTCATAAGGTTCGCCATCTGTCTAATTGAGCCGCGCACCGTTGCGCTAGAGGTTGTTGCCCGTCGAATTGCTCGGAGTGGGTGCTTCCTGGGCGGTCGCGGTTCCGCCGCGAGGAGCGGGGACTTCGACCGTCTTGCACACCTTCGGCGCGGAGCCGAGCCGCGAGCCGGTGGTCTCTTCGACATCGACGCGCTGACACACAACCTTCTTGATTGTCTGCGGTTTGGCCGGCTGGGCCTGATTGGCCGCCGGCGCGGTTTGGGCAGCGGCCGGGACGCTTATTGTGCTGAAAATCGCCAGCACGACCAAAGACTTACGCATCATCTACTCCTGGATTCGGTGATCGCGGCTTAAAGCAGGAAATTGATCCGCGGCAAAGGGGGGAATCGATAAACCGTTAAGTAACCCTATTCGTCCAAGTTTACGCCGGAATGAATCGTGCGTGCGCTGGCTGGCCATGAGGCCGATTGCCGTATCGCGCGGGAGCAGTTCAGCTGTGCTGGGACCGGGCGGGGATCGATTTTCAATGGGATGCAGGCTTGTCGCGATGCTCTGCGCTGTCTGCGCCGCCGTGCCTGCCCCGGCCGCGTCGCTGGTCGCGAGCTCGTTTCCCACGCGCATAGTCGCCGCCCACAATGCCGAGCGAATGCACGTCGGAATGCCGCCGGTGAGCTGGGATCCCGCGCTTGCCAACGGCGCGGCGGTTTATGCGCAACAGCTGGCGTTCAGCGGAGTCTTCGCCCACTCTGACCGGTCGAAGCGCCGCGGGATCGGGGAAAATCTGTGGATGGGCTCGCACGGATATTTCAGCGTCGAGGCGATGGTCGGCGGCTGGTCGTCCGAGAAGCGCTACTTCCACCCCGGGGTCTTCCCGAACAACAGCCGGACCGGGGACTGGGAAGACGTCGGCCATTATACGCAGATGATCTGGCCGACGACGCAGCGCGTGGGCTGCGCGGTCGCGGCGACGCCGCGGGTCGATTATCTCGTCTGCCGCTACGCCACCGCCGGCAATATCGACGGCCGGGCGGTTCCCTGAGGCGGCGCTAGATCCACATTCGCGCTCCACGCTTGATGCCCTATGCTCTATGCTAACGGCCCGCCTCAGCGCGCCACAGGCGGCCGTTACCGCGTCCCCCTATTCATGGGTACGCACTTGCGTTCGGAAACAAGCGTGGCGACGCTCGTTGAACAGGCGAAACAGAGGAACGAAAACCCATGTCCAACAAGATTTTGAAGATTGCGCTTGCCTTCTCGGTTGCGGGAACCGGCATCGGGCCCGTGGCCGCGCCCGTCTATGGCCATTCCACCTACAGCTACCATACGCATCGCTATAAGGGCAGGACGCATTACGCGCGGAAATATTGCCGCCGTTCGGCAGGAACGACCGGCCTCGTCGCCGGCGGCGTTACTGGCGCAGTTGTCGGCTCCAAGGTCATCGGCGGTGGCATCCTCGGCGTCGCGGCAGGCGCGGTGGGCGGTGCAGTCGCCGGACGCGCGATCGACCGCAGCGTGACCGAACGCCGGCGCTGTTATTGGCGCTAGCTGCGGTTTAGCGGGCGCGAACCGTGCCCGCGTACGCCGAATATCGACGAACGGTACGGCCGCGCGAGCGAATTTATGCGCTCGTTGCGGTCGTCATCGTTCAGGTGGCGCTCGGCCTCGCCTTGCTCATCGGCCTGAGAGTGCCGGTCACGCGTGGCGCGGATGTCGTGGAGCGGCTGATCGAAGTCGCGATTCCTCCGCCTGAACCGCCGACTCCGCCTCCGGCCCCGGCGACCTCAGCCATGTCCGAGCACCGCACGTCGGCGGCGCCCAAGGCGCAGCCGAAACCACTCGGCGGCTCGCCTGGGCCTCAGCCGGCGCATGCACCACCGTCGGTCACTCCGATCGTGGCCGTGCGTCCGAATGCTGCTCCGTCGGGTGGCGGCAGCGGAACTGGCCCGGCGCTCGGCAGCGGCGCAGGCGGCGGAGCGGGCGGGCGGGGCTATGGAGGGTCAGGCGCGGGCGGAACGGATATCGCGCAGATCGCCGGCGACATCACGCCAAGAGACTATCCGCGTCATCTCGCAAAGGCCGGGATCGGCGGCACCGTCGGAATGCGGTTCACGGTGGGCGTGAACGGCCGGGTCGCACACTGCATCGTCACCGGCTCCAGCGGCGTTCCCGAGCTTGACGCGCTGACCTGCCGATTGGTTGAGCAGCGCTTCGTCTATCGTCCGGCGACGGACCGTTCCGGGAGGCCTGTCCCTGACGAAGTGGAACTCGAATGGACCTGGGATTGATGGGCAAGGCTACTCACGCCTGGTGACTTTGCCCTCGATCGTCGCGGTGCTGGCGTGATGCTTGTCGAGGTGGCGCTTGATCATCCTCAAGTTGCGCGTGTTCGAGCGGAAGAAGAAATCCGGGATCGCCCCGACGAAGGGGATTAGTCCGAGCAGCCAGTCGACGCCGACGTTTCCAGCCATTCGCGACAACTGCCATTTGGACATGCCGACGTTGCGGCCTTCCCACACGATGTACGCGCCGAGCGCGGCCGCGGCGACGTCCCCGATGATCGGCACGACGTCCAGGATCACGTCGAGGCCGATCGCTTGTTTTGTGCCCGGAATCACGAACAGCCGCTCGAGCAGGCGCTCCATCGCCTCGACCCGCTGCCGCACCGATTGCGGGTCGGTGCCCAAAGGCACCCGCAATTTGTCGTCGTTGACCATCGCCATTCGACTCAATCTCCGCTGGGCCTCCGCTCCAGGTCGGTGAGCGTGTGAACCGCGTAGCGGTTCCCGGCGAAGCCCTGAATTCGTCCCGACACGAGCGACCAGCGCACCGGGGCGGTTAGGGGGAGAAATAATTGCCCATCGTCAATTTTTGCCGCCGCCTGCACCAGCAGGGCATAGCGTTGCGCGGGCACCTGCGACTGCCGGGCTGCTTCCATCAGACCGTCGGCGTCGGGGTCGCACACCGGCGTCACCTCGCACCGGAACTGGCGCACGAACCATGCCGGTGAGGACGACGGAGAAACGGCGTCGACCAGGCGGAAATCGGCCGCCGCCGGGTTCGCCGCCGGCTCAACGGCGAAACCGAGCGCGCCCCAGTCGCGCCGCAACTCGAGCAGCAGTCGGTCCGCGCCAGGCCCCTGCGGAAGCGCGATATGGATCACCGGCTTCTGGGCCTTGCCAAAGAGACGGTTTGCTTCGGCGACCAGCGCCGAGCGTCGAGCGTCGAGGGACAGGGACAGCCACGCAGGGGCGATTGGCGCGGGGATTCCGTCGAGGGCGGGTTCGAGCACGGTCGCTCGCGCCGCCAGCCCCGGAACGCCGAGCGCGCCGATGAACACCTCGCGATTGATCGCCTGGCTGAGCAGCCGGCGGACATCGGGCTTGTCGAGGTCGCCCCCGGCGCGAACCGGGACCAGTCCGAACAGCCCCGAGGCGGGATCGAACCGCAGGCTCCCCCGAGGCA
Source organism: Sphingomicrobium sp. (assembly GCA_039933195.1). Lineage (GTDB taxonomy): Bacteria > Pseudomonadota > Alphaproteobacteria > Sphingomonadales > Sphingomonadaceae > Sphingomicrobium. The sequence continues at coordinate 5,673 of JBDTON010000128.1, read as the reverse complement.
ATTTGACGCGCTGTGCGAAAGCGAGGTCGGCAAAGGTGCCGCCGAGCACCAGATCGGCCTTGCCCCCGGCGAACCGCTCGACCGCGTCCTGGGCGGTCGCGCCGCTCAGTATGACTTCTTCCTTTTGGGCGACGTCTTCGTCGGATGAGAGGACCGCGCTGGTGAGCCGGAGCTCGTCGCGCGCTTCTGGATTTGGGGCGACGCTGAACGGGCCCGTTCCTTCGCCGCCACGGAGGATTGCGAGACCGGGTTGGGCGAGGAGCGCGAGAAGGTTGGGTCGCGGCGCGGTTAGCCGGATCTCGATCACCCGGTCGGTCATCGCGACGATATCGTCGATGGCTCCGCCCGAATCCCTGAGCGGGTCCTTGCTGCGGGGGCCGACAGCGCGCTTCAGCAGCTTCGCCACCTGCTGCGCGGTGACCGGCCGGCCGTCGGGCCACCTGGTCGCGGCGAGCCGGAAGATGTAGCTCATCCCGTCGTCGCTGACGTTCCACCGCTCCGCCAGGCCGCCGACGATGTTCCCCGCGTAATCGAACCTGACGAGGCCTTGCGCGACGCTGCCGACCAGCACTGCGTCCGGAGCGGAAAGCGCGCCAAGCGCCGGATCGCGCAGCTTCGGCTCGCCGCCGATCACGACGACGCTCGCCGCGCCGGCCGGCCGTTGCCGGCACGAACCCGGCACCACGGCCAATGCCGCAAGCGCCAGATATGCGAGAGTGGGCCGCATCGCTGGCGGTTTAGCCGCAATGACCCATTCAGCAAGCATCGGGATATATGGCCATAGCTGTTTTACTCATGTAAGGCAGTGCCCATATCCGAGAAGCCCATTGTCCGGGAACAGGTGCCGGGAACAGGTGAGCGTTGACCGCTAGGGACGGAATCTGGAGCCGCGGCGGAGTGCCCGTCGAGGAACTGCCCGACCCGTTCGCGGCGGAACGGCCGATCGGCGAGCAGGCACTGCCGACGGAACCGCAGCCCGAGCTCCCGGCAAAGCGGCGCCGCCGCTGGCCGATCTACCTCTATTCGATCACGGCACTCATCTTCATCACCCTGGTCTGGCTGGTGATCACGGCGCCTCTGTCGCGTGCGCTCGAGCCGCTGCCCAATCCCGCGCTTCTGATGCTGAGCGACGACGGTCATCCGATCGCGCTTCGCGGAGCGGTCAAGGAAGCGCCGGTCGAGGTGAAGTCGCTGAACCCGGTGACCCCCGCCGCCTTCGTCGCGATCGAGGATCGCCGCTTCTACCGCCACTGGGGAATCGATCCGCGCGGGATCGGCCGGGCGATGCTCGCCAACCTGCGCGGCGGCGGGGTCCGCGAAGGCGGAAGCACGATCACCCAGCAGCTCGCCAAGACCAATTTCCTGTCCGGTGACCGCACCATCAGGCGCAAGGCGCAAGAGGTGATCATCGCATTCTGGCTCGAGGCGTGGCTTTCCAAGCAGGAGATCCTCTCGCGATATTTGTCGAGCGTCTATTTCGGCGACGGCGTGTACGGGCTCCGTGCGGCCGCGCACCATTATTTCAACCGCGACCCGGACACGCTGAATCTCGCTCAGTCGGCAATGCTCGCGGGGATGGTCCAGGCGCCTTCGCGCCTCGCTCCGACGCAACATCTTCAGGCCGCTCAGAAGCGCAGCCAGTTGGTGCTTCGAGCGATGGCCGAGACCGGCGCGATCAGCCCGGCGCGGGCGCGATCGGCTGCGCTTGCGCGTCCTGTTGCGCGATCCGCCAAATATCCCACCGGCACCTATTTCGCCGACTGGGTGGCGCCCTATGCGCAGAAGGCCTTCGATGCCGATTTCGGTGAAGTGCGGGTCTCGACGACGCTCGACAGCAATCTCCAGCGGCTGGCGGTTCGCGCGGTCGGCCGGGCAGCCATCGGCGACGCGCAGGCGGCCCTGGTGGCGATGCGGCCCGACGGCCGAGTCGTCGCCATGGTCGGCGGCAAGAGCTACAGCCAATCGCCCTTCAACCGAGTTACCCAGGCGCGGCGCCAGCCCGGTTCGGCGTTCAAATTGTTCGTCTATCTTGCCGCGCTGCGCGCCGGATGGACTCCCGACAGCGTGATCGAGGACCGACCGGTCACCATCGACGGCTGGACTCCGGTCAACAGCGATCGGATTTACCGCGGCAAGATCACCGTTCGCGAGGCATTCGCAAGGTCGAGCAACGCGGCCACGGTGCGCCTCTCCCAATCCGTCGGCCGCAACAACGTGATCCGCGCCGCGCGCGATCTCGGGATCACGACCCCGCTCCCGGACAAGCCGAGCCTCGCCCTCGGCTCGGCGGGGGTCAGCCTGCTCGAGCTGACCTCGGCTTATGCGGCGGTTGCGAGCGGCCGCTATCCGGTTGTCGCGCGCGGTCTTCCGGAGGGGCAGGCGCCGGAGGGGCTATCGCAATTCTTCCGCAGCGACGGAGCGCTCGACCGGCGGCGCGACCAGGCGCCGATGCTCGACCTGCTCTATGCCGCCGCCAACAACGGCACGGGCCGCCGTGCCGCGCTCGCGATCCCCACGTTCGGCAAGACCGGAACGACTCAGGAAAACCGCGACGCCGTGTTCATCGGCTTTGCCGCCGACCTTGTCGTTGGCGTCTGGGTCGGGCGCGACGATAACAAATCGCTGGGCAAGATCAGCGGGGGAACGGTGCCGGCGCAGATCTGGCGCAATTTCATGACCTCGGCGTTGGCGATCGACCGCCGGCGCGGCCCGGATCTCCCCGGTGAGTTCCGCATTCCGCAGCCTCAACAGCGGCAGATCAAGAGCCCGCTGCCGCCGGAATGGAGCAGTCCGACCAAGCCGCTGCGTGAAATTCGCGACGCAATCGACAGGCTGATCGGCGGTTGATTCCGGGCGGTCTTGGTCAAGCCGCACTGATGTCGTTAACCGGCGTTTTTAAGGCTTTCTCAATCACTCAGGACCAAATTGGCCATAACCTCCGCGAGGTTGGCGCAGGTGGGGATTGTCCCGTTGCATATGGCTGATGGGAGACCAGAGATGGCCAGGTTTGTGAAGCTACTGAAGAACATTAAGGGCGCGACGGCCATTGAATATGGTCTCATCGCCGCTCTGATCGCTGTTGCTGCCATCGGTGCGATGACCAGCGTCGGCAACAAGCTGAATACGACATTCAACAACGTGTCGAATTCGCTGAACTAAATTTCTCTCTGTTGAGAGGTGGGGCGGCGGTGTCGAAAGGCGCCGCCGTTTTGCTATTGCCGTTGCCGTAAATGACCGGCCGGAATGCGGCAGATTTCTTGTTGAACAATTAGCCTTTCTTGCGGTTGGTCCCGGTGGATGCCATCGATCGCACCCATGAGGTGGCTCATCGCCGCATTGCTGCTCTTATTGGCGCCCGCCGCCATGGCCGCGCAGGCGAGTGTGCCGTTGTACGACTCGATTAGCCTCAACATCGGCCTCAACTGCCGCTGGCAGCGGACCTGCATCGTTCAGCAGCAGCGGGCGATGAAGCGCGCGCTCTCTTTCGTGAAGCGGCAGCAGCCGCCGAACTGGCGCGTGCAAATGTGCAACCGCAACGCGAGCCGCGGCCGCAATCGTGTGGACTGGATGGGCTTTGACAATTGCATCCGCAACGCGGCTTTGCGCAATCCTGCGCGGAGCGTGAAAAGGCGTCGGATCACCTGAGCCGCGCTCAGGCGGCGCGATTCCCCATTGCGATTGCGCTGCAGAACCCCCATTTTGGTAGCGTTATCAACTGTCCACACGGGAACGAACATGAACCGAGTTCACGCACGGGTCGCAGGGGCTTTGGCCTTGTCCCTCTTCGTTGCCGGCACCGCCGGCGCTCAAGGCGTGCCCATGGGTCCGTCCAACGTACCGGGTAGCGGAGATTCGACCCGGATCTCGAACGGCAACCGCGAGAACAACGCCGAATACAACCGGCTGGTCGGCGCCAGCGACGCCAAGGCGCAGAACGTGAACGGCGAAAGGGCGACGAAGACCGTCACTGCTGTCCCCGCGACCGCGGCCGACATCAAGGCCGGAGCGGCGCTGCGCGACGTCAAGGGCGTTCCGGTCGGAACGATCGATTCGCTCGATCCCGACGGAGCGGTGGTCAACACCGGTCAGAGCAAGATCAAGGTTCCCCTCGTTGCCTTCGGCAAGGACGACAAGGGATTGTTGCTGGCGATCACCGCGGCCCAGTTCAACGACGCGGTGGCCAAGGCCCACGCGCGGTCGCAGGCTCAGCCCCAAGAATCGCACTGAGTCCCTTTATCCTGAGCCCCGGTAGCGCCGCTTGGAGCTGAGCCGGCGCCAGTTGCTGCTGTCGGGCAGCGCCGCGGCCCTGTCCGGCGCCGCAGTGGCAGCCGCGCCGACCGCGATCGGACCGATCGCTCCGACCTGGGAATCGCTCGCGGCGCAGTATCGCGTGCCCGAGTGGTTCCGCGACGCCAAGTTCGGCATCTGGGCGCATTGGGGACCACAATGCCAGCCCGAATGGGGCGATTGGTACGCGCGGCTGATGTACCTGCCCGGCCGGCAGCCGTGGATGCCGAAGGAAAGCGCCTACGAGCATCACCTCAAGCATTATGGCCACCCGAGCCGCACCGGCTTCATCGACGTCATCGGCCAGTGGAAGGCCGAGAACTGGCGGCCTGAAGAGCTGATTAGCCGCTATTCCAAAGCCGGCGCGCGCTACGTCTTCGCGATGGCCTGCCACCACGACAATTTCGACAATTTCGCCAGCAAGCACCATGCGTGGAACTCGACACGGGTGGGGCCGAAAAAGGACATTCTCGGCGGTTGGGAGCCGGCGGTCCGGCAGGCGGGGCTGAAGTTCGGCATCTCCAACCATTCGAGTCATGCCTGGCACTGGTATCAGCCCGCCTACGGCTACGATCCCGAAGGCGCGATGCGCGGCCGCCGCTACGATGCTTATTGGCTGCGCAGGAAGCACGGGCGCGGCAAATTCTGGGAGGGCCTCGACCCGCAGGAGCTCTACACGGGTCCTTATTACGTTCCGCCTGCCGGAATCCCCACCAACGAAGCGATGATGGCATGGCACGACAAGCGCGATGGCCAGTGGCTCGAGGCGGCGCCGCCGTTCAATCCCGAGTTCGTCCGAACCTGGCTGCTGCGGCAGAACCAGATCGTCGACGATTATCGGCCCGACCTCATCTATTTCGACGATACCGGGCTTCCGCTCGGGCAGGCGGGACTGGAGGCGGCCGCGCACTTTTACGGCGAGGCGCTGGCGCGCAGCGGCGACACCGACGTGGTGCTGTTCGGCAAGCAGCTGCAGGGCCTGCAACGGCGCGCGCTGGTTGAGGATGTCGAACGCGGGGTGCTCGACGAGATCCATGCGCGGCCCTGGCAGACCGACACCTGCATCGGCAACTGGCACTATTCGCGCCGCGTCTACGAGGAGAACGGCTACAAACCGCCCAAGCTGGTCGTTCAAATGCTCAGCGACATCGTCTCGAAGAACGGCAACTTGCTGCTCAACATTCCGGTCCGTGGGGACGGCACGATCGACGAGAAGGAAGAAGCGATCGTCGAGCAGATCGCGTCCTGGACGCAGCGCAACGGCGAAGCGATCTTCGCCACCCGCCCGTGGCGCAAGTTCGGCGAGGGTCCAACCAAACCGCCGCCTCCGGGCATGTTCTCGGAAGACAAGCTGAAGCCGTTCACGGCCGAAGACGTTCGCTTCAC
>JBDTON010000127.1:0-8219 GCA_039933195.1 Sphingomicrobium sp. | reverse complement strand
GGCCAAGTTGCTAGGCGAGAGCGGCGGCATTATGCAACGATTTATGAACGCATATCATGCCCGCCTGCTGGCGCTGCTTTCGGCGATTGTCGCGGCCGCCGTCATGCGGCTCGTCCCGCACCCGCCCAACTTCACTCCGATCGGTGCGATGGCGCTGTTCAGCGGCGCTTACCTCGGGCGCCGCGGCCTCGCGCTCGTCGCGCCGCTCGGAGCCTTGTTCCTCAGCGACCTCGTGCTCGGCTTCTATCACGGCATGGCGACGGTCTATTTCAGCGTGGTCCTGATCGTGCTGATCGGTTGGTGGCTCTCCACCCGGCGGTCGTTCTGGCGGGTCGGAGCAGCGGCGCTGGCCAGCTCCGTGCTTTTTTACACCGTCACCAATTTCGGGATGTGGCTGTTCAGCGGCATTTACCCGCGCACGCTGGCGGGGCTTGAGGCCTGCTACGTCGCCGCCATTCCGTTCTTTCAGAACACGGTCGCCGGAGACCTCGTCTACACGGCGCTGCTGTTCGGCGGCTTCGCGCTGCTCCTCGACGCGCTGCCGCTCCTGCGCCGCACGCAGGAGCCGAAGCCGGCCTGACCCTCGGTTGCAAGTTGCCGGATCAGCCTTTAAATGCGCGCCCTCATGCCTTCGGCCGCTGGTCGGAAACCAGCTGCTAACCCGAGGAAATATCACATGAAGTCCGGTATCCACCCCGAATATCACACGATCAACGTCGAGATGACCGACGGCACCAAGTTCCAGACCCGCTCGACGTGGGGCAAGGAAGGCGACACCCTGCATCTCGAGATCGACCCGAAGGTGCATCCGGCGTGGACCGGCGGCAATCAGAAGCTGCTCGACACCGGCGGCCAGGTGGCGCGCTTCAACAAGCGCTTCGGCGGACTCAGCCTGGGCAAGAAGTGACGGCCGAAGGGCGTCATCCCGGACTTTGATCCGGGATCCGGTCTAATGACTTTCCACTCGGCTCCGACGCTTGAAACCGGGCGTCTGATCCTCCGTGAGTTCCGCAGGGACGACCTCGACGCGCACGCGGCGACGCTGGGCGACGAGGAGGTCATGCGCCACATCGGCGGGAAGCCGATCAACCGCGAGGACAGCTGGCGACGGTTGATGTCCGGGGTGGGCTCCTGGGCATTGATCGGCATGGGCCCGTGGGCGGTCGAGAGGAAGTCGGACGGCCGGATGGTCGGCCATTGCGGCTTCTTCCATTTCGAACGCGACATGAGCCCGTCGATCGTTGGCGAACCGGAAATGGGCTGGATCTTCGACCGCTCGGTACACGGGCAGGGGATTGCCTTCGAAGCTTGCTCGGCAGCGCTCAAATGGGCGGAAAGTGAACTCGCGGCGCCGACCTACCCGGCGATCATCGACATTGAAAATGTGGCCTCGATGCGGCTGGCCGAGCGGCTCGGCTTCGTTCGCCAGCCCGACGCGACCTACCGCGACCAGCCGATGGCCTTCTATCGACGTCCTGGACGCATCTAGTCACCAGCCCCCGCCGCCGCCGCCGCCACCGCCGCCGCCGGACGATCCGCCTCCGCCCGAGCCGCTGCTCGATCCCGGAGCGGTCGAGGCCGAGCTGATCGTGCTCGCCAGCGAAGACCCGACGCTGTCGGCGAAACCCGTAGGATTGCTCCAAGGGCTGCTCGATCCCGAATACCAAGCGAAGCCCTGCCGTCCTTGGGCGGCTGCCGCGGCCAGGATCCCGGCGAACCGGTCCGCCCAGTGGTTCTCGACTCCGAGAGCGATGGCGTAAGGCAAATACTTCTCGAAAATCTCGGGAGTGTCGGGCGGCGGGTGTACGGGCGTCAGGCGGTCGAGCCGTTCGCGCTCGGTGATGGAGAGATACTGCTTGAACCCAGCGATATGATCGAGGACAGCGCGGCCCTCCTTGGTGGGCGCCGCGATCCACCAGAAAGCCGAAATCACCAGCGGCAGTGCAAGTGCCGGCAGAATCAGCGGCAGGTACCATCCACTGTTCAGCGCAGCTCCGAGAATCGGCATTCCAAGCGTGACCGCCAGGGACACCGCGGCGAAGCCCATGAGTGAAAGGAGGCATTTGCCGACCGTGGAATCATGAAACGCGAGCCATAAGACGGCGGTAAGGGCGAGGGACCCGACGACCACGCCGATTCGCCAGATTTCGGCGCCGTCGGTCGCCGCGACGACCGTTGCCGCCGAAATCCACAGCGCCGCGATGAACAGCATCAGCCCGGCCGCGGCCCACCCATAATTGCGGTTGAACATGCGGCCTTCGTATTTGGTCTTCAAAATCGCCGCCAAGCTGGTCTTTGCAGCTGAAAAATCTGAGTGATTCTTCTGCTCCATCATGATCGATTCACCCGGTCGGCAGAGGCAATCCAGCGCGGCCTCTTCCTCGTTCGGGAGCGGCTGGCTGCCGCTTAGGCGCTCGAGCCGCATCTTCTTGCCGGACAACCAACCGCGATCTTCCTCGATCAGTCGAACATGTCCTTTGACGCCCATGTCGACCAAGGCGGCAGCGAAGGTGCGGTTGTCCGCTCCCATTTTGGTGACGTAGCGCATGCCTGCGGGGGTGAGGTCGTCGGGCGGTGAGAAGATCGGCACGACCGTTCCGCGCCGAGGGTCTCGACCGGCGCGGATCCACGCGAGATAATAGAAGCCCCCAAGGCCGAGCAGCCCCAGCAGTCCGACAAGCGGCGGACCATTATCGGCGAACCAGGCGGCGAGACGGCTTGTTGGCGCAGGTTCGGCAACGACGCCCTTGGGGAACGCGACCGCGACCGTTAGACCCTCGTACGCGCCGAGCGGCTGCGTCGTTCGGAAAATGATCTCGCCGGGCTTCTCGTCGACCACTTCGGCGTTGGATGCGGTCGAACCTTGCGGCCCCGTGTAAACGCTGCGCTGCCCGAATCTTACAGGCTGCGGCAGGCGGATCCGCGCTTCGGCGATGTCGATCGGAAAAATCCAGCCGTTCCCCGTCGCATTCCAGTAAAGCTCGTCATAGTCGGTGAACCGGCCGATCTCGCGGCTTGCCCGATAGCGGATGATGTAACTGTGTTCTCCGACATCGACATATTTGTCGGGATCGCCAATTTTGATGCGGATGCCGTTCGAGACGGTCTCGGTGCTTGCGGGAACCGGAAGCCCGTCGAGGGTCGCGCCTTCGAAGGTGAAGCCGACACGAACCTGGCTGCCATGAGCCCCGCGGTATCGCGTGGGGAAGTCGCGGAAGATGCCGTGATTGATGCGGTCGTGCTCGGCCCGGACGTCGATGGTTTCGATGACCTCGAGCGAGCTGTCGCGCTGGATCTGGACGTCGCTCAGGTAACGCAGGATGCGTTCGTCAGCGTTCGTCGCCGTCGAACCTGCCGCCAAAGCGAGAGCGGGAAGTGCCCGCCACAAGGTCCGCACCGTCACGCCGCCGGACGGGCGAACGACACTTTTGGGGCGGTTTGGATCGACTGGTCCGAGTCCTCGTAGAACGGCTCCTCGTGGAACCCGAGCGGACCGGCGACGACCACCGCAGGGAAGCTCTGGATGGAGGAATTCAGGTCACGGACGGTGGCGTTGTAATAGCGGCGCGAACTTTGCAGCTCGCCTTCGATATTCGCCAGCTGATCCTGAAGCTGGAGGAAGTTCGTATTGGCCTTGAGCTCGGGATAGGCCTCGGCGACTGCGAACAAGCGGCCGAGCAGACCTGTCATTTGCGCGTCGGCTTGAGCAGTCGCCTGGACGCTGCCGGCTGAGAGGGCCTTGGAGCGGTTCGCGCTGACTTCCTCGAACACCTCACGCTCGTGGGTGGCGTAGCCCTGAACGGACTCGACCAGGTTCGGGATCAGGTCCGCCCGGCGGCGGAGCTGCACGGTGATGCCGCTGAAGCCCTCCTTCACTAGGGCTCGCAGCCTGACCAGCCGGTTGTAGAGCGCGATCGCGGAAAGCAGCAGCAAGGCGATTGCCGCGAGAATGATCCAGCCGACTAGTCCCATGTGATCGCCCCCTGTTGCGCGTCACGCTTTTTACGGCTGTTTGCTCGCGTTCGCTAGAAGGCGGGAATGCCGGTGATTGCCCGGCCCATGATCAAAGCGTGGACGTCGTGCGTGCCCTCGTAGGTGTTGACCGTTTCCAGGTTCGCAGCGTGGCGCATCACCTGGAACTCGGCCGAGATTCCGTTGCCGCCGTGCATGTCGCGCGCGGTTCTGGCGATGTCGAGCGCCTTGCCGCAATTGTTGCGCTTGATGAGGCTGATCGTCTCGGGGATGAGCTCGCCCGCTTCGAGGCGACGGCCGACGCGGAGCGCGGCCTGCAAGCCCAACGAGATTTCAGTCGCCATGTTGGCGAGCTTCAATTGCACGAGCTGGTTGGCGGCGAGGGGGCGGCCGAACTGCTTGCGGTCGAGCGTGTATTGCCGCGCCGCATGGTAGCAGGCCTCCGCCGCGCCCATTGAGCCCCAGGCGATGCCGTACCGAGCCCGATTGAGGCAGCCGAACGGTCCTTTCAGCCCCTCGACATCGGGCAACAGCGCATCTTCGCCGACTTCGACTTCTTCCATGACGATTTCGCCGGTGATCGAAGCGCGCAAGGAGAGCTTCTCCTTGATTTTGGGCGCGGAAAGGCCGGCCATGCCCTTTTCGAGAACGAAGCCGCGGATCTTGCCGCCGTGCGCATCGGACTTCGCCCAGACCACGAACACGTCGGCGATGGTCGAGTTGGTGATCCACATCTTGGTGCCCGAGATGACGTAGCCGCCCTGCACCTTCTGAGCGCGCGTCCGCATGCTGCCGGGGTCGGAGCCCGCGTCGGGCTCGGTCAGGCCGAAGCAGCCGACCCATTCGCCGGTCGCCAATTTCGGCAGAAACTTCTGCCGCTGCTCTTCGGATCCGTAGGCAAAGATCGGATACATCACCAGACTAGACTGCACCGACATCGCCGACCTGTAGCCGCTGTCGACGCGCTCGACCGCCCGCGCGATTAGCCCGTAGCTGACGTAGCCGAGGCCGGCGCCGCCATATTCGTGCGGGATGGTGGCTCCGAGCAGACCGAGCTCGCCCATTTCGGTCAGGATCTCGCGGTCGAAGCGCTCATCGAGATAGGCTGAGGTGACCCGCGGCTGCAGCTTCTCCTGCGCGTAGCCCTCGGCCGTGTCGCGAACGAGCCGTTCCTCGTCGGTAAGCTGCTGATTAAGGTCGAACGGATCCGCCCAGTCGAACTGAAGGATGGCAGGCTCGCCCACTGAAAATGCCTCGCTTGTCAGGTGAAGTCGCGGCGCTCTTAGCGGCGCTCAGCCTACTTCGCCACCCCGCCGCCGCCGAAGCTCTGCTTGAATGTCAGCCCGATTCGAATGTGGCTGTTGCGGAAGCGATATTCGTTGGCGAACGGCGCGCCGGAGGTTCGGTTGGGAGAAAAGAACTGGCGGAATCGCGATCCAGCGGTGTTGGAGATATCGTTGACGTTGAGCGTCAGCGTCTGTTTGCCGGTGAGCCGATACTCGATGAATGCGTTCGTATACGGGAAGCCGGCATTGAAGTTGCTGTCGAATTCGTCGGTCCTGAAGAAGGTGATCCGGCGATTGTCGAAGAGCGAAACGCCGTAAGCGAACTTGCCCACATCGCGGCGAATGTCAGCATCCCACAGCCACCGGGGAAAGAAACCGCTCCAATCCCGCGGATCGCCAGAAATCGGATCATCTACGCGGGTGTGCTGAATGTTACCGTGGAGCTTGACGCGCAGGCCCTTCCAGACGCGGTCGAGAGGAGCGTCGATCGTGAGATCCGCATATTCCCGGCGGCCCGTGCCGAGATTTCCGGGGGCGTCGAAGGCTTTGCCTTGCTTGTCGAACACCAGGATGCGGTCCTGAAGCAGGCTCACCAGGTCGTAGCCGAGCTCGAGGCGGACCTTGCCCTCTTTGAAGATTGGATGCTCGAACAGCAGCCGCCCTTCCCAGCTGCGCTGCGGCTGGAGATTGGCATTACCGCCGTTGACGCGGCCGACCGACAGCTCGGCCGAGCTCACGAAATCGTAGAAATCGAGCTGGGCGACCGTACGCCGCAGGATCAGCTGCGTGTGCCAGCCGCCACCTGGCTGCCAGTCCAGCGTGATGCTGGGCTTGGGAAACGTGAGCTTGCGGTCGGCGGTCGCATCGCCGCTTACCGTTAGATGTGACATCTCGTAGTTGAGGCCGAGGTCTATCCTGAGGTTCTTGGCGAGCTGGCGCCCCGCGTTGATCCACACCTCGCCGCGCTTCTCGCGGACCGTCGCATTTTCGATCGGCAAGTCGGTCTTCGTCTTCCCACCCCCTTCCTTGAGGGTGAATAGGTTCAATTTGTAATCGAGGCTGTTGAACGCGACTTCGCCGCCGACTTCGAACTGGAAACCAAGGACATCCTTTCGAGACCAGGTCAGGCGCCCGATCGTTTCGTTGCGCTGGGACTCGGTAAGCTGCTGGAAACCGCCGACAACCATAGTGGGGCCAAGATCGCCCGTCTGATATTCATCGAGCGTATTGCGGTTCCGGCGATTAGCCAGCGCGACGAGCTTGATCGCACCGCCCGCGAGCGGCCGCGTTACGTCGCCGCCGATCTCGAATATCTTGGTGGGATAGTCCTCCACCAACCGATCGTCATGCTCCGGCGTTCCGGTCGGGATCACGTGGTTTCTCTGGTGCAGGAAGAAGTGATCGTACGAATAGCGAGCGTTGAGATTGGCCGACTCCGTGGCGCCTTTATCGAGTGCCCAGCTCGCCGAGACCACGGGCGCATGCTCGCGAATGTCATTGAACTTGCGCCGGTATTCGAGCTGCTCGCCCGTCACCGCGTCGGTAACGCGGTCATAGCCTTCTTCGAACTGATCGCCGCGGGCTGAGTCCGCGGCGATATTGAAAGTCGAGGGACCTCGGCTGATGCTGACCGTAGCGCTGGTATTGGGGATGATCTCACCGGTGAAGTGACGCGTTCCGGCAATGGTCACATTGCCGGTGGCGCCGCCGCCGCCTTCGGTCAGGATCAGGTTCACGACTTGCGTCTTGCTCGAATAGTCGGCGCCATAGAGTGCGCCCGCACCGACTTCGACGCGCTTGACGCGGCTCGCCGGAATGCGGCTGAGGAAGGCATCGAGCGGTTCGGACTTGGTGCTCGGCCGCTGGCCGTTCGTGACGACATTCCCGGCAGTCCCGGCGAACCCGCGCACGTCGTTGCCGTTCTGGTTGCTGCCCAGATCGAGCGTGAATCCCGGGATTCGCTGAACGATGTCGTAGGCCGTCCGCGGTGCGTATTTGGTGAAGAAGGCCGCATCGTAAGCCGTGGTTCGGCTGGCCTGTCCCGCTGTGGCCTTCGGAATTTCTCCGGCGCCCAGTGTCTGGGCCAGTGCAGGCGTGTCCGCGAAAAGCGCGGCCACTGCAACGCCGGTCAGGCCGATTAGGCGCATTTTATCATTCCCCTGTATTATCGACCTAAGACGCTAAGGATGCTGAACCGCCTAGCCACCCGCGTTCGACCAATCGACGTACGATTCTGCTGACCGCTGGCCGACCGCGACGGATGGCGGATTCACCGCGGCCGGCGCTTGCCGAAGATCTTCATTTCGACGAGCTCGTTGACCGGCGGCATCGTCGCGCGCGGACCCACTGCGGAGCGGACGAAATCAGGCGAGATGTCCAGCGCCTTCAGCTGGATCAGCGTGGCCACGGGCAGGTGCCGATAGCCGATGCGATCGAAGCCGGCGATGAACTCGGGGGTGACGTTGAGCGCCTTCAACTGCACGAGTTCTTCGGCGCGCGCATTTCCATAACCAATATGCGTGAACCCGCCGATCCAATCGGGGGTGATCCCGAGGGCCTTGAATTCGACGAGCGATTGAAGCGTGGTCGGGCGATACCCGACGCGCGACATAGCGGCGATGTAGCGGCCATCGACGCCGAGCGCCGCGAGCGCCATCAAATTGTCGATCGACGGGGTCGGATAGTGCGCCGCAGCGACCGCCTCAACTACCTGACGCCTGGCGTTGACCGCCATCAGACCAAATGCCTGCTCCTCTGTCGGCCGGCCAATGCCGCGGCTGACCAGGAGATTCATAAATCGCGCGTCCGCGGTGAATCGGCAATTGCCCGTCGCGTAGGAATTGCCCTCGTTGCCGGCGCAATCGAGCCGTCCGGCTTCCCTGACTATGGCGAACCGAAGTGGCCGTGTTCCGGCAGCGCGAAAGGAAGACACGTCCATTCCCATGAGTTCGGAGGGCAGGA
>JBDTON010000126.1:0-2532 GCA_039933195.1 Sphingomicrobium sp. | reverse complement strand
GGGACGATGCCGAGGACCGGGAAACCCATCCCTTCGATCTGAACCGGGCTGCGCAACGGCCGCCTCAGCAGTTCGACCCCCAGGGCGAGCAAGAGACCCAGCACGAGGCCAGCGGCTGCTCCCGCACCCATGAGTAAGGGACGATTGGGCCAATTCGGTTGATCGGGCAGGCTAGGCGGCTCGACCAGCGACAACCGTTCCGCACGCTGTTCGCCCGTCATACGCGCGGTGGCCTGAGCTTTCATAAGATTGGCCGCGACGTCATTATATTGCTGGCGAAGCGCGCTCGCCCGGCTCTCGAGCTGGGATGCCTGCTCCTGAATTACCGGCGCTCTCGCTTGTCCCGCCATCGCGGTGGCCGCACGCGCCAGGGCGGCTTCGCGCTGTGCCCGAAGCTGGGCGATCGCATCATTGTTCGCGCGGATCTGTTCCTGAGCGGCGCTGTTATCCGCTGGATCGATCGTTTCCGGGACGGATTGGCGCAGCGCCTTCAGCCTCTCCCTCGCCGCGACGACATCCGGGTGACTATCGGCATAGATCGCCTGCGCCGCAGAGAGGGCGGCCTCCGCTTGCGCGATCTGCTGGTTGCGACCCGCCGGCTTCTTGCTGTCGGCGAGCAGCTGCCGGTTTTGGCTTTCGAGAGAGAAGATCTGTGCACTGTACGTGCCGGTATCGATCATCGTGCCGCCGCCCATTGCCAGGGCACTGCCATTGCGGGACTTGAGAGCCGTGATCTGGCTCTCAATCGGCTGAAGCTGGCCTTGGAGGGTGCCCGCCTGGTCCTGCAGGAAACGGACGCTCAGCGAGGCCTGGTCAGCGACGGTGTCACTGTCCATCCTGAGGAAACTGGAAGCGTAGCTCTGGAGGACCTCCTGCGCCTTGACCGGATCGGGATAGTCAAAGGTCATCTTGAGCGCGATGAGGTTGTTTTTGCCTGGCGTGGGGGTGCCGACGTCCCCCTGGAGAGCGGCGACGTTTGTCGCCTTGCGCATTTTGTCGATGATGACGGAGAGCGGCTTGGAGCGGCGCTCTGACGCGTAGAGATCATATTGCTCGATTAACGCAATCAGATCGCCGCGGCTCAGCACGCGTTCGCGGATCTTGGCGATGCGCTGCGCGATCTCGCCAGTGGCCGGCGCATCGACGACGTTGTTGGGGAGCTCCTGCGATTCGATGAGGAGGGTCGCGGACGACTGATAGAGCGTCGGAAGCGAATATGCGGCGATGACCGCCGCAACTGCCGCAATCGCGAAGACTCCGAAGACGTACCATTTGCGTTGCCACAGGATCGTCGGCATGTGGTTGATCACCCAGCCGAAGCCCGCGTCGGTGCGTTCGAATTCGTGCGCTTCCATCATCATAGCAGATCGCCGATCCGATAGCGGATGTAGATGCTGCCATTGTAGTCCGGTCGCGGGTCAGTCCCAGATTGGAACAGCTTTCGCGCTCCGACGGTGGCTCCCCCGAACAGCCTATTGCCGATCTTGCGGTCATAGCCGACCAGCGCCGAAACGTATGTCGCCCGCGTCTGGCCGTCGGGAAGAAGGTTTGCGCGGGAACTGTGTGTCGCATTGACGAGCGCGCGCAGCGACCCGCCCTCCCCGAGCAGGCGCGTGTAGTTCAGGCTGAAGTTCGTGCTAACCGCCGTACCTCTCGGAAAGCTCTGGGATGAGGACACGATGGTCAATGGTGTCTGCGCGGTTCGCGACGCAGTGGCGCACAAACGGCTGTTCTCACCCGACTTGCACAGGGCGGCTGAGAATGAAGGCGAGTAGGAATGGCTGCTCTCGCCATTTCGATGCGCATAGATCGCCAACAGGCCGACCGATCCGGTGACGTTTATGTTTTCCCCGAGTTGCGTCTGGAACGTTGCGGCAGGGTTGACTACGTTCGAATAGTCGCTTCCGGCGAAGTCTTGGCGCTGCAGCGACAGGCTCGCTCCGATCGAAGTGCGCTCGGATACCTTGTGTCCGTACCCGAAGGAGGCGTTGTAGGTCGTATAATCGGCGCGCGTGTTCCGCCCGGTGAAAAAGGTATGCGTCGCTCCGGCACTCAACGAAACCGACGACACCGGGCTCGTCGTGATGGAAGCTCCCGCCTGACCGTCGATCCGATAGGTACGGCCCGAGACGTTGATGATCCCGAGATCGCTTTCGGGGAGCGGAATTGTGTCCGGTGGCGTCGTGATGTCCACTGGCGTGGTGAAACGGTTCGCCAGTTGCCCGGCGAGGTCGCTACTGATCCCGAGACGACCGAAGACGCTTACGGTTTCACTCATTGCCCGCGTCGTTTGAGCAGCCGCCCGGAATAATACCTTCGAGCCATACCCGCCGCGCAGATAGGTCGTATTTTCGACAAAGCCCGTGACTGAAGTGCTTCCGCGCTCGCTGTTCCACCCGCGAAAAGCGGATAGCGAGAGACGCCCAAAGACGCTGGAACTTGCGCCCTGCAAAAAGGGTCTATTGGAAAAACCCGCGCCGGCATTGATGTCCGCGTAGGTGACGACGCGCCTATTGTCGGGCTGCTCGCCAC
>JBDTON010000125.1:0-11655 GCA_039933195.1 Sphingomicrobium sp. | reverse complement strand
GCGACTTCGTCGAGTTCCCGTCGCAGTTCAACGAGAATTGGGCGCTCGATCCCAAAATCCTGCCGCACTATGCGGTGCATTATCAGACCGGGCAGACAATCCCTCCGGCGCTGGTGAAGAAGATCCTCGCAGCGCGGACGTTCAACCAGGGATATGAGGTCGGCGAAGCGCTCGAGGCGGCTCGGCTGGACCTCGATTGGCACTCCCTCCCGGCGACGGCGCCGCGGCAGGACGTCGACCACTTTGAAACGCAGGCGCTGGCCAGCGGAGGGTTCGATACTGCGGACGTGCCGCCGCGTTACCGCTCGAGCTATTTCCTGCACATCTGGAGCAACGGCTATTCGGCGAGCTATTACGCCTATGCGTGGACGCGCATGCTCGGCCAGGACGCGTTCAACTGGTTCCAGACGCACGGCGGCCTGACGCGCTCCAATGGCCAGCGCTTTCGCGACATGGTGCTCTCGCGCGGCAATACGCTCGATTATGCCGAGATGTACCGCAACTGGGCCGGCCACGATGCGCAGATCCAGCCGTATCTGGACTATTATGGGCTGAACGGCGGCGCTGCTGCGCCCGCTCCCGTTGCGCCGGCGTCGGTTCCGGATCCGGCGCCCGCGCCGGCTCCTGCTGCTCCAAAACCGGAACGAGGCCGCTAGACCCATGATCCGGCAGCTCGACGACCGGACTTTGGTGAGCGGCCAGATCGCTCCGGAGGAGGTCGCCGGGCTGGCGGACCGCGGCGTGACGATGCTGGTCAACAACCGGCCCGACGGCGAGGAGGCCGGCCAGCCGCAAGCGTCGCAGATCGAAGCTGCGGCTGAGCAGGCGGGAATCGGGTACCGGTTCGTGCCGATCATCCGAGGCATCGGCCCAGCGGATGTGGAAGCCATGCAGGAAGCGCTGCGCGAGGCCGGCGACGGGAAGCTCCTCGCCTTCTGCCGCTCCGGGACGCGCTCGGCGCTTGCGGTCTCCCTCGCTCACCGTGAAGGAGGCGCTTCACGCGAGGAGGTCGAGCAGCGCCTGACTGGGGCAGGGTTCGACCCCGGCCCGATCGGGCATTTGCTTTAGGGCTACACCTGCGTCTCGAGTAGCCGCCGCGCGAGGTCGACGTCCTCATCAAGAACCATCAGCCGGACAGCCGTGGCCAAGCCCCCGCCTTCCAGGATGTTTAGACCGGAATCAAATACAACCGCGCCAACGCCGTGGCTTTCGAGGAACGTGCGCGCGATTTCCGCTGCGATGAGATTGTTGAACCGGCGAAGTTCGACGAGAGCGCTCACCACGGAACGACATCGCCGACGGCAATCTCGTCCGGGCGTGGCGCACGTCCGAGAGTCGCGTTCCGGTGCGGAAAGCGGCCGAACCGCTCGATGATGTCGCGATGCTTCTTCGCGAATTCGATCTGCTCGTTGTCCCCGATTTCGGTAAACAGAAGCACTGAGCGGTTCTGGTCGGCGACACTCTCGCTGTGCTGAAACGGCATGTAGAGGAACGTGCGCTCTTCCTTCGACAACTCCGCGTCGAAGCCTTTGCCGATGGCGGCTTTGGCGATCTGGAGCGCGAGATGATCTGTCGCGAACTGCTCGGCCTCGCCGCGGAAGATGTTGCGCGGAAACTGATCGAACAGGATCACTGCGGCCGCTGCAGTGAGCGGGTCAATCACGAACGCGTCGACCGGCAGCTGGCGCTTCTCGGCCCACAGCTCGAGGAAGCCCTGCTTGATGCGGTGGTCGAGCTCGGGACTGCCGCCCCACCACTGACTGGAGTCAAGCGCGAACCAGAATTTGAGGACGTCGGCCCGCCAGTCGCCGTCGTGCTCCGAGCTCAAGCGGCTGTGCCTCCCACGGTAAGCCCGTCGACCAGAAGCGTCGGCTGACCGACGCCGGCGGGAATGCTCTGCCCGCCTTTGCCGCATACCCCAACGCCTTCATCCAGCGCGAGGTCGTTGCCGATGCCCTTGACGCGGGTGAGCACGGTCGGTCCGTCGCCGATCAGAGTTGCACCCTTGATCGGCTCGGCGATCTTTCCGTCACGGATTCGATAGGCTTCGGTGCAGGAGAAGACGAACTTGCCGCTGGTGATATCGACCTGCCCGCCGCCGAAGCTCTTTGCGTAAATGCCGTCTTTCACCCGGCTGACCAGCTCGGCGGGATCGTCTCTGCCGGCCAGCATGAAAGTGTTGGTCATCCGCGGCATGGGCGCATGGGCGAAGCTCTCACGGCGCCCGTTGCCGGTCGGCTCCATGCCCATCAGGCGGGCGTTCAGGCGGTCCTGCAGATAGCCTTTGAGGATTCCATCTTCGATTAGGCAGGTGCGCCGCGTCGGGGTGCCCTCGTCGTCGATGGTTAGCGACCCGCGCCGCTGCTCCATCGCACCGTCATCGACCACGGTCACGCCCGGCGCAGCGACGCGCTCGCCGATCCGGCCAGAAAACGCCGAGGTGCCCTTGCGGTTGAAGTCACCTTCGAGCCCATGGCCGATGGCTTCGTGCAGCAGGACTCCGGGCCATCCGGGACCGAGCACCACCTGCATTTCGCCGGCCGGAGCGGCCACGGATTGGAGGTTCGTGAGCGCCTGCGCGAGCGCGATGTCGATCGCGCGGCTCCATTCGGCCTCCTCGAACAAGCGGCCGTAGAGATACCTTCCCCCCAGGCCGTGATAGCCGGTCTCGCGGCGCCCATTCTGCTCGGCGACGATCTGGACTCCCAGGCGCACCAGCGGGCGCACGTCGGACGCGACGAATCCGTCCGAGCGAACGATGTCGATTACGCTCCAGCTCGCGGCGAGCGCCACACTGACCTGGGACACCCGGGGATCGCGGGCCCGGGCCGCGGCGTCGATCCTCTCGCACAGCGCCACCTTTTCGGCGAAGGGCACGAGGCTCAGCGGATCGTCCGCCCCGTACATCGCCTGGTTGGTCCGCTGCGGCGCAGCAGCGGGCGGTCCCTTCGCGGGGTCGAGCAACTTGAGGGTCGCCGCGGCGCGGCCGATCGCGGCTTCGCTGATCTCGTTCGCATGCGCGAAGGCGGTCGTCTCGCCGGTCACTCCGCGCAGGCCGAAGCCCGACGAGCTGTTATAGTCGGCGGTCTTCAGCCGGCCGTCGTCGAAGCCGAACGCCTCGCTCGCGCTATATTGAAGATACAGCTCCCCGTCGTCGTGTCCTGACAGATGCTTCGCCGCCAAGCGGCTCGCCCCCGCAGGATCGAGGCTGCGGTAGAGGAATCGGCGCGGGTCGATGGTCATGCCGCCCGGCTATCCGCGGGTCCCCCGATGAGTACAAAGCGGCGGTCGCAATAGCCGCATTCGACGAAGCCCAGCTCTTCGTCCATCCTGAGATAGATGCGTGGATGGCCGAGCGCGGGCGCAACCTCGCCCGAACCGTCACAGGCAACTCTCTCGGTGGAAACCCGAATGACCTCGGGCGGCGGGCGCACTTTCATGCCGTTGAGGTAGCAATCGTCCCGCCGGCGTTCAACCGACGCGCTTGTCGCAGCCGGGACCCGCCCTTATGCGCCGGACGCCATGCAAGAGCCCGCGATCCGCATCGAAGCGCTCAGCAAGACCTACGCGGGCGGCAAGCAGGCGCTTGACGCGGTCAGCTTCAATGTCCCGCGCGGGCAGATTTTCGGCCTTCTCGGGCCGAACGGCGCGGGCAAGTCGACGTTGATCAACATCCTTGCCGGGCTGGTGGTGAAGACCGGCGGCGAGGTGAATATTTGGGGCTTCGACATTGACCAACATCCGCGCAACGCGAAGCGGTCGATCGGGGTTGTGCCGCAGGAGATCATCTTCGATCCCTTTTTTACCCCCCGAGAGACCCTCGAGATCCAGGCGGGGCTCTATGGGATCACGCCGGCGGAGCGACAAAGCGACGCGCTCCTTGCGGCGATGCACCTCACCGACAAAGCGCACGCTTATTCGCGCACCCTGTCGGGAGGAATGAAGCGGCGGCTGCTGGTCGCCAAAGCAATGGTGCATTCCCCGCCCATCCTGGTGCTCGACGAGCCGACGGCCGGCGTCGACGTCGAGCTTCGCCGCCAGTTGTGGGACTATGTCCGCCAGCTGCACGCGAGCGGCGTCACCATTGTCCTCACCACCCACTATCTGGAAGAAGCCGAGGAGCTGTGCGACCGCATCGCGATCATCCACCACGGGCGGGTGATTGCCAACGAGCCGACGCGCGAGCTGGTCTCCAAGGCGCAGGAAAAAGCCGTCGTGGTGACCTTCGATCGGGACCTCGCGGAGGTGCCGACCAACAGCGCGTTCCAGAACATCGCGCTCATCGACGAGCGGACGCTGGAGATCACGTACCGCAAGGATCAGGTCAACGCCGGGCAGGTCCTGAGCTCTCTCGCCGCCGAAGGCCTCTCCATTGTCGATGTGTCAACGCGCGACCCCGACCTCGAGGACGTGTTCCTGAGCCTCGTTTCGGCCGACGCCGAGGCCGCATGACCAAGACCGCCGACGTCCTTATCGTCGGCTCGGGAGCGGCGGGGCTGACGGCGGCGCTCAATCTGGCCGAGACCCACAACGTCGCGGTGATCGCCAAGGGCGCGCTTGGCGAAGGCGCGACGGGGCGTGCGCAGGGCGGCATCGCGGCGGTACTTGGCGAAGGCGACAGCTTCGAAGCGCACGTCAACGATACGATGATTGCCGGCGCGGGGCTCAACGACCGGAGCGTCGTCGAACACGTCGTCGAAGGGGCGCCGCGCGCGATCGAGCATCTAATTGAACTAGGAGTGCCGTTCGCGATCGAGGGCGACGCGCTGCACCTGACGCGCGAAAGCGGGCACAGCTATCGGCGCATCGTCCATGTTGCCGACGCGACCGGGTTCGCGATCCAGCAGGCGCTCGAAGCGGCCGCGGCGAAGCACCCGAACATCACGCTCGTCCCTGACATGGTCGCGATCGATCTGATTTCCGGCCGTCACGCGACCCATTTTTCAACCAGCGGCGCGGTGCACGGGCTGTACGCCTACAATCGCAAGAAGAAGCGCGTCGAAACTCTGACAGGCCGGGCAACAATCCTGGCCTGCGGCGGGGCCGGCCGCGCCTACCTCTATTCCACGGCGCCGCGCGGAGCGACGGGCGACGGGATCGCGATGGCGTGGCGGGCGGGCTGCCGTATCTCCAACATGGAGTTCATGCAGTTCCACCCGACCTGCCTCTACAATCTGCAGGTCAAGAACTTCCTGATTACCGAGGCGGTTCGCGGCGAGGGCGGGCAATTGAAGCTTCCGCCAGGCGCCAAGGGGGCCGGGAAGCGCTTCATGCCGCAATTCGACGAGCGCGCCGAGCTTGCGCCGCGCGACATCGTCGCCCGGGCGATCGACCATGAGATCAAGCGGCTCGGCCTGGACTACGTGCATCTCGACATTTCACACCGGGACCCGGATTTCGTGAAGGCGCATTTCCCCAACATCTACGAGAAGCTTCTCGGGCTCGGAATCGATATCACCGCCGAACCGATCCCCGTGGTGCCCGCGCAGCATTACACCTGCGGAGGCGTTGTCGTGGACCTGGACGGGCGCACTGACGCTCCGGGGCTTTATGCCGCCGGCGAAGTCACTCAGTCGGGGCTCCACGGCGCCAACCGCCTTGCCTCGAACAGCCTCCTGGAATGCCTGGTCTTCGGCGAAGCGGCGGCGAGGCACGTTGTCAGTAATTTCGCGGATCTGCCGCAGGTGCCCGAAATCCGACCCTGGGACGAAAGCCGAGTCACCGACAGCGACGAAGAAGTGGTGATCGCCCAGACGTGGGGCGAGATCCGCCGATTCATGTGGAACTATGTCGGGATCGTCCGCACCACCAAGCGGCTCGAGCGCGCCAAGCACCGGATCGACATGCTCCGCCAGGAGGTCCGCGATTATTACGCACATTTCCGGGTTACTCCGGACCTCATCGAGCTCCGCAACCTGGTCGAAGTCGCCGACCTCATCGTCCGTTCCGCGCTGGCCCGGCACGAAAGCCGCGGGCTGCATTACACGCTCGATTATCCGGAGCAGCTGCCGACGGCGAAGGACACCGTCCTCGTGCCGTAATTCCCGACCGGCCGCACGTTTTCTTCCGGATCGAATGTTTCGTTTGCGTGGAAATCGGACGTTAGCCGTCCTGCTCGTGTCCGGTGGGCGGGGCGCAGCCTCTACGGAGAGATCCACCCGGCAATCGCCAACACCGCGGCCACCGCGCTCACGCCGAACGCCAAGATAAGCAGTTGAATTGCAAGCGCCGCGGGTCGGGCGTTCGATGCTCGTCGCCCATCAAGGCGTTGCAGGAGCGGGCCTCGGAGCCATTTCGCCCAAATAGCGAAGGAGATCACCATCAAGAGCGCGGAGAGGAGGGCAAAACTGCGTGCGGCCTCAGGCATCGGCCGACTTCTTGCCGGAGCCGTAGGCCGCGATCGGGTAGATAGCGGGTGGCAGTGAATCAGCCAGGTCGATCGCTTGTGTCTCGGCTGAAACGGCCTTCAAACTGTAGCGACCGGCAAGATCGTAATGGATGAGCCGGGCCGCGGCGCTCACCGCACTTTGAGCCGACTTGAGGGAATTCCTCTTCCGGCCGAGCCAATATTCCTTTTCCATAACCATCTCCTGCGAGCGAGAGCACGTAAGGTCTCTCTGTCACAGGGCGCTCGTTTGCGATCTCAGGTGATGGGCCCTTCTTGCACCTTGGTTATGAATGGCGCGTGACGATGCGTGCCAGTGCTGCACATAGCCGCAGCCAGTTCAGCACACTTCAAATCTACGATGAGGCACGGAAGGGCATGACCATTCTCGCCCAAAGAAACTACGGAACGCTTCGCTCCTCAATTCCGATTGGCTTTCTTCCCGCCGCCACCCTGCTAAACCCGCGCCTTCATGTCGGACACGGAAACGACCGAACCACCTGCGACCGAGGCTCTAAGCACCGGAACGACGAACCACCTCTACCTCGTCGACGGGTCGAGCTATATCTTTCGCGCCTATCACCGGCTTCCGCCGCTCACCAACCGGCATGGCCAACCGGCCGGCGCGGTCTATGGCTATACGGCGATGCTGTGGAAGCTCGCCGACGGTCTCAACCGGGCCGACGGGCCGACTCACATGGCGGTGATCCTCGACAAGTCCGAGCAGACGTTCCGCAAGCAGATGTACGACGGCTACAAGGCGCACCGGCCGCCGCCGCCCGAGGATCTGGTCCCCCAATTCCCGCTGATCCGCACCGCCACACGGGCCTTCTCGATTCCTTGCATCGAGGAGGAGGGACTCGAGGCCGACGACATCATCGCCTGCTACGTAACTGCGGCCAAGGCTGCCGGCTGGAGGGTGACGATCGTCAGCTCCGACAAGGATTTGATGCAGCTGATCGACGAAGACGCCGGGATCGACATGCTCGACACGATGAACGACCGGCGGATCGGACGGAACGAGGTGCTGGAGAAGTTCGGGGTTCCGCCGGAGAAGGTCGGCGACGTGCTCGCGCTAATGGGCGATAGCGTCGACAATGTGCCGGGCGTGCCGGGCATCGGTCCAAAGACCGCGTCGCAGCTGATCCAGACGTTCGGCGATCTCGAAACGGTGCTCGCATCCACTGAAGAAATCACCAAACCCAAACTTAAGCAGTCGCTGATCGAGCATGCCGACGACGCGCGGCTGTCGCGCGCGCTGGTTCGGCTGGTGTGCGATTCGCCGCTTCCGGAGCCGCTCGAGGATTTAAAGCTCAAGGGCATACCGGTCGAACCGCTGAAGGAATTCCTTGAAGACCAGGGCTTCAAGTCGCTGCTCAACCGAATGACCGGCGGCGCTCAGCAGACCGGAGCGACGGTCCGCAATGACGTCATGGCGGCAATGGAGCCCAAGCGCCCGGCCCCTCCGACGGAGCCGGAGAAGATCGAGGTCGACCGCTCGAAATATGAGACCGTGACGGATGCAGCCGAGCTCGACCGCTGGATCGCCGAGGCGACAGCGCAGGGCTACGTCGCGATCGACACCGAGACCGACTGCATCGACTGCATTATCGCGAAGCTCGCCGGGATCAGCCTTGCGACGGCGCCCAACAAAGCCTGCTACATCCCGGTCGGGCATAGCGGCGGCGATCTCTATTCCGAAACGCCGAACCAGCTGCCGCAAGGACTCGTGCTCGCAAAACTGAAGCCGCTACTGGAGGACCCAGCGGTGCTGAAGATCGGACATAATCTCAAGTACGACTGGGTCATGTTCCACAAGCTGGGGATCGACGTCACGCCAGTGGACGACACGATGGTGATGAGCTTCGACCTCGACGCGGGGAAGAGCTTCGGCCACGGCCTCGAGGAGCTCGCCAAGGCGCATTTCGACCACGAGTGCATACCGTTCAAACAGCTCTGCGGGACGGGCGCGAAGCAGATCACGTTCGACAAGGTGGCGCTGGGACCGGCCACCGAATATGCCGCCGAGGACGCCGATATCTGTCTCAGGCTGTGGCTTCGGCTGAAGCCGCGTATCGCCGAAGAGAATGTCGCTCGAGTGTACGAGCGCATCGACAAGCCGCTCGTGTCCGTCATCGGGCGGATGGAGCGGCGTGGGATCAAGGTCGACCGCGAGTATCTCGCTCGGCTGAGCGGCGAGTTCGCGACCGAAATCGCCGCCTTGGAGGAACGAATTTACGGAGCGGCGTGCGGGCCGTTCACCATCGGATCGCCGCAGCAATTGGGCGAAGTGCTCTACGGTCAGCTCGGCCTCAAGGGCGGCCGCAAGGGCAAGAGCGGGCAATATTCGACCGACGTCAACGAGCTCGAGCGGCTCGCCGCGGAAGGCATCGAATGCGCTCGGCTGGTGCTCGACTGGCGTCAGCTGACCAAGCTCAAGTCGACCTACACTGACGCGTTGCAGGCGCAGATCAATCCCGAGACAGGCAGGGTTCACACGAGTTTCTCGCTGACCGGCGCGCAGACAGGCCGGCTGTCGTCGAACGACCCGAATTTGCAGAACATCCCGATCCGCACCGAGATCGGCCGCAAGATCCGCGACGCCTTCATCGCCGACCCCGGGCATCAGATCCTCAGCGCCGACTACAGCCAGATCGAGTTGCGGCTCGCCGCGCATATGGCCGACGTGCCGCAGCTGAAGGAGGCGTTTCAGGCAGGCGCCGATATCCACGCAATTACGGCCGAGGAGCTGTTCGGAACCGTCGACCGCGAGACGCGCAACAAGGCGAAGACGGTCAATTTCGCCATCCTCTACGGCATTTCGTCATGGGGCCTGGCGGGGCGGCTCGGCGTCGGCAAGGAAGAAGGCAAGGCGATCATCGACCGCTATTTCGACCGCTTTCCGGGGATCCGCGCCTACATCCACGGAACGCTCGGGTTCGTGCGCGAGCATGGCTTCACGCGCACCCTCTTCGGACGCAAGACGCATTTCGAGCCGAACATCCGCTCGCCCAACCCGTCGATCCGCGGCGGAGCCGAACGCGCAGCGATCAACGCCCCCATACAGGGCACCAGCGCAGACCTCATCAAACGCGCGATGGCGCGAATGGATGGGGCCCTGACCAGTGCCGGGCTCGAAGGCGTGAAGATGCTGCTCCAGGTGCATGACGAGCTGGTGTTCGAAGTTCCGGACGGCCGCGAAGAGGAGGCCGCCGCGGTCATCAAAAGCGTGATGGCGAATGCGGCGAAGCCTGGGCTCCAACTCGACGTGCCGCTCGATGTCGACGTGGGCTGGGGGCCGAACTGGGGCGAAGCGCATTGAGCGACCCCAAAGGAGCCCAAGTTCTGGCCGAAACGGCGGCGACGTCGCCCGATGCCGATATGGCCACCCTTGCCCGCGGCGGCAGGCTCAACGTCTTCGGCTTCGTCCTACGCCTGGCCGGGATGGTGCCGTTCCTGTTCATCGGCGGCCGGATGTACGGCGCCGCATCACTCGGCCGCTTTGCCTATGCCGTGCTCGCGGTCGAGTTCGCGGCGCAACTCGCCGCGCTCGGGCTGAGGCGCGCCCTCGCGCAATTGCTCGCCAATGCGCAGAAGCCGCAGTCATGCGTCGTCGCCGATGCGCTGCTCGTCGCCGCGATTGGCTCGGGCATCGGAATGGCGATCCTGATCGTCTTCCCCAAGGCGATGTATCCGACGACGCCGGTCGGCGGTCTCGATCGCCTTCTTGCCATCACCGTGCTGGCGATCAGCTGGACCGATATCGCGCTGGCCGCGCTCGCCTACCATAACGACGTGGGATCGACCGTGCGCGCGCGGTCGATCGTCCAGCCATGGACGATCACCGTTGCGGCATTCGCGCTCTCCTTCGTCCCGATCATGGTTCGCCGTGGCGACGGCCTGATCATCGCTTACGTTCTGTCGATGGTTGCAGCGATGGTCGCCGCGCTGATCCCCCTGATCAAATGCTACGGCATCCCGCACGGGTGGAAGCCGGACCTTCCCACGGCATGGGGAACGGCCGTGCGTAACGTCCCGGTCACCGCCGCCGACGCGGTCGAATGGGCGTCGCGGCGGATCGATCTGGCAGTGCTCGGCGCATTCATGCCCGCCGCCTTCGTCGGCATCTATTATGCCGCGCAGCAGGTCGCGACCTTGCCGGCCAAGCTCAAGACCAGCTTCGAGCCGGTGCTCGGGCCAGCGATCGCCCGGCGCATCGCGGTCGGCGATCGCCCGGCCGTTGCTAAGCAGGTGCGCCAGGTCACTTATTGGATCATCGCCGCGCAAATGGGCATCGCGCTCGCGCTCGCCATCCCCGGCCGGGCCGTCATGGGGCTGGTGGGCTCAACCTTCACCGGCGGAACGGCGATGCTCGCATTCCTGCTCGCCGCCGAAGTCATCGCCGCTGCCGCGGTCGTCAGCGAAGCAGCCCTGATCTACGTCGCGCGTACCAGGAACATGATTATCAGCCTGATCATGCTCACGATGGAAGCGGGGCTCGCCGCCGGGTTGATCCTGGCGATGAAGGGCGAGGGGCTGCCGCAGGCGTTCCAGGCCACGGGACCGGCAATGGGCCTATGCGTCGCGCTCGGTTTTGCCTCGATCACCAAGTCGCGCCTGCTGTCCCGCGAGCTTGGAGAGCCGGTTTCCGGATGGCGCTGGGACCTCGCCTGGGCGGCCGCAGCGGGCGCCGCCGTGGGCGCAGGCGTGCACTATCTGCCGGAAGCACTGCAGCTGATAGTGGGCGTTCCCGCGATCCTCGCCGCGTTCGGGGCGGTGCTTTGGACCAAGGGTTTCGGCCCCGAAGACCGCGAGCTGTTCCGGATGGGCAAGCAAGAGGTCGCCGATCTGCACGCCGCCGAAGCAGCCGAAGCGCGCGACCAGGCCAGCGATACTATGGTCTAGTGCCGGAAGTGGCGCATGCCGGTAAACAGCATCGCCAGATTCGCTTCATCCGCGGCCGCGATCACTTCCTCGTCGCGAATCGAACCGCCGGGCTGGATGACGGCAGTGGCCCCGGCTTCGGCTGCTGCCAAAAGCCCATCGGCGAAAGGAAAAAAGGCGTCGGAAGCGACCGCTGAACCGATCGTCCGTGGCTCGGGCCAGCCGTTCGCTTCGGCCGCCTCGCGGGCGCGGATCGCGGCGATGCGTGCGCTATCGCGGCGATTCATCTGACCGGCGCCAATACCGGCAGTCACGCCGTCCTTCGCATAGACGATCGCGTTCGATTTGACGTGCTTGGCGACGGTCCAGGCGAACAGGCAATCGGC
>JBDTON010000124.1:0-3599 GCA_039933195.1 Sphingomicrobium sp. | reverse complement strand
TCGGATTCAATCGACTGGCGGGACCACAGGACGACGACGGCGTCTGCGGCCTGCAGCGCGTCATCGATCGATGCGGCGTAGCGCGTGCCCCCTTCGATCAGAGCGTCCCACCACACCGTGTAGCCGCCACGCTGAAGCACCGCAGCGAGGCGCTGCGCCTGCGCCTGATCGCCATGCGCATAGCTGAGGAAAATCGTCGGTTGAGCGGAATCGCTTGGCATAGGACCGCCCCCCTAGGTCGGCGCCGACTTACGCGTTCGCGGTCGAGCAGGGAATAGGCTCGTCCTGCATGCGGCCTCGCCGGTTCGCAGGCCCCTTGCGGCAACCAAAGCGCCAAGTCGCCGCCTGGGCCAGCTCGCCTTCAATCGGCTCGGCAACATCGCTAGGCATTTGGTGGCCGTCGCCGCTGGTCGTCGGTCGGTTTGGCCTTCGGCCGCAAAGCAGGGCAGGCTTCGGCGCTCGCCTATCCCTAAACGGCCATTCCGGATATGGCGTCCGTCCTTGAAACGGCCGGGTATCCGGGGTGCCGCAAGTTTTCGTCTCCTACGCGCGAACGGACAAGCCAAAGGTCGCCAAGCTTATTGCGGCCTTGCGCAAGAGCGGCTTGGAACCGTGGTGGGACGATGACATTCCGGCCGGGTCAAGCTGGGAAACGACCATCGAGCGCGCTCTAACAGAGGCGCAAGCGGTCATCGTCTGCTGGTCGCCGGCGTCGGTCGCGAGCGAGAATGTGCGCTCGGAGGCGCGGGTCGCGCGGGCCCGCGGGCGCCTGATTCAGTTGTTCCTCGCGCCGTGCGAACCGCCGCTGTTTTTCGGCGAGCGGCAAGGCGTTGACCTCATCGATTGGAACGGGTCCGTCCGCGATCCGCAATTCGAGCGACTGAAACGGACCCTTCAGTCGGCAATCGAGTCCGGTAAGGTCAGCGAAGATGCCCTCCAGGTCCCTCTTTCCAAACGCAGGCTGCGTCTCTCGATAAGGCCGCTGGCTGCCGCGCTTGCGCTTGTCGTTTTTGCGGGTCTCGGCGGATGGTGGTGGCAAAGCTCATCGTCGGCGCAGTCTCCGTCGCGTGTCGCGGTACAGCCGATCAAGGTGCTTGGCGTTGATCCGGTTGTGGGCGACAGCCTTACCGACCAGATCACAACGTCGCTGTCCGATGGTCACATCCCCACCGTCAGCAAGGCTGACAGCGAAAGTCTCGATAGGTCCACCTCCGACGAAAAGCTCAAGTCGCTCGGCGTCGCCTACACGTTGAACGGTACGATCGAACGTTCGGGCCAGATGCTGCACGCGCGCCTGCACCTCGATGATCATGTGCGGCATGCCAGCCTCTGGAGCTACGAAACGACCGGTTCGGCGGATGACCCGATCACCTTCAACTCCGCGATTGGGCGAAGCATCGCCGGAGTGATCAGCTGCGCCTATCGTGCCCTGGGACCGGACGGGCTGACCGACGCCGAGCTCCTGTCGCGGTACGTTCGGGTTTGCGACCTGTTCGTCAATCATGACGACGCGTCGGACGTGAAGTCCACCTTCGAACTGTTTGACGATCTCAGGATAATTATGGCCAAGGCGCCGAAATTCGCTCCCGCCCAATCGGACTTCGCGAAGTTCGCAGCCTATCTCGCGCCGCTCCTCCCGCCCGACCAAGCCTCCGGCGTGCGTGCAGAGGCGGCGCGAGCGGCAAAGCGAGCGCTTGAACTCGATCCTCATGCCGCCGACGCTTACGTGGCCAGTGAAATGCTGCTTCCGCCGACGGAGTGGTCCGAGCGAGAGACGCTCCTGCGAAAGGCGGTTTCGGTCGATCCCGATTGGCCGCATGCCAACGGCTTTCTGGCCATGTTCCTCACCGAGACCGGACGGATGCGCGAGGCCGCGACTTACGGGCAGCGCGCAGCGGCGGCCGACCTTCAAATCGACTGGAAGCCGTTCGGGGCGAAGATGGCCTGCGACGCGGGCCAGGCCGGGGGATTGATACCGGACCTGAAGCAGCGCCTGTCCAACTCACCGGGCGATCCCGACCTCAAATGGGCCCTTCGCTGGTGTCTGATCGATAACGGGCAGTTTCGCGAGGCGCAGTCGACGGAGGATCCGGCAGCCATCGGCACGATCACTGGCTCCGCCCTGCGACGGGCCGCGGAACAGGCGCTTCTTTCCGGATTGCCCGCGGACCGGACCCGAGCGCTGCAGCTTGCCTCGAAAGTGGCGGCCAAAGACCCATCGTTGGCGCAGTCCGCGGCGGTCTGGAGCTCAGCCCTGGGCGATACCGACTCGGCGTTCCGGCTGATCGCGGATTTCAAGCCGGGCTATGCCACAACGGGCATAACGGACTTCCTCTTTTTCCCACAGACGGAGGCCATGCGGCATGACCCGCGCTTCTTTGTGCTGGCGAAGCAATATGGCCTGGCGCAATTCTGGCAATCGACGGGGCGATGGCCCGACTTTTGCTCAGGTGCGCGCCTGAAGACTTGCAAGTCAGCCGTCGCTACGCAGCTAGCGCACCCCTAAATCCCGCCCTCGACAGGTTCGTAGCCCGCTTCGCGTAGCCGCTCGGAGAGCGCGCCGCCGCAGCTCTTCGCCAAGTCGCCATTCTCTGAGCGGATGACGAAATTGGATCCGTAGCGCCCATCCTTGATGAACGGATAGCTGCCGATCGCGACTCCGGGGTGAGCCGCTTCCGTCTCGCGCAGCAGATCGGCGACGTCGCTCTCCGGAGCCCTCGCGCCGACCGTGACCGACACCATCGGGCGCCCGCCCTCGAGCTTTCCGGTCAGAGCCTCGAGCATGCTCGCTGCGATGTTCGGAACTCCGGCGAGAATGTAGACATTGTCGATCTTAATCCCCGGCGCGCCCGAATATGGATTAGGGATCAGCTCGGCGCCTTCGGGCACCCGCGCCATACGCAGGCGCGCTTCATTCAAGCCGCCAGGGCGATCGCGGTAATAATCCTCGAGGATCGCCCGGGCTTCGGGATGGACGATCACCGGCACCCCCAACGCGGCGGCAATCGCATCGACCGTGATATCGTCGTGGGTCGGCCCGATCCCGCCCGTCGTGAACAGATAATCGTGCGCCGCCCGAAGCGTGTTGACCGCCTCCCCGATCCGGTCGAGATCGTCGGGAACGATCCGCACCTCCGCCAGCCTGATACCGTGATCGTTGAGCCAGGTCGCCACCTTCGCAACATTCTTGTCCTGAGTTCGCCCCGAAAGGATCTCGTCGCCGATCACGACGAGCGCGGCGGTCCAGGTCTTTGATCGTTCGCTCACTACGCCTCCGGTGACTTCGTGCGCCCGAATGCCTATCTAGACGTCATGACTCAATACATCACGGTCGCCGCCGACGATCGCCTGGAAGCCCGCAACGGCACGATCAAGCTGCACGGCCCCGAGGGCTTCGCGGGCATGCGCCACGCCGGGCGGCTCGCCGCCGAGATCCTCGACGCGCTGGTGCCGCACGTCGTCCCCGGCGTCTCGACGCAGGAGCTGGACGATATCGTCCACAAGATGACGATCGCTGCCGGCGCCGTCCCGGCGACACTCGGCTACCGCGGCTACACCAAGAGCTGCTGCATCTCGATCAACCACGTCGTCTGCCACGG
>JBDTON010000123.1:0-17627 GCA_039933195.1 Sphingomicrobium sp. | reverse complement strand
GGGCACCAAGCTCGCGCTCGAGGATGCGATTAAGCTGGCAGAGGTGCTCAACCGCCTATCCTCCCCTGCATTTGCAGGGGAGGGGGACCATGCGAAGCATGGTGGAGGGGCCCTCTCCCTCGAAGCGGCGCTTGACGAATATCAGGCGGAGCGGAACCTCGAAGTGCTCAAGTTGCAGAACAGCGCGCGCAACTCGACCGAATGGTTCGAGACGCTCCACCGCTATTTGCATTTCGAGCCGCTGCAATTCGCTTACTCGCTGCTCACCCGAAGCCAGCGTATCAGCCACGAGAACCTTCGCCTGCGCGACCGCGAATGGCTCGAGACGGTCGAGCGGTGGTTCTGGAAGCGCGCGACGGACGGCCGTTCGAACAAGACCGCGCCGCCGATGTTCGCCCCGTTCCGGATGCGCGAGATGGAGGTCGAGAACCGCATCACCGTTTCGCCGATGGCAATGTATTCGGCGGTCGACGGCACGCCCAACGACTTTCACTTCATCCACTACGGCGAGCGCGCACTGGGCGGCGCGGGCCTTGTCTTCACGGAGATGACCTGCGTCTCGCCCGAAGGCCGGATCAGCCCCGGCTGCACCGGCATGTGGAATGCCGAGCATGCCGCCGCGTGGAAGCGCATCGTCGATTTCGTCCACGCCAACTCGAAGGCGAAAATCTGCCTCCAGCTCGGCCATTCGGGCGGCAAGGGTTCGACGAAGCTCGGCTGGGAAGGCAATGACGTCCCGCTCGACGACGGCAACTGGCCGGTGATGGCGGCAAGCGACATCGCCTGGTCGCCGGTCAATCAGCGCCCGCGACCGATGACCCGCGCCGACATGGATGCGGTGCGCGACCAGTTCGTCGCCGCGGTGCGCATGGGGATCGACGCCGGCTTCGACATGATCGAGCTGCACGCCGCGCACGGTTACCTGCTGTCGAGCTTCATCACCCCGCTGCAGAACAGGCGCACCGACGACTATGGCGGATCGCTCGAGAACCGCCTGCGCTACCCGCTCGAACTGTTCGCCGCGATGCGCGCCGCCTGGCCGTCCGGCCGGCCGATGTCGGTGCGCATTTCGGCGACGGACTGGGCGGGCGAAGACGGCATCACGCCCGACGAAGCGGTGGAGATCGGCGAGGCGTTCGCGCGCGAAGGCGCGGACCTAATCGACGTTTCCGCCGGCCAGACCTGGACCGACGCGCAGCCGGTCTACGGCCGCATGTTCCAGACGCCGTTTTCGGACAAGATCCGCAACGAGGGCCGCCTCGCGACCATGGCGGTCGGCAACATCTATGAGCCCGACCACGCCAATTCGATCCTCGCCGCCGGGCGCGCCGACCTCGTCGCGCTCGCGCGTCCGCATTTGATCGACCCGATGTGGACCCTGCGCGCCGCCGCCCAGCTCGATTACCGCGACGTCTCTTGTCCGCCGCAATATCTCAACGGCCTCTCGCAGCTCGCCCGCAACCTGAAGCGCGAGGCCGAAGCCGCCGCGGCGCTGAGGGTTTGATGCTTAGAGCGCTACCGCCTCGGCGAACACGCCGCCGGCGTCATGGCCGTTCGCCCAGCAAATCAGCGCCTTCACGGGAAAATCCTTGGCCGCGTGGAGCGTCACGACCCAGCCGGCTTGCAGCGGGTTCGCGGACTGCAGGCGGAAGCCGTCGGCCGACAGGTTGACGATCTCCGCGTCGATGTCGCCCGCCTCGCAATGCACGCGAACGGCCAGCCCCGTCCCGACGCGCGGGTCCCTGGAGAGCAGCTCGTGCCCCTCCAGAATCGCTTCATGTTTCATCCCACATCCCACTTCGATTGGCGCGTGCGGCGTCCACTCCGCATGCACCGGTTCCACTCTGCCAGTCTGACGCACTTGGCTGACGAGTGTCTAAAGGAAGTGGGTTGCGGCTTCGTTTACCATCCGAAATGGTTACCGTTGCGCCCGGAAAACGCGGAAGCTGTGGGGCGGAATGATTGTGCTCTCAGTCGCGGTCCGACCTGTGCGGGCGATGCGTACCGTCGCCGCATCGTCGCGATAATTCTCGACGATGAAAGCGCCATTGTCATAGGTGAACAATGCAACGTGGTCGGACGCGTCAATCCGCACCGGCGCATCGGCGAACAGATACTCCTTGATCCGCGTCACCAAGGGCCGCGGAAGCGCGTAGAGATCGCCGAAATTCTCCGGCATCGTCCACAGGTACAAAGTGCCTTTGGAATAGTGATTCATCAGCAGGATGGGAAAGCCCTTCGCGGCCGCGACCCCGCGAATGATCCCCCAGCTGTCGTTGGTGTAGAAGCGCACCTCGGGGAACAGCACCGGCGCGGTCTTGCCGGCTTCCTTCAGCTCGGTCCCGTTGCCCGCGCCGAACCCGTCGAAATAGCGGTCGATGGCGATCGTGTGCCCGGTCGCGCGCCATTCGGCGAGCTGCTGAAACCCGCGGTCCTGCATCGCTTCCAAAAAGCCCGAGGTGACGATCACGTTCGCACCGGAATGAAGGCTCGCGTCGATTTTTGCGATAATCCGCGGATCCGCTGCCGCCGCCTGGGTCAGCAGGATGGTGTGCGCTTGCGCCGGATATTCGGGATAGAGCTCGATCGGGATTCCGAGGTTGCCGATGTAATTGTGCAAGAAGTCTTCGCCGGTCGCATGCGCCGGCCGATAGCTCGCGACGCCCACGGGATTGCCGAGTTCGCCGAGCACCGCGTCGGCGATGTGCAGGGCCTCGTTCGCCGCGCTTGCCCAGCCGCCTCCGCCCTTCGGCCAGCGAAAGCTCGTCGCCTGTTTCGCCCACGGCCGTTGGCCGGCAGGCGCGGGCTTGTCCTCCGCCATCGGGCTCCAGTTGAACAGCATCTGCTCGGGCGCCTTGGCGAAGAGCCCATCCCAAAGCTGTTCCGCGTACCGGTCGATGGCGCGGATGGAGTAAGTGTCGGCCCAAACGCCGAGGTTCGCGCCCGGGCTGACGTTCGCGAGATAGCGATAGATTTCGTAGCTCTCATATTGCTGCAGCAGTTGGTCCGTGATCACCGGATCGCGCGTCTCGGTACCCGTGTAGATCGCGTCGAACATGTGCGGTTGCTCGGCGAGGTCGTAGCCGAGGCCGTGGAAATGCTCGTACCAATTGGGATATTTGATGATGACCCGAACGCGCGGATTTTCCTGCTTTGCCGGCCGCAGCACGAGATCGCGGCTCGCTTCGCGCATCTTCGCGAGCCGATAGTCGGTCCAGCTGCGATTGCCTTTGGCGGCGATGTCCGCGTCGCTCTTCGACGTGTAGAAAAAGAAGTCGTCGAGGATCACTTCGTCGAAGTGGCGCGCGATCAGCCGAACCGCGCGTTCGCATTCGGCGCGGTCGGCCGGATTCTCGTAGTCGAAGGTGCCGAACTGGCCGCCCGACCCGCCCGCCGCCAGCGTAATCCCCCCCGAGGTCTGAATGCCCTTCGCCTGGAACTCGCGCTTGACGGTCTCCAGCTCCGCGTCCGTCGCGAAAACGCGGTCGCGGTAGGCCTCGATATAGACCTTATCGAACGAAAGCTGCGACGACACGCGAGTGAATTGCCGCTCGAACGTGGCCGGATCGGCAAGGCGCTTGGTATCGCCGACCGTCACATAGATCGCGGCACGGAAGTTCTTGTATGCCGCCGCGTGGGCCTGCGCCGACGCGCCGAAGATCAGCATGGCGGCAAGCACGCCGATAATCCGCTGCAGGCGCATACGCTCTCCCGTCGGCTGTTAGCGGTATCAATAGCCCGCTGCGGGTGCGGAGCAACGATGTATGTCGGTCACTTGGTCCCCTCGCTTGCAGGTGGATGATCAATTCCAGGCCTCATCCGGGATTCGGAGTCTCTGGCAAGCGGTCGATCTTCCGGACGGTATCATTCAACCCCTTCCTGACCGCGATTGATCGAACCAGGGACAGCCATTCATCGATGGCAATCCTCTCGGTCCAACGCTCCGTAAGAGCGACCCGGCCGCACTCGCCCAACTGGTGGCGAAGCTTGGGGTTTGCCGCCACCGCGGCAATAGCCTCGCGGAGCCCGGCCTCGTCATCGAACAGGAGTCCGGCCTGACTTTCATTGATAATCTGCGGATAGGGCCCGAGATTCCGGGCGATTATTGGGGTCCCTTGTCGGAACGCCTCCAGCGCCACCATCGGGAAGACTTCGTAGCATAGCGACGGAGCGATGAGCGCGATGGCATCACGGTAAAGCCCATCCAACTTTTCTCGCTCGACCTGGCCGAGGAAGGTAATCGTCTTGCGACCCTTCGCCATCGCCCGCAGCTCGGGCTCAAATTCTCCGCTGCCGGCAACCAGCAAATCGGCAGGACTGCCGTCGTCGAAACAGGGGATGACGTCCTGCAGGCCTTTGAACCTTTCCAGGCGACCGACGAACAGGAAATAAGGCCGGTGGTGCGACGGCTCCAACGACGCGTCGCTCGTGTTTGCCTCGGCATCGGGAAGGAACGAGGCCATCCGCAGCATTTTGCGCTTCAGGCCGAATTCCCGGTGTCTGTCGGCCACGGACTGGCTTAGCGCGATCAACTCATCCACGTGCTCGAGACTATCGTCCAGCAAGGCGGTTCGCCGCCATGCCTGGGGCGGCCGTCCGTAGGTCAGCGAACATTTGAAGCACTCGCGTCCCACGCACAGTTCGCGGTCGTGTCGCCAGAGGATGTGGTTCTGACAAATGAGCCAATGATCGTGAACCGTGCAAAGCTTGATGCCGTCTCCCAGCGCCAGGACGGCAGGACCCCCAACGAGTGAGATGTTGTGGAAATGGATGACATCGAACCCCTTTGCCAGGATGGACTCGATTGCGGAATGCTGGACGATCGGCCGTCCGGTCTGGTGGGTGAGAAGGGTCGAGGCCAGAGGCCAGCGGCTTTCGAGCTGGTGAACCGTTACGCCCGCTGGCTGCGGAACTGGCGCTGGAGCCGACGGTGGACGCAGGGCGCTTCGCCCGACCTTCCAAGGGTCGGCATCATAGATGACTTCAACTTCGCAGCCGCGCCGGGCGAGTGAATGAACGAAGTTGCGAATGTAATTGCCGTCCCCGCCAAAATTGCATGGCGGATAGAAGGTCGTGACTAGCCCAATCCGGAGCTGGCCCTCGCTGTCATGGCCCCCAAACGCGGGCGCATCGCCCGTGAAAGGGCGCGCATCGGCCTCGCGACCCGTTAAGTCCGTGCCTCGTATCATCGTGACCATCTTAAGACGACGGAGTCATGTCACAAGCAAGAGTGCGGAAATGTTTGTACGAAGTTGATACAGCTAGGAATCTGGCGCTTCCCTCAACTTTACTCCCAGGCGACATTGTATATCCTGAATTTGCAGTTTCGAGGTGGAGGGGGCGTTGGAAGGCAGTCGGCAACTGGCCGCGACGCGAGAAATGATTGAACGCTCAGGCTCCCTGCCTGACGTGTCAGTGGTCATTCCAGCTTACAACGAAGAAGGCGCGGTCGAGGCGACGGTAGAATCCGTTCGCTCAGAGCTGACTCGCGCCGGCATTTCGCACGAAATCATCGTCGTAAATGACGGTTCCAGCGACGACACGCGGCAACGGGCCGAGGCGTCTGGAGCGACGGTTGTCAATTGCCCGCACAATGGGGGCTACGGCCGATCGCTGAAAGCCGGCATCGCGGTAAGTACGGCGTCGCTCATTGCAATTTTGGATGCCGACGGCACCTATCCGGCGTCGTACCTGCCTGAAATGATCGCCATGACCGCGTACAACGACATGGTCGTTGGCGATCGCGGCGCGGGAATGAAGGGGGTCCCGCTGATCCGGCGCCCGGCGAAGTGGGTTCTCAACCACACCGCCGGCCTGCTGGCCGGACATTCGATCACCGATCTTAACTCGGGCCTGCGCCTGTTTCGGCGGGAAGCGCTGCAACAGTTCATCCCACTGCTACCCGACGCATTCTCGTTCACCACAACGATCACCTTATGCATGTTGGCTTCGGGGATGCGTGTCGCTTACTTGCCCATCGCTTATGGAAAGCGGGTCGGGCAGTCGAAGATGCGCGCCCGTGACTTCTGGAATTTTATGTTTCTCGTCGCCCGGCTGACAGTCTATTTCCAACCGCTCCGCATCTATCTGCCAGCGGGACTGCTGCTCTTCCTCATGGGGTTTTTCAAGGGCGTCTACGACATCTACATCGATAATTTGTCAGAAACTGCGGTGCTCGGTTTGCTGGGCGCGGTGCTGCTTTGGGCGCTGGGCCTGATCGCCGACATGATCGCGCGCTTGAACCTGCGGCCAACTGCCAAGCCGGGTACTTCACCGGTTTGATCGTGAATTCCTTTCCGGAGAAAAACCGGCGCCGAATGGGCGCATGGACCACTCGCGTGTGCGTCAGCGCGCTTCTCCTCGCGCTAATCTTTTATTTCGTTCCCTTCTCCCAGGTATGGGCTGCGGCACGCCAGATCTCTGCCGCACTTTGGCTTAGCGCCCTCGTCCTGTTTCTCTGCGGCCACGCCGCTGCCGCGGCGAAATGGCGAATCCTGATCGGGAGTGGTATTTCCTACCGCCAGGCTTTTCGCGCCCATCTCGCCGGGCTGGCTGCCAATTTGGCACTTCCGAGCGTTGCCGGTGGCGACGTGGTGCGCGCTGGTCTGGTGATGAAGCACGCACATGACAAAGGCCGCCTGGCCATGGGCTCGCTGGCCGACCGGCTGCTCGACACACTGGGCCTGATCATGATTGCGCTCGGTTCCGCGTGGATCGCTTGGGGGCATCGACAGGATTCCAGGATTTGGGTTGGCTGGCCACTGCTTGGATTGCTCGTTCTGGTGGTCACTGGTTTTGCGGCCGCGCTGGTGCTTGATCGCAGTGCGACCAGCTGGGAGCCTTCAGGAAAGCTCATGCGGCTATCGAAGAAGCTCATCCATTCCACCGCAGAGCTGGTGCGTAGCCCGGGACGGCTGCTGCTGTGCATGATCATCTCGATGACGATCCAATGCCTGTTCGTGGGCATCAATATCGCTTTCGCTCGTGCGGCTCACGTCGAAGCGCCTGTCGCTGCTTGGTTCTATGCGTGGACCACCGCGAAAATCATCGCGATCGCCCCGCTTAGCCTCGGCGGGCTTGGCCTTCGCGAGGCGAGCATGGCCGGTCTTCTCAAACCATTCGGAGCTAATTTCGCGCAGGTCGTCGCGATTGGGCTGGTTTGGCAGTCCGTGCTTTATGCCAGCGGGCTGATCGGCTTCCTCGTCCAGCTGCAGCGCTTCCAACCCAGCGTAATCAGAGCAGGGCAAGCGTGATGGAACAGGTAGTCGTCCTTGGCGCCGGTCCGGCGGGCGTTGGCGCTGCGCTGATGCTTGCGAAGAGCGGCAAGGCCCGGGTGAAGGTACTCGAACGTGCGCCCCGCGTCGGCGGGAACTCGGGCAGTTTCCTTGTCGAAGGCGTCCACTGCGATTTCGGCAGCCATCGTTTGCACCCCTCCACCGAGCCGCACCTGCTTGACATGATCAAGGAAGCGGTCGGACCCGATTTGCTGTGGCGGCCGCGCCACGGCAGGATTCGGCTGAAGGGCCGCTGGATCCACTTCCCGCTCAAACCCGTCGATCTGCTGCTGCGCTTGCCCAAGAGCTTCACGGCCCAACTGATCTGGGACGCTGCGACCAAGCGGTTTCGTCGCGCCGCTCCCGGCGAACCGACTTTCGCGAGCGTTCTCCACCAAGGTCTCGGACCGGCTATGTGCGAGAATTTCTACTACCCGTACATGCGCAAGCTTTGGGCGCTTCCGCCCGAGGATCTTGCAGTGACGCTTGCCACAAGGCGCGTTTCGGGCAGCTCCATCGGAAAGATCCTGAAGAAAATCCTGGGTCAGATTCCCGGTTTGAAGAAGCCGCACACAGGTGGCTTCTATTATCCACGAAAGGGCTTCGGCCAGATCAGCGATTCGCTACGCTCGGCCGGCGAGAAACTTGGCGCCGAATTTGCGCTCGAGGCCTCCATCACCGGCATCGAGCATGAGGGCAGCCGCGTGAAGGCGGTCCGCTACCAGAGGGATGGCGTCGAATTCCGTATCGAGACTAATACCGTGTGGTCGACGCTGCCGTTGACGACCCTGGCGTCGCTAATGGATCCGTCCGCGCCGGCGGCCGTCATGAAGGCCGCCTCGCGCGTCCGCTACCGCGGCATGATCCTGATCTACCTGGTGCTCGAGCAGGACCAGTTCACCGAATATGATGCGCATTACTTTCCGGAGTACGCAGTGCCGATTTCGCGCCTCTCCGAACCCAAGAACTATTCCGCCAGCACCGAGCCGGTGGGCGTGACTGTGCTCTGCGCCGAACTGCCGTGCGACCCGGAGGACGAACTTTGGGCGCTGCCCGACAAAGAATTGGGCGTTAAATTGTGCGAATGGCTCGCCGGTGTTGGATTGCCTGTAACCGCAAAGGTGCGGCGGACGGAGACGCGTCGACTCGGCTATGCCTATCCGGTCTATGACCGCGGTTTCGAAGGCCACTTGAAGGTCCTCGATCGCTGGGTGGAAAGTGTGCACGGACTGCTAACATTCGGCCGCCAGGGCCTCTTCGCCCATGACAACACACATCATGCCCTGGCCATGGCCCACGGGGCGGTGGATTGCCTGAATGCAGATGGCTCGTTCGATCTGAAAAAGTGGCATGCCTATCGCCGGGTGTTCGAGACCCACGTGGTTGAGGACTAAGGCCGGAATGCTGGTTCTTACCTATCATTCGATCTCTCACGCTACGGGGCCGACGAGCATTCCTCCCGACGTCTTCGCCATGCAGATGCAGGTTCTTGCCGATTTGGACCGGCGAAGCGTGCGCTTGAGCGAGTTTATTGAGTGGCACGAGGATGCAAGCGGCGGCGCAGACAAAGGGGTATTGATTACCTTCGACGATGCATTCGAAGATTTCGGGCAAGTCGCCGCGCCGATCCTCCATCGGCACGGCTTTTCCGCTTTGGTGTTCGTCCCGACACGACGGCTCGGCCAAGCGGAAAGTTGGCAAGGCGCTAACAAACCTGCGCGTCGGCTTATGGACTGGGGGATGTTACGCTCACTGGCGAATGAAGGCTTCGAATTTGGCGGGCACAGCCGAACGCATGCCAACCTTACCAAACTTTCCGCTGCGGATCGCGAGGATGAGATCGCGGGATGCGCCGAGGACCTTTCCGCACAAATCGGTAAGCCAATCGAAGGCTTCGCTGCCCCATACGGACGTGTTTCAGCCGAAGTCGTGAAAGCGATTGGCCGCCATTATCGCGCGGCCTTCGGAACGCGCCTGGCGCTCCCAGAGCGCGGCCAAGACCGGTTCGACCTGCCGCGGATCGACATGCATTACTTCCGTGATCGCAAGCATTGGACCGGGCTTTTGAAAGGCCGCTCGAATTATCTCCGCCTTAGGCAGTCGCTGCGGGCCTTGCGATCCAAAGTGGTGCCCGCTCCTTACTGATCAATGTGCAGCAAGGTCGATGACAAGCTCAATATCGTCAGCGACCGTTCGCCAGTATTTAAAATGGGACACTGGCTCGGCGGATGCTTGGTTGACGGTCCGCGCATCGCATGCATTGTTTGAAACGTGACCAAGTTGAGCAAAAAACCGGTACTTTCGATCGTCGTTACCGTCGTCGACGGCGGCCGCTATCTGCGGGACTTCCTGCTCGCCGTGATGGCCATGAAGGACTCTCCGCCTCTGGAGATCATCATTCCGTTCGATGCTAGCATTCTGGACACGAAGTTGCTCGGCGCCGAGTTCCCCCAGATCAAGTTTCTCGACATGGGTGTCATCGTGCCGACCCGCTCGATCCAGTCTCAGGGCGGGCAACATGAGCTGTACGATCGTCGGCGAGCTTACGGTCTTGCCGCTGCCACTGGTGACATCGTCGCGATGCTCGAAGACCGCGGACACCCGAGCCCTGATTGGGCCAGCACGCTGATCCGCCTTCACGCTGAACTGAAAAACAACGTGATTGGTGGGGCCATCGAGTGCAGGGAGCCGGTCAACCTGTTGCACTGGACCTTTTACGTCACGGATTTCGGGCGATACGGCCGTCCATTCAAGAGCGGCCCGGCATCATGGGTTTCCGATGTCAATGTCAGTTATAAGCGAAAGGCGCTCGCGGATAGCCATCATCTCTGGACCGAACGCTTCTACGAAATGATCGTCCACAGGTATCTGATGAGCAGGGGAGAAGAACTGCATCTATCGAACGAGCTTGTGGTGTACCATGCACGCCCTCCGGTCACGCTGGGCCCGCTGTTGCGGGAGCGCCTCGAGTGGGGAATTCTCTTTGGATACGTCAGGACCAAGCAGACTTCGCCTGTTGAACGCCTGGGGCTCATCTTAGGCAGTCCCCTGATCGCACTGGTACTGTGCGCGCGGCATGGCCTCATACAGGCACGGAAGGGCCGCGGCCTGCGCTACCTGACGGCTTTGCCCTACGTCATCCTGCTGACGACGGTTTGGAGCCTGGGCGAGGTCTGGGGATACATCACGCGCCGCCCATGACCACATGGTAACGAATCCTGAATATGACGTAATCGTCATCGGATCCGGCGCGGCCGGCGGGTGGGTCGCCAAGGAAGCCGCGGAGGGCGGCTGCAGGACATTGATGCTTGAAGCCGGAAGGGCGCTGGACCCGAAGGCCGATTTCCCTGACTCCGAGGGAAGCGCTCCCAAACCGAACCTGGTCAATCGCGTGAAAGCGATGATGTCAGGGCAGCATGTGCAGGCACGCTGCATGTCCTTCAAACCCGCAACCGCGCACCTGTTCATCAACGATCGCCAGAATCCCTACACCACTGGAGCGGGCACACAATTCAATTGGTACCGCGCGCGCCAAGTCGGGGGTCGACTGCACCTTTGGGGGCGAAATGCTGTGCGGATGTCAGAGCAGGACCTGAAGGCCGCCGAGTTCGATGGGTTCGGAGATCCCTGGCCTATTTCCTACGCAGACCTCGCACCGTGGTACAGCCGGGTTGAGCGCTTTCTGGGTGTGACCGGTCAGGCCGCCGGCATCGTCAACTTGCCGGACGGAGAATTTTCAGGGCCCACCTACCTGACAGCGGCCGAACGCACGTTACTGGAGCAGTTGGCGCAAAGGTGGCCTGACCGTCCGGCAACAGCCAGCCGCGTTATTCACCACATGGCCG
Organism: Sphingomicrobium sp.; assembly: GCA_039933195.1. Classification (GTDB taxonomy): domain Bacteria; phylum Pseudomonadota; class Alphaproteobacteria; order Sphingomonadales; family Sphingomonadaceae; genus Sphingomicrobium. The sequence goes on along the minus strand of JBDTON010000123.1, from coordinate 6,508 downwards.
ATCATCAGCCTCCAACGTTGAAGGCGGCAAGCGCTAGCGGACATTTCGAACTGCGCAGCGGAGCAGTCGTCTCTCGGATTGAAACCGACCCGCAGTCCGGCGTCGCCACCGGGGTCACCTATGTCGACGACGCGACCCGCGCGCGCGTGACGGTGAGCGCCAGGATCGTTGTATTGGCCGCGTCGACAATCGAAAGCGTGCGGATCCTGCTGAATTCAGATGGGCAGCGACATCCGCGCGGCCTGGGTAATTCATCGGGAAATCTCGGTCGGTATCTTGCCGATCACCTCGTGGTGATGCGCGCCGGACGGCTACCGGAGATCGAAGGCTTTGACCGCGACATCGATCCGTACGACTTCGGGGCGCACACAGCCATTTATATTCCCTCGTTCCGCAATCGAGGAACAAACGAAGGTCTGGGTTTCCTTCGCGGTTACTCGATTATGGGATGCGTCGGTCGGATCGAGCCAGGATGGTACTTCATGACCATCGGCGAGGTTTTGCCTCGGGCGGACAATCGGATTGAACTCGATCCGTCCAAGCGCGACACCTGGGGCATACCGGCTCCCAAGATCACCATGCGGTATTCGGACAACGAACGCGCAATGGTGCGTGACATGAACGAGGCCCTGGATGATTTTTGCCGGACCTTTGGGCTGTCCCCGAACATCCTGGGCAAGGAGAGCCTTCTGTCGAGAGTGGTGTACAAGACTGCCGGCCGGCTGCTGTTCAGCCGGGACGGGGCATTGATTCCTGGCTCGTCGATTCACGAATCCGGAGGCGCGTGCATGGGGACCGATCCGTCACGCCATGTCCTGAACGCCGACAACCAGGTCTTCGACGCGCCGAACGTTTATGTGACCGACAGCGCCTCTTTCCCGACCAACCCGTTCCAGAATCCTGCCCTGACGATCATGGCGCTCTCCGCCCGGGCGGGCCACCGCATTGCGACTCAATTGAAGGCAGCCGAGCAGAAGCGCGACTAGAGGCTACGAACCGTACATCTTGCCGATATTGGGCAGATCGACGGGTTGGCCGCTTCTACTGGACAAACGAACCGCTTCTGAGACCTCAATCGAACGCAGTCCCGCGTGCCCATCGGCCAGCGCGACATTATAGTCGCCGTTGATCATCTTCAGAAAATCGGCGAGTTCTTCCTGGAAAGACAAGATCGCCGTTGTCTGCCAGCTCCGCAGCTTCTCACGGAGGATGACTTGGGGATAAGACTTGCGAACCTTGCGTAGCTTGCCCTTGGTCGTGTTCGCGATCAGAAGGTTTGACATGGGAGCGTAAGCAGCTCGAACCATGCCGTTGTCGCCGTAGACTTCGACGTACGACTTGTAACCCTTCCATTCGCTCCAAGTTGTCTGATAGCTCGCGACGATGCCCTCGGGGCTCTTGAAAATGGCGATGGCGTTGTCCTCGGACCCATCGACATGCCAGACGGACTCCGACATGCAACCGTAAACGGTCGTAATTTCTCCGAGAAAGTAGCGGGCCAGATCGGTCATATGGATTCCGATATCCATCATGGCTCCGCCGCCTGATTGAGGCATTTTGTACTCCCAGTCGGAATGGAATTTGTGCACGCCCTCGTGGCCGCCGAACACGCGAATGTGGGTGACGTTTCCGATGACGCCATCATCCACGGCCTTGCGAGCGAATTTCACCATCGGGTAGTAGCGCAGATTGAATCCCACCGCGAGAATGCGCCCGGCTTTCTTGGCGGCCGCGAGGATGGCTGCTGCCCCCTCGACAGAATTGGCGAGGGGCTTTTCGCAAAGAACATGGAGGCCGGCCGCGAAAGCCGCGACACACAGCTCTCGGTGCACATGTGGCGGCGTTGCGACGACAACGGCGTCCAGGCCGGAATCCAGAAACGTCTCCAGATCTGTGCAGGGTTTCGCGCCGGTACCGGCGATCGCTCTTTCGACGGCTTCTTTTGACTGGTCATACACGGAGACAAGATCGACCGACGGGTTCGCCTTGATTGTTCCTATGCGAAGCCTGCCGATCTTTCCCGCCCCGATTACTCCAAATCTCATACGCATCTTCTGGCGATTCCTTTTCTCTCGGATTCAATTTCTCTGAACTGTGTCGTCGTCTCGATAGCCGCTAAGTGGCGGAGCGGTACTACGGGCTGCTAGACGATGCGTACGCGGTCGCGCAGATCTGATGCGGTCGCGGCAAGTCCCCTCGCGAGGTCGAATTCGGGATTGAAACCAAGCCGTTCCCTCGCATGTCCGATACGGCAATGACCGGTAGCGGAGAATAGTTTCAGCAGATGGTCGTCGGGATACATTCTACCGCCTCTCGCCAGACGTCCCTTTATCCGTCGCACCATGCGCTCGAAGCGCTCGCGGCCAAAGATCCTCCGTCCGGCGGCGTGAACAACAGCCGCACGTGACGGCCCTTCATCGTAGTCTTCATCATCTGGCGTGGTTCCCAATTGGGACTGCAGTTCCTCCAGAGGGACGTGCTGCACGCCGCCGCTGCCGACCATGCGCGCGTAGCCCTCCAACAAGCGAGACCAGGGAAACGGATCGGATCCGGAGACGATGAAGCGCTCCTGAGCCAAATCGGGCAATGTGCCGGCGCGGAGCAGCGCCTGGACCAAATCATCGACGAAAAGGCCGCTGCAATGGCCCTCCGGCGTCGGAAGCACGATATCTCCGATCGACAACCACTCGAGAAACTGTTCCGTCCAAAGTGCGCTTCCGGGCCCATAGACGATGGTTGGTTGCAAAATGGCTGCTGGAATCGGACCCGCCATCAGTCGGCGTTCCATTTCGATCTTCGCTTGTCGGTAGCCGCTGCCACCACGACGGCTCATGCTTCCTGATTCGTCGACCTCCCCGTTGGGCCAGTCGTCATAGACGACAATTGAACTAGTATGGACGATCCGGCCGACACCGGCTTGAGCCGACGCCGCGAGGAGCGAGTCGAACGCCGCGAGGTTGGCCGCCGCGGTCGCGCGACCGTCGTACGCCAGATGAAAGACGATCTCCTGGTCTTGCAAAGCGGTTGCCAATAGACCGGTGTTGTTCAGCTCACCGACGATTGTCCTGACCGATGCCCCGTGCTTTGCCGTTGTTCCACGCCCAGAGCGACACAGGATCGTCACCTTGGCGCCAGCCTGATCCAATGTTTGCACCAGGCGTCGGCCAATGAATCCATTGGCTCCAGTAACGAATACCGAACGCCCGGCTAAAGTCTGTAGGGGATCCACAAACATGCTCTGCGCCCTCTGCCTGTTATTCAGGTTCAACGGCAACAGTCACTCCGCGCTCCGCCCGCTGTCGCCCTCGACACGCGCGAGGTGGAGGATGTCGCGCACTAGTGCACGATCCACCACAGGTGCGAACAGCGCGTAGAGGGCGATTGCGCCGAGTGCTTCGGCCCAGGCCGGCATGGCAACCAACGTGGTGCAAAAAGCGAGTGCGCCCGCCAGCAGGAGAGGTTTCACCGCAAGCAGGAGCGATGGCGTCTCCACTCTGCGATGGCGAGCGAGCGCGTGGGAGCTAACCAAAACGCCGATGTTCCCGCCGACCGCGGCGATGGCGGCGCCGGTGGCAGAGTAGGCAGGCACGAGCGCCAGCCCGAGTACAACGACCGTCAGCAGACCTGCAACTTGTGAGCGCAATACTTCGATTTCCGAGTGCGCCAGAATGAGCGACCAACGCGCGTGACCGGACACGAACATCACGGGCACGGTCCAGATCAGGATCGCGAGCGACGGCGCCGCCGCGGCGAAATCGAGCCCGAAGATGATCGTGATGATCGGCGCTGCCGCGATCGAGACGACGAGCGCGCCTCCGATTGTCACCCAGGCAGTTGCTCGGAACGAGCTGCGCATGACCGTCGCGAGAGCAAGGGCGCTTTGTCGGGCCAGCCGCGAAGCCGTCGCATAAAGGTTGAAATGGTAGACGAAGCTGAAGGTCCCGACGGAGGCCGCGAGGCGGCTGGCTCCGGCAAAGAAGCCCACGCCGGCGCCGCCTACCAATGCGCCCATCAGAAACAGCGGCGCATATTGTGCCGCGGACCAGATCATGGTTCCGACCGCAACAGGAAGGGCTTCGCGGATCAAGGAGCCCGTTTCGAAGTGTGTCCAGAGGCGGATCGGCGCGATCTTCCGCGATTGCACGGACAGCGCGAAGCCAGCGGCGGCGGAAACCGCGGCGATTTCGGATGCACCGACGAGGACGGCGTCCCCGATGCCATGCACGAGCAGCAGGACAGCCGCGAAGAACACCGACATGCGGAGAATCTGCGCGAGCGCCAGCTGTGTCATCAGCCCGGCGCTCTGCAGCAGCCACTCCTGGTACGCCGCGCTAATCAGCAGGCTGAGGGCATAGAGCAACACGAGGCCATGAAGAGCGGGAGATCCCCCGAACAGATTGATCCCGATCACCATGGCGAGCCCGCAGACGAGCGCCACCGCAGTACGGATGAGTAAAATTTGTGCAGCAAGCTGACCGCGCTTCGCCGGAGCTGCCGCGGCGCGCCTGACGCCGATGGTGCCGAGGCCGAGATCAATCACTGTCGCGAATAGACCGGCCAAACCGACGACGAACTCTACCTCGCCATAGGAGTCGGTATCGAGCATGCGGGCGAGATAGGCAAAGGCGAGCAAACCAATGAGCTTGGCCGCAACCTGGCCGCCAACCAGCGTGCCGAGGTTTCTGAAGAATTTTGTGTCGCTGTCGGCGAACTTCTCCTTGTTTCGATCGTCGGCCGCGTCGAGACCGACGACGAGAAGCTCTTCGTCAAACTCACCTATGTCGAAATGCCTTTCCTGCCTCAGTGACTTTTCTGCTGTCGCGCGACCCAGACACCCTTGGCCGGGATCCTTGCAACCAGAAATCCATCAGTCACACTCGCGCGCGACAATGGTGTCGGCTCGCCTCCATGAGGCGCGAAGCTGATATCGTACGTGCCGCTCGGCAAGCCTGAGATGCGGACCTCGCCGCCTTCGTCGGCAGCAACGATCACGACATGGCTGCCATCTCGATTGATGAAAGCGGTCGCGCGCTTCCTCGAATTGTTCGAGCTCGCGGCGATCCGCACCGCGCCGCGACGCACGTTGCGGAAATATTGAGCAAGCGCTCCGGTCGACGACGCCAGGCGCACCGCTGACCCACGCGGCCGGGACGGATCGGCCAGAAGGAGATAGGCGCCCTGCGCATTGCGCGCAGGCTCATCCAGGTAGGCGATGCCATACGGCTGCCAGCGTGACACGTTGGCGACGGTCAGGTCCCGGTGGATTTCATCAGGCGTCGCCGGAAAATGCTCGAGCATTCCGGTGGTTGCGCCCAGACGGTGCGCCCGGGACCAGATTGCGCGGCGCGTCGCGTCCCATGGCGTGTCATAGGTATGAAATGAGATCATTGAGATGAGGCCGGACGCACCGGGAACCGAGAGCATGTCGTCGATGTATTCAGGCGCCGAGCTCGCACGCATGGTCGAAGGCGCGATGAACTCCGGTCTATAGCCTGCCGCACGCAACCGTGCGGCCACCGCGACGAGTGCGCGTCCTATTTGTTGGCCGCGCCAATGGTCAGTTTTCTCCGGCTCAAGGACAATCTCGAATGAGTCCGGCGTAATACCGAACCCTTGCTTGAGGTGATCGAACGCCGCCAGAATGAGCTCCGCATATTCCGCAGGCGCCAGTGCATGCTCGATATTGCCTGTGCTTCCCTCAGGCCGAAAGTCGACATAGCAGAGATTGATATGCAGGCGTTCGCCGCGCTGGGCGAGGAGTGCCCGCATCGGCAGCACGATGTTGCGCATCTGGTAGTCAAGCTCAGAGAAGTGGAAACCCGCATCATTGCGTCGATTGGGGTCGGCATTGTCGTTGATTGTCTCGTATCGCCGTTTGCGCCAATCCGTGTAGCTGTCCACGCCTCCTTCAAAGCGCGCCCATGCGTCTACGGGATTCTCGAATCCACTGCGGACCTCCACACGAACGCTGTCAATGCCGACCTGAGTGACGAGGCGGTCGAGGATTTCGTCGCGATACTTGAGCCAGGTGGGATCATAGGCGTTCTTGGCCTTGTTCTGCTCCCAAAGCCGCGCTGACACCTCCCAGCCGCTCATGGTCTGGAAGTGCTGATTGGCGTTAAGCGTGATCGTCGCGGCGCTCTCGCCGCGCCCCGCCGTCCAGATCCCTGCACCAAGCGCTACCGCCGCCGCGAGCGTGACAAGAAGGGCTTTGATGGGGCGCAAGTTCGTCATGACCAAGACTCGTCCTTTCCCCTCCGGATCATGCGCGAGAAGTCTTAGTCTTCCTGCTCACGATTGCGAGGGAGGGGCCGTCATGTTGTGCCGTCGCGAGACAGGGACCACGCTACGAGTATCATTGGATTGCCGAGCCGCTCAACTTGTACCAATCTCGAAGAGGCGAGTGCGATCAGGCTCCGGCCGTCGCTCGCGCCTACGGGCAAGGGGGGTACTCCTGGATGGGAATGATCAACGCGACCGTAGGCGGCTCCAATGCATCATTGCCGGC
>JBDTON010000122.1:0-2189 GCA_039933195.1 Sphingomicrobium sp. | reverse complement strand
GCGAGGCAGGCGCCGACGATCGCCAGCAGCAGCACCGTCAAATCGCCGACACCGAGGAGGTGGGGGATGCCGAGATATTCGGCAAAGCGGGCATTGCCAACCAGGTAGGAAATGAGGAGGAAGGCGATCGAGGCGATGATCACCGGCATCGTCGCCAGGCCGTCGAGCCCGTCGGTGAGGTTCACCGCATTGCCGAAGGCGACGATCACGAAGGCGCCGAAGGCGATGTAGAACCAGCCGAGGTCGACCACCGGTTCCTTGATGAAGGGCAGATAGAGGTCGGACGTGCCGGCGCGCACCATCATCCACGTGGCAAAGCCAGCGATCAGGAATTCGAGCGCGAGGCGCGTCTTGCCCGAGAGGCCCGCGTGGTGCGCTTTCTTGACCTTGTCGTAATCGTCGAGCCACCCGATCACTCCGAAACCCGCTGTGACCACCAGACACGCCCAGACATAGGGGTTGCCCAGCTCCATCCACAGCAGGACCGAGACCGAGACCGAAGTCAGGATCAGGAGGCCGCCCATCGTCGGGGTGCCGCGCTTGGCGAGATGGCTTTGCGGGCCGTCGGTGCGGATGGGTTGGCCCTTACCCTGGGTCACGCGCAGCCAGCTGATGAACTTGGGCCCGAGCAGAAGGCCGATGAGCAGAGCGGTCGCGCTCGCCGCTCCGGCGCGGAAGCTGATGTAGCGGATGAGGTTGAGAATGCCGGGGAAGCCGAGCTGCTCGGCGATCAGGTAGAGCATTCGAGGCCCCCTGCCACCCGTTCCACCAGTCGAGCAAGGCCGACCGAGTTGGACGCCTTGACCAGCACCGCATCGCCCGGCCGCAGCAGCCGCATCAGCCGGTCGGTTGCTTCGTCGACGGTGGATACGAGGTCGAGCGAGACCTTGCCGACCACCTGCTCGGCCAGCGGGCGCATCTCCTCGCCGATCAGAATCAGCTCGTTGACATGTGCGTTGAGCACCTCGGGCGCGAGGCGCGCGTGGAGTGCGCTGCTATGCGCCCCCAGCTCGCGCATCGGTCCGAGCACGGCAATTCGCCGCTCGACGTCGCGCTCGGCGCCGAGGCTTTGCAGCGTTGCGGCCATCGAAGCGGGATTGGCGTTGTAGCTTTCGTCGATCAGCAGCACTTCCCCGCCGCCGATCCCGAGCAGGTGACGCTGCCCGCGGCCCTTGAGACCGCCCATGTCGGCGAGCGCCAGTCCTGCCACCGCGACGTCGGCGCCCACCGCCTCGACGGCTGCGAGCACGGCGAGCGAGTTCGAAACCCAATGCTCGCCGCGCTGCGAGATGGTGAAGGTCAGCTCGCGCTCGAGTAAAGCCGCGCTGATCAGGCTTCCGCCGCCTTCCGCCGCAACCGCATGGACCGCATGCACGTCGGCATCGCCGCCGCCGAAAGTGATGATCCGGTCGGCATGGCGCCGCGCGGCTTTAACCAGCCGGTCGCGATGCGGCGTGTCGTTGGGGATGACGGCCACCCCGTCTGGCTCAAGACCTTCGAAGATTTCCGCCTTCGCGTCGGCGATCGCTTCTTCGGAGCCGAGGTTTTCGATGTGGGCCGGAGCAATGGCAGTGATGATCGCGACATGGGGGCGGACCTGCCGAGTCAGAGCCGCGATCTCGCCGGCATTGTTCATGCCCATTTCGAGCACGGCAAAGTCGGCATCGGCCGGCATGCGGGCCAGCGACAGCGGCACGCCGGTGTGGTTGTTGTAGCTCTTGACCGAACGGTGGACCTTGCCAGGGCGGCAGCGGTCGAGCGCCGCGTAGAGGGCTTCCTTGGTGCTGGTCTTGCCGACTGAACCGGTGACTCCCAACACCGTCGCATGCGCACGTTCGCGCGAGGCCCGGCCGAGCGCCTGCAGCGCCGCGGAGGTGTCGGCGACCAACACATGGGGGCCGCTCGCGGGGTTGGAGACGACGGCGCCGGCGGCGCCCGCGGCAAAGGCGGCGTCGACGAACGTGTGTCCGTCGTAAACCGTGCCCGGCATCGCGACGAACAGGTCGCCCGGCCCGACCTCGCGGCTGTCGAACGTTACGCCGGTCGTTTCGAAGGATTCGCTCGCAGTCCCGCCGGTCGCGGCCGCGATTTCCTCGGAGGTCCACAGCGCGCTCAAGCTGCGCATTCCCGAGCGACCAGCGCATCGTCGAACGGAAGCACACGGTCGCCGACGATCTGCCCGGTCTCAT
>JBDTON010000121.1:0-2033 GCA_039933195.1 Sphingomicrobium sp. | reverse complement strand
GCGTTCTGCGCCCAGCTGATCACCGTGCGCGGGCTCATCACGGTCGAGATGTCGCCGTTTATGAACCCTTGGCGGCTCAAGTCCGCCACCTTGATCATCTTCTCGACAATCGCCTTGCCCCCGGGGTCGTCGTATTCGCCCGACTTGGCGAGAACGATCTGCGCCTCGACCGCTGCGGGCAGATAATTGAGCGTGGCGACGATGTTCCAGCGGTCCATCTGGCCCTGGTTGATCGCCTGAGTGCCATGATAGAGCCCGGTGACATCGCCGAGCCCGACCGTGTTGGTGGTGGCGAACAGCCGGAACCACGCATTGGGGCGGATCACCCGATTCTGGTCGAGCAGGGTGAGCTTACCCTCGGCCTCGAGCACGCGCTGGATGACGAACATCACGTCGGGACGGCCGGCATCATATTCATCGAACACCAAAGCGACCGGGTGCTGCAGCGCCCAAGGGAGAAGCCCCTCGCGGAATTCGGTGACCTGCTGGCCTTCGCGAAGGACGATCGCGTCGCGACCCACAAGATCGATGCGGCTGATGTGCGCGTCGAGGTTGATTCGGATCATCGGCCAATTGAGCCGAGCGGCGACTTGTTCGATATGGGTCGATTTTCCGGTGCCGTGATAGCCCTGGATCATGACGCGGCGGTTCTTGGCGAAGCCGGCACAGATGGCGAGCGTCGTATCCGGGTCGAAAACATAGGTTGGGTCGAGATCAGGAACGCGCTCGTCGGCCTCGCTGAATGCCGGGACCTCCATGTCCGAATCGACTCCGAACAGGTCGCGCACCTTGGCGATCTTGTCGGGCGATGCCATCAGCGTCTCCGCGCGGCTTTCAGGGTTCACATTGGATAGGTCGGTCATAGCTTTAGGCCTTAGGGGAAGGGCGCGCGCGCCTCAACATTCACGCAACTTTTGGGGGCAGCGGGAAGAGCGTCACGAAACGCCTCGCCAACTCCATGTCTCCCTTCACGTCGATGGTTTCAAGAGGCGCGCCGCCGTGGATCACCGCGGCGACTTCGCTCGGAGAGCCGATGAACTCCACGTCGCAATCGCCCAACTCGCCGCGTTCGACGTCGAGGCGGCCCTCGTGGAGAATGGTGACGTAGTTCGCCTCCCCAAGGCGGAATCCAATCCGCGCGCGGAGCCGATCTGCCAGCGCCGCTGAAAGCAAGGTCTGAAGCGACATGATGAGCGAAACGTGGCTCATCGGCAGCGTCGGATCATGGCAAGGGCTGCGGGCAGCCCACCGGCCGAGTGAAGCGATAACCGGAACGGCTTCCAGACCCCACTCGGTAGCCTCATAGACCTGGACCGACGCTGGTGGCGGAAGCTTGATTTTGCGTACGAGCCCGCGCGCTTCCAGCTCGATCAGGCGCTGCGTAAGCACATTCGCGCTGATCCCCTGAAGGTCAGCCTTGAGCTCGGAAAATCGCCGCGGGCCGTAAGCGAGCTCGCGCAGCACGAGCATCGCCCAGCGCTCCCCAAGCAGCTCGAGTGCGTGAGCGAGTCCGCAGGCGTCGTCGTACCGACGCTTTTCCTCCTTTGGTCGCTGCTTAGTTACTTTTTTTAACTTCACAGTTGCAATTTATAACTGGAAGCCGCAAAAAGCAAGCGAATCGGGTCGCCCAGGCGAAAAAGAGGAGGACATATGATGACGACGCCGAAGATGATTTTCGTGAACCTGCCTGTCAGCGATCTGGAGCAATCGGTCCGCTTCTATGAAGCGATCGGCGCCACCAAGGAGCCCAAATTCTCCGACGACAAAGCCGCCGCGATGGTCATTTCCGACACCATCTTCGTCATGCTTCTGACTAACCCATTTTACGCCACGTTCACCGGCAAGCCCATTGCCGACGCGCACAACAGCAGTCAGGTGCTCCTCGCGATCTCATGCGAGGATCGCGAGTCGGTCGACCGGATGGTCGAAGCTGCCGCCTCCGCCGGCGGCAAGGCCGATCCCGGTCCAAAGCAGGACCATGGAGTGATGTACGGCCGCAGTTTCGAAGACCCCGACGGCCACCATTGGGAGCC
>JBDTON010000120.1:0-8701 GCA_039933195.1 Sphingomicrobium sp. | reverse complement strand
ACCATCGGCGGTGTGTCGAGCGTTTTGGCGCTGCCCGCGCCCAGGGCCTCGAAGCGCTTTGCCTGAGTGAGCACCTGGCTTTCGAAGCTTCCGACCATCTGGTTGTACGCGCCGTTGGCGGTCGCGAGGTTCTTGCCGACCCGTGTCATATGCTCATTCATCGTCCCAAGACGCGAGTGCAACTCCTTGCCAAGCGTTGCAATTTCTTGGGCGGCTTCAGCCAAGCGCTCCTGCCGCCAGATGCTAGCAACCGTCTTCGCGATCGCCACCAGATTCGTCGGCGTTGCGAGCAGCACCCGCCGCTCGAACGCCCAATCCCACAGCGTATGATCCTGCTCGAGCGCCGCGGCGAGAAAATGCTCCCCGGGGATGTACATGATCACATAATCGGCCGCATCGCCAAACTGCGCCCAATAGGCTTTCGACCCTAGCTGCTGAGCATGCGTGCGGATCGAAGCGACGTGGGCGCGGAAACAGGCCTCGCGCTTCGCCTCGTCGACTTCGTCGCAAGCGTCCAGATAGGCGTTCAGGGAGCATTTTGCGTCGATCACCAGCTTTCGCCCGCCCGGCAGGCGGACAAGGACGTCTGGCCGCAGACGCCCCTCCTCGCCCTCGACCGAAACCTCGGTCTGAAAATCGGCGTGCGGACTCAGTCCCGCCTGCTCCAACACGTTCTTGAGCGATTGCTCGCCCCAGCGCCCGCGCGCCTTGGGCGACGCACGCAGCGCGTTCACTAGGCTGCGGGTCTCGTCGCGGACCTGTCCCTGTCCCGTCCGCACCAGCTCAACGGCTTCGCGCAGCCCCGCATAATGGTCGACGCGCTCTTTCTCGATCGTCTGCAGCTTCTCCTGATAGGTCTTCAGAAGGGCTTCGACCGGCGACACCGCCTGGGTGAACTTCTCCCCGGCCTGTTCGAGGAAGGTCTTGCGCGCATCGCCAAGCAATTTGTTGGCAATCTCGTGGAACTGCGCGGAAAGGCTCTCTTTCGCGTCCTTGAGCGCTTCGATCTGCTGCTGGAAAGACCTTTCGCGCTCCTCGTGCGCCGCTTTCAGCGCGGCGAGCTCGGAAACCGCGCCGCGACTGGAGTCCCGCTCCTTCACCACTTCATCAAGCTGGAGCCGGAGGTTTTCGACAGTTTGCTTGGCGGCAGCGCCATCCCGACCGCCGACCAGCCACCCGATCAGCACCCCGACACCCAATGCGACGATGACAAAAGCAATGACGGCCGCATCCATGACCGTGACTCCCCGGAACAGAATAGGAACTTACGGCGGAAAGCCTTCCGTCACAAGCGGAACCGTGCAAGGCCGCGTCGGTTCTCCACAGGATTCTCGGGAGCCTCGCCATGTCCATCCGCAAGATGATCGCCCTGCACCCTGACGCCCACGGCCACGTCAACCAGCCGCTGGCCGATGCAGCGCATCACCTGATGTACTGCGCAAGGATGTGCCTCAGCTGCGCCGACGCCTGCGCCGCGGAGGAAATGGACATGCGCCAGTGCATTCGGTCCTGCCTCGACTGCGCCGACGTGTGCGAAGCGGCCGGCAAGCTGGCCACGCGCCGGACGGGCTCGAACGAAGCCGTGCTTCGGGAGATTCTGGAGGTCTGCGCGCGCGTCTGCGACGCTTGCGCGGTCGAGTGCGAGCGGCATGACCACGAGCATTGCAAGCTGTGCGCGCAGATGTGCCGGGAATGTGCGGAGGATTGCCGCAACGCGGCGATGGCAGTGCTGGAACCGGCCTAGGCGGCCTTCAGCCCTTGCTCCTTACGTAGCTTGGCGATCTTCTTGAGGATCATCTCGCGCTTGAGGCGCGACAGATGGTCGATGAAGAGCACTCCATCGAGATGGTCCATCTCGTGTTGCAGGCACGTCGCCAGCAGTCCCTCGATGTCTTCCTCGCGGAGCCTGCCGTCGAGGTCCAGCCACCGAGCCCGGATCCGGTCTGGCCGGTCAACCTCCGCATACTGGTCGGGCACCGACAGGCAGCCCTCGGTGTAGGGCACTTCCTGGTCGGAATGGTCGAGGATCTCGGGGTTGATGAAAACCCGTGGGTCGCGGACCGGCTCGCCGCCCTCTTCTTTGGGTTCCTGCAAGTCGATCACCAGGATGCGCTTGGCAACGCCGACCTGGATTGCGGCGAGGCCGATGCCGGGCGCGGCGTACATCGTCTCGAACATGTCCGCCACGAGCGCGCGCACGCCATCGTCGACTTGTCCGACGGGCGAGGAGATCTGCCGCAGGCGCGGATCGGGGACTTCGACGATGGGCAGGATGGCCATGGAAGGAATTTAGTGTCCTTCGCGCGGCGCTTCAAGCAACCGGGCGGCGCGCGCGCAGCGCCTGGGCGAGCGTGCCCTCGTCGAGATAGTCGAGCTCACCTCCAACGGGAAGCCCGTGAGCCAACTGACTGAGGCGGATGGGGAAATTCTCAAGTCGTTCGGCGAGGTAATGGGCGGTGGTCTGGCCTTCCAGAGTCGCGTTCATCGCCAGCACGACCTCGTCGATCCCGCCCTTCGCGACACGGCTCACCAGCGTGTCGATCGTGAGGTCCACGGGTCGCACGCCTTCGAGCGCGGACAGCCGTCCGCCGAGCACGTGATAGCGGCCAGGGAAGAGCCGCGAGCGGTCGAGCGCCCACAGGTCCGCGACCTCCTCGACCACGCACAGCATTTTGTCGTCGCGCTTGGGGTCGCGGCAGATCGAGCAGGGGTCGGAGGTGTCCACGTTGCCGCAGACGGAGCAGGTCGAGAGCTTTTCCGCGACGTTCCGAAGCGCGGCGATCAGCGGCTGGAGCGCCGTTTCGCGCTTCTTCATCAGGTACAGCACCGCGCGCCGCGCCGAGCGCGGCCCGAGGCCGGGAAGGCGTGCCAGCGCCTGTGACAGCGCTTCGATTTCCTGACTGGCCATTCTGGATTGCTTCGCTTCGCTCGCAATGACGATCTGGACGCCGTCATTGCGAGCAGCGCAACGACGAAACAATCCAGCTGCGCCGAGGTAGGCAATTCCGCTCCGTTTCGCCATACGCGCCGCGATGCGCATCGTCTTCATGGGATCGCCGCAATTCGCGGTGCCGAGCCTCAATTGGCTGGTCGACGGAAGACATGACGTCATTGCGATCTACTCACAGCCGCCGCGCCCAGCCGGACGCGGAAAGGCGGAACAGAAGACGGCGGTGCACCAACGGGCGGAGCAGCTCGGGATCGAGGTGCGGACGCCGAAGTCGCTGCGGAATGAAGACGAACAGCAGCGGTTTAGCGAGCTGAACGCCGATCTCGCGGTGGTCGCAGCCTATGGGCTGATCCTGCCCAAGCCCATCCTCAACGCGCCGCGACTCGGCTGCATCAACGTCCACGCTTCGCTCCTCCCTCGCTGGCGTGGGGCGGCGCCGATCCAGCGAGCGATCCTCGCCGGCGACGAAACCAGCGGGGTCACGCTGATGCGGATGGATGAGGGACTCGACACGGGCCCGATGCTGATGCGTCACACGCTCGACATTCGTGGCAAGAACACCGGTCAAGCTACGGACGAGATGGCAAATCTTGGCGCGCGGATGTTGGTCGAGTGGCTCGACAGCCCGACTCCGCCCGAGCCGCAGCCAATTGCCGGAGCCACTTATGCCAAGAAGATAGACAAGGCCGAGGCGCGCATCGACTGGAGCCGCCCTGCCGTAGACGTCGAACGGCAGGTTCGCGCCTTTGCGCCCTCCCCCGGCGCTTGGTTCGACGTCGAAGGCGAGCGCATTAAATTGCTGGAGGCGGCAGTCGGCATGGACGCGACGGGCCGTCATGGCGAGGTGCTCGACGACTGCCTCAGCATAGCATGCGGCGAAGGTTACATCCGCCCGCTGAAGGTCCAGCGCGCCGGGCGCGCGATCATGGCAGCCGGGGAGCTGCTTCGCGGATTCGCGATCGCGGCCGGAACGATCCTCAAGTGACCCGCTGGCGGCTCACCATTGAATATGACGGCGCGCCTTTCATGGGCTGGCAGCGCCAGGAGCATGGGCCGTCGGTGCAACAGACGCTCGAGGAAGCCATCCACCGCATGACGGGCGAGCTTGCGAGCGTGCACGCCGCGGGGCGGACCGATGCGGGGGTCCACGCGCTAGCGATGGCGGCTCATGTTGAGATCGAAAAAGGTCTGACCGAGCACCGCCTACGCGAGGGCCTCAATGCGCTGGTCCGCCCTGCCCCGATCTCGGTCCTCGCCGTCGAACGAGTCGCCGAGGACTGGCACGCGCGCTTCTCGTGCGTCGGGCGGCGCTATCTCTATCGCATCCTCAATCGGCGGGCACCGCCGGCTGTGGACGCCGGGCGCGCGTGGCACATCGCCGTTCCGCTGGAGCTCGAGGCCATGCAGCAGGCTGCGGCCATGCTGGTCGGGCGCCACGACTTCACCACGTTCCGCTCGGCGCAGTGCCAGTCCGACAGCCCGGTGAAGACGCTCGATCGCCTAGAGGTCACGCGCGCGGGCGACGAAATCCGCATCGAGGCGGCGGCGCGCAGCTTCCTGCATCATCAGGTGCGCTCGATGGTCGGCTGCCTCGCGCTGGTCGGACGCGGGCAATGGCAGCCCGAGGACATCCGCAAGGCGCTCGAGGCGCGCGACCGCTCGGCGCTCGGTTTCAACGCCCCGCCGCAAGGGCTGTATTTCCTCGAGGCCGTTTATCCCTAAACGAGGATCTCGCGCGCCGGAGGGCGGCTCTCCCATGCCTGTGGGCTCGCTGTGAGGCCGTACGCGCCCGCGCAGAAAATGGCGATAAGATCGCCTGGCTCGGCGTGGGGCAGCATGACTTCGTCGCCAAGCACATCGTACGGAGTGGCGAGGCAACCGGTGACCGTCACCTGCTGGTCGCGAGGAGCGTCGAAACGCGTGGCTACTGCGATCGGGTAATTGCCGCGGTTGCGTTCGAGCAGGCAGCCGGTCGCGCGGAGCAAATGATGGCCGCCGCCGTCGGTGGTGAGAAAGGTCTCGCCGCAGCTTTCCGTCCTGTCGAGGATGCGGGTCAGATAGACGCCGGATTCGCCGACCAGCCAGCGTCCGAGCTCGAGCGACAGCCGCGTCGTCGCCAGCAACTCCGGTCCGTTGCACAAGGTCTCATGCAGCGCGGCGGCCATCTGATAGACGTCGAGCGATTCCTCGTCGGCGAAGCACGGCACGTCGAAGCCGCCGCCGAGGTTCAATTCGGGAAGCGGCCTTCCAAGCTCGGCCGCGATCTCGCCGGCACAGGCGATGATCGCCTTGTGGGCGTCGATCAGAGCCGATGCATCGAGGCATTGCGCCGCGGCGAAGACGTGCAGACCGCGCCAGTCGACGCCGGCTTCGATCAGGCCTTCAACGACAGGCGCCACCCGCTCGGCATCGATTCCGAACGGGCTCGCTCGCGCACCCATCGTCACCCGGCCATTCTCGATCGCAAACGGCGGGTTGACCCGGACAGCGACCTTGGGCCGGACGCCGCGCCGCTCGGCGGCGAGGATCGTTCGCCGCGCTTCGCCTTCACTCTCGACGCTGATCGTCGCACCGGCGGCGATCCCCGCCTCGAGTTCGTCGTCGCGCTTGCCGGGGCCGGCGAAGGTCATCGGAATTCCGGCAAGCTCAGCCCGCTTGAGGCGCTCGAGCTCACCTTTGGAGACGACGCGGAACCCCTCGACGTACCTGCCGATAAAATTGAGCAACGGCTCGTAAGGATTTGCAGTCACGGAATAATATAGAGCGAGGCCGTCAGGCATTGCGGCCCTGAGCCGAGCGATCTGCCCGCCGACGATATTGTTGTCATAGGCGAAGAGCGGGGTTCCACCCGCCTCCGCGACGATCTCCTCTGCCGCAACGCCGCCGATCAGCAGCTGACCGTCACCATTGGCGGAGAAATATGGCGGGATCGGCCCCCTCGGCTTCATGTCGCCCCCTGTCGAACCCCTATTCGGCGGCTATCGCCTCATATTCCTGCGCCGCAAGATATTTTTCCGCGTCGAGCGCGGCCATGCAGCCGGTTCCGGCGGCGGTGACCGCCTGGCGGTAGATCTTGTCCATCACGTCGCCGCAGGCGAACACTCCGGCCACGCTGCTGCGCGTGGTTCCGGGTTCGACGGTGATGTAGCCCTCGGGATCGAGGTCGAGCTGGTCTTTGAACAGCTCGGTCGCGGGCGAATGGCCTATGGCGACGAACGCGCCTTCCACCGGCACCCGCGTCGTCTCGCCGGTGCGCTTGTTTCTGATATCGAGCCCGACCAGCGCTTCCGGATCGCCCCCGCCGACGAACTCGACCACCTCGGAATCCCAAATGACCTTGATGTTGGGATTGGCAAACAGCCGGTCCTGAAGGATCTTCTCGGCGCGCAAGGAATCGCGGCGGTGGATCAAGGTGACGTCATGGCTATGGTTGGTCATGTACAGCGCTTCCTCGACCGCGGTGTTGCCGCCGCCGATCACGGCGACGCGCTTGCCGCGATAGAAGAATCCGTCGCAGGTCGCACAAGCCGATGCGCCCCTGCCCTTCATATGCTCTTCGGACGGAAGATTCAGCCACTTGGCCTGCGCGCCCGTCGCGATCACCAAAGCGTCCGCGAAATACTGCTGCCCGCCGTCACCCGTTAGGCGAAACGGGCGGCGGGAAAGATCGACGCTGACGATGTGATCCCAGACGACCTTGGTCCCGACGTGCTCGGCCTGGGCCTGCATCTCCTCCACCAGCCACGGGCCCTGGATCACGTCGCGGAAACCCGGGTAATTCTCGACGTCGGTCGTCGTCGTAAGCTGCCCGCCCGGTTGAATGCCCTGGATCACGATCGGCTGCAGGCCTGCGCGCGCCGCGTAGATCGCCGCGGTATATCCGGCGGGTCCCGACCCGATTACGGCGAGCCGCGTCGAAATACTGTTCGTCATGCGGAGCATGTAAGCGGGGTAAACGCGCCCCGCAACGCTTGCGCGCTCGCGAAGGATTAAACGCCGCGGCGGCCGGCGACGAAGTTCCAGATCAGCACGATGATGCCGATGACTAGCAGGATGTGGATCAGCGCGCCGGCCGCATGGAAGGCAAAGAAGCCGAGCGCCCAAAGGACGAGCAGAATGATGGCGATCGTCAAAAGCATGTGGTTTCCTCCTGGTGTGAGTCGGCCCCGTAACGGTCGAGTCGCAGAGCCGTTCCCAGGGGCCCCTCCACCACGCTGCGTGCGGTCCCCCTCCCCTGCGAATGCAGGGGAGAATTGGGCTAGACCAGCCTGCTCTGCTTCAGCGCCGCCTCGACGAATCCCGCGAAGAGCGGATGCGGTTCGAACGGGCGGCTTTTCAGCTCGGGGTGGAACTGGACTCCGATGAACCACGGGTGGTCGGGCCGCTCGACGATCTCGGGCAGCTGGTCATCCGGCGACATGCCCGAGAACAAAAGCCCGGTGCCCTCGAGCGCGTCGCGATAGTGAATGTTGACCTCGTAGCGGTGGCGATGGCGCTCGCTGATCTCATCCTGGCCATAGATCGAGCGAACGACACTGTTGCCGTCGAGCTTGGCGGGATAAGCGCCGAGCCGCATGGTTCCGCCAAGGTCGCCGTCGGATGCGCGCTTCTGCAAACCCTCCTCGCTCATCCACTCGGTGATCATGCCGACAACAGGCTCACGGGTCTCGCCAAACTCGGTCGTCGACGCTTCGCTGATGCCGGCCAGGTTCCGCGCGCCCTCGATGCACGCCATCTGCATCCCGAGGCAGATTCCGAAGAACGGAATATCGCGCTCGCGAGCGAACTTGACGCTCGCGATCTTGCCCTCGCTCCCGCGCTCGCCAAAGCCGCCAGGCACGAGAATCCCGTGCAGTGGCTCCAATTCCGCGACAACGTCCGAATCCGGATGCTCGAACAGCTCGGCGTCGATCCACTGGATGTTGACCTTCGCCCGGTTCGCAATTCCCCCGTGAACCAAGGCTTCGCGCAGGCTTTTGTAGGCGTCCGGCAGCCCGACATACTTTCCGACGACACCGATCGTCACTTCGCTGTCGTAATGATCGATCCGGTCCATGATGTCGTTCCACACGGCGAGCTCCGGCTGCGGAGCATCGGTAATCCGGAAGGCGCGGAGCACTTCGTCGTCGAGACCGGCATCGTGATATTGCAACGGGACGTCGTAGATGTTGCGTGCGTCAAGCGCGGGGATCACCGCCGAAGTCGGCACGTTGCAGAACAGAGCGATCTTCTCGCGCTCCGCGTCCGGAAGCGGCCGGTCGCAGCGGCACAGCAGCACCTCCGGCTGGACTCCAAGGCTCGACAGCTCACGCACCGATTGCTGCGTCGGCTTGGTTTTGAGCTCGCCCGCCGCCGCAATCCACGGCACCAGAGTGGTGTGGACGCTGACGGTATTGTCGCGCCCGAGGTCGTTCCTGAGCTGGCGGATGGCCTCGATGAAGGGCAGGCTCTCGATGTCGCCGACGGTTCCGCCGATCTCGCAAATCACGAAATCGACATCGTCGATGGCGGCCAGCGCGAACTCCTTGATCGCGTTGGTGACGTGCGGGATGACCTGGACCGTCGCCCCGAGATAATCGCCGCGCCGCTCCTTGGCGATGATATCGCGATAGATACGGCCCGTCGTGATGTTATCCGTCTGGCGAGCGCTGACTCCGGTGAACCGTTCGTAATGACCAAGGTCGAGATCGGTCTCAGCTCCGTCATCCGTCACGTAGACTTCGCCGTGCTGATAGGGAGACATCGTCCCGG
>JBDTON010000119.1:0-10890 GCA_039933195.1 Sphingomicrobium sp. | reverse complement strand
TCCTGCTGCGCCGGCCGCCCGGCCGCGAAGCCTATCCGGGCGACGTCTTCTACCTCCACAGCCGGCTGCTCGAGCGCGCCGCCAAGATGAACGACGATCACGGGAACGGCTCTCTGACCGCGCTTCCGGTGATCGAGACCCAGGCGGGCGACGTGTCAGCCTACATTCCGACCAACGTCATCTCGATCACGGACGGGCAGATCTTCCTCGAGACCGATCTCTTCTACCAGGGCATCCGCCCGGCGATTAACGTCGGCCTTTCGGTGAGTCGCGTCGGATCCGCCGCGCAGACGAAAGCAATGAAAAAGGTTGCCGGATCAATCAAATTGGAGCTCGCGCAATATCGCGAGATGGCTGCCTTCGCCCAATTCGGCTCCGACCTCGACGCGTCGACGCAGCGCCTGCTCGCTCGCGGCGCGCGCCTGACCGAGCTGCTCAAGCAGCCGCAGTACCAGCCGATGCCCGTGGAGGAGCAGGTCGCTTCGATCTACGCCGGAACCCAGGGTTTCCTCGACCAGGTCGAGGTGAAGGATATTGTCCGGTATGAAGCCGCGATGCTGAGCTTCCTCCGCTCGGAGAAGCCGGAGATCCTGAAGGCCATCCGCGAGACGAAGGAGCTGAAGGACGACACTGCCGCCGCGCTCAAGGACGCGCTTACCGGCTTCGGGAAGACATTCGCCTAAATGGCCTCACTCAAGGCCCTCAAGGTCCGCATCGGCTCGGTCAAGTCGACGCAGAAGATCACCAAGGCGCTGAACATGGTGGCGGCGTCGAAGCTTCGCCGCGCCCAGCAGAACGCGACCGCGGCTCGGCCAT
The DNA here is from genome assembly GCA_039933195.1 of Sphingomicrobium sp. Lineage (GTDB taxonomy): Bacteria > Pseudomonadota > Alphaproteobacteria > Sphingomonadales > Sphingomonadaceae > Sphingomicrobium. The sequence continues at coordinate 10,074 of JBDTON010000119.1, read as the reverse complement.
ACTCGACGCGCATGACCGAGGTTGTCAGCTCGCTCGCGTCCAAGGTGACCGCGGGCCCGCAGAGCCCGAAGCTAATGACCGGCACGGGCAAGGACGACACGCACCTGATCATCGTCGCGACCAGCGACCGCGGCCTTGCCGGTGCGTTCAACAGCAACATCGTCCGTGCCGCCCGGCGCAAGGCCGAAGATCTGCTCGGCCAGGGCAAGACGGTGTTCTTCTACATCGTCGGGCGCAAGGGCCGGCCCGTGCTCCAGCGGCTCTATCCGAAGGGCATCATCGCCCAGTTCGACACGAGCGAGATGAAGGCGCCGACCTACGCCGACGCGCAAGCGATCGCCAAGGACATCATCGACCGCTACCAGACCGACGGCATCGACGTCGTACACCTCGCCTACGCGAACTTCCGCTCGACCCTGGTGCAGGAACCGACGGTCGATCAGATCATCCCAGTCCTCCCGCGCGTTCAAGACGAGCAGTCCAAAGGGCCCGCCTCACTCGCGGCAATCGAATATGAGCCGGACGAGGAGGACATCCTCAACGACCTCATCCCGCGCAACATCGCGGTGCAGCTCTACCGCGCGTTGCTCGAGAATCAGGCCGGCTTCTACGGCTCCCAAATGACCGCCATGGACAATGCGACCCGCAACGCCGGCGACATGATCAAGAAGCTTGGGATCATCTACAATCGCCAGCGCCAGGCCGTGATCACCACCGAACTCATCGAGATTATCTCGGGCGCCGAGGCGCTTTAGTTTTCCTGATCCCCGGCGAAGGCCGGGGCCCAGGCGGCGCTACCGCGCCGATATTGTTTAGGACTGGACCCCGGCCTACGCCGGGGAACGAAGGGAAGAGTAACAAATATGGCCACCGCCGCCGACATGAAGCCCCGCAAGAAGCCAACCAAGGGCGCGACCTCCGCGACCGGTTCGGGTCCGGCAAACATCAACGCGTCCAGCAACCTCGTCGGCCGAGTCAGCCAGGTGATCGGCGCCGTGGTCGACGTTGCATTCGAAGGCGACCTTCCGCCGATCCTCTCTGCGCTCATCACCGACAACCACGGCAACCGTCTGGTGCTCGAAGTCGCGCAGCACCTTGGCGAGAACGTCGTGCGCACGATCGCCATGGATTCGACCGACGGGCTTACTCGCGGTCAGGCCGTCAACGCCACGGGCTCGCAGATCCGCGTGCCCGTCGGTCCCAAGACCCTCGGCCGAATCATGAACGTCATCGGCGAGCCGATCGACGAGCTCGGCCCCATCGGCAGCGACATGACGGCCCCGATCCACGCCGAAGCCCCGCCTTTCGTTGACCAGTCGACCGAAGCATCGATCCTGGTCACCGGAATTAAGGTCATCGACCTCCTCGCCCCTTACGCCAAAGGCGGCAAGATCGGCCTGTTCGGCGGCGCCGGAGTCGGCAAGACCGTGCTTATCCAGGAGCTGATCAACAATATCGCCAAGGGTCACGGCGGCGTTTCGGTGTTCGCCGGAGTCGGCGAGCGCACCCGCGAGGGCAACGACCTTTATCACGAGTTCCTCGACGCGGGCGTTATCGCCAAGGACAAGGACGGCAGGCCCACGCCCGAAGGCTCGAAGGTGGCTTTGGTGTTCGGCCAGATGAACGAGCCGCCCGGCGCCCGTGCCCGCGTCGCGTTGTCGGGCCTCACCCAAGCCGAATATTTTCGCGACCAGGAAGGCCAGGATGTCCTGTTCTTCGTCGATAACATCTTCCGCTTCACACAGGCGGGCTCAGAAGTGTCGGCGCTGTTGGGCCGCATCCCCTCGGCCGTCGGCTATCAGCCGACCCTCGCGACCGACATGGGCGCCCTGCAGGAGCGGATCACCTCGACCAACAAGGGTTCGATCACTTCGGTGCAGGCGATCTACGTGCCCGCCGACGACTTAACCGACCCCGCCCCGGCAACCTCGTTCGCCCACCTCGACGCGACGACCACACTCAACCGCGCGATCTCCGAGCTGGGCATCTATCCCGCTGTCGATCCGCTCGATTCGACCAGCCGTGTGCTGACGCCATCCATCGTTGGGCAGGAGCATTACGAGACCGCTCGTGCGGTTCAGGAGACGCTGCAGCGCTACAAGAGCCTGCAGGACATCATCGCCATCCTCGGCATGGACGAGCTTTCCGAAGAGGATAAGCTGACCGTCAGCCGCGCGCGCAAGATCCAGCGCTTCCTGTCGCAGCCCTTCCACGTCGCCGAAGTGTTCACCGGCATCCCCGGCAAGTTCGTCCAGGTCGAGGACACGGTCCGCTCGTTCAAGGCGGTCGTCGAGGGCGAGTATGACCATCTGCCTGAAGCGGCCTTCTACATGGTCGGCGGAATCGAAGAAGCCGTCGCCAAGGCCGAGAAGCTGGCGCAGGAGGCCTAAGCTTTGGCCGACGATCTTCGCCTGGAAGACTGCGTCAACTCCCGCTGCCCCTGGTCGGGCGACCCGGTTAGCGCGGACAGCCTGACGCTCTACCGTGGCAAGGTCGTCGGCTTCTGCAACACCGGTTGCCGCGACAAGTTCGAGGCAGCGACCCGCGCATTCGACGCGAAGATTGAAGGCAAGGAATAATGGCCAATCTGCATTTCGAGCTCGTCACGCCGGATCGTTTGGTGATGTCCGACGACGTCTACATGGTCGTCGTCCCCGGCACCGAGGGCGAATCGGGCATCATGGCGGGCCACGCGCCCTACATGACCACTCTTAGGAACGGCGAGGTCGCGGTGTATCGCTCGGCGGGTGCCCAGCCCGAGCGAATCGCGGTCACCGGCGGCTTCGCCGAAGTCAGCGACAAAGGCCTCACGGTCCTCGCCGAGAGCGCCGGATCTTAAGCTTTTGCTAACCATGCCGTCGCGTCTCTCGCTTAACGCGGTTAGCTTTTTCTAAAAGTTTCACTCCTATTCACCAGCGCGATCCTTTGAGCGGCAACCGCAACGGTAGGGTAGGAATGAGCGCATTCGGCAAGCGTAGTGGCATGGGCGGGGGACGGCCGAACTTCGGCGTCGCCAAGCCGATGAAGGGCGGCCCGGCCGCCGCCGCTGTCAGTTCTTCGACCCCCGAACCCGGCGGCGACCAGTTCCCGCCGCTCGACGATCTTACTCCCGGGATCGACTCCCCGGACTCCGAAGACAGCGTCCCTAAAGGCGCCGCGATGGATCGCCTCACCGCGCGTCAGAACGCCAGCGGTGAAGCAGCAAGCAGCAAGTCGGAAGGCTTCGAAGCCTCGGTCCACCGGATCAAAGAGCAGGTGCTACCCCGGCTGCTCGAGCGCGTAGATCCCGAGGCCGCGGCGACACTCAGCAAGGACGAGCTCGCGGAAGAGTTCCGCCCGATCATTTCCGAGGTTCTCACCGAGCTCAAGATCAACCTCAACCGCCGCGAGCAGTTCGCGCTCGAGAAGGTGCTCGTCGACGAGCTTCTCGGCCTTGGTCCGCTTGAGGAATTGCTCGCCGACCCGGCGATCAGCGACATCATGGTCAACGGCCCCGAGCAGACCTACGTGGAACGCAAGGGCAAGCTCGAGATCGCGCAAATCCAGTTCCGCGACGAGGAGCATCTGTTCCAGATCGCACAGCGGATCGTGAACAAGGTCGGTCGCCGAATCGACCAGACCACTCCGCTTTGCGACGCCCGCCTCCAGGACGGCAGCCGCGTCAACGTGATCATCCCGCCGCTGTCGCTTCGCGGCACCGCCATCTCGATCCGTAAATTCTCCGAGAAGCCGATCACCCTCGACATGATGAAGGGCTTCGGCTCGATGTCGGAAAAGATGGCGACGTTGCTAAAGATCGCCGGCGCATCGCGAATGAACGTGGTCATCTCCGGCGGCACCGGCTCGGGTAAGACGACGATGCTCAACGCCTTGTCAAAGATGATCGACCCCGGCGAGCGCGTGATTACCATCGAAGACGCGGCCGAGCTTCGGCTTCAGCAGCCGCATTGGCTGCCGCTCGAAACGCGGCCGGCGAACCTCGAAGGTCAGGGCGCGATTACCATCCGCGACCTCGTCATCAACGCTCTGCGTATGCGCCCCGACCGGATCATCCTCGGCGAGATTCGCGGCAGCGAGTGCTTCGACCTGCTCGCCGCCATGAACACCGGCCACGACGGCTCGATGGCCACGCTTCACTCCAACTCCCCGCGCGAATGCCTCGCTCGTATGGAGAACATGGTGATGATGTCGGACATCAAGGTGCCGAAGGAAGCCATCAGCCGGCAGATCGCCGATTCCGTTGATCTCATCGTCCAGGTCAAGCGCCTCCGCGACGGCTCACGCCGTACTACCAACATCACCGAGGTAATCGGCATGGAGGGCGACGTGATCGTCACCCAGGAGCTGTTCAAGTTCGAGTATCTCGACGAGACCGCCGACGGCAAGATTCTCGGCGAGTATCGCTCAATGGGCCTCAGGCCCTACACGCTGGAGAAAGCCAAGCAGTTCGGCTTCGACCAGCCGTATCTCGAAGCCTGCCTCTAAGCGCTTCGCTCCTCCCGCCGTTGAACCTCGAGTGGCCTCCCACTTGGGTCGCTGCTGAGCTTCACTGATACCACAGCCAGAGCGGTGATCCCGTTCCGCCCCCGCCGCAATTCGCATAAGATGTGCGCGCGCGGCCAGTGAACCTTTCCGCCGCCGGAAGGAACGGATGCGAATGCGGAGGGTCCAGTGAGTTCGTCTGGGACGGTCATCCATCCCCGGATGGAGACAGTGCGATCCCGTTGGCCCGACGAACGGGAATTGCTTTCGCGTGTCAGTGCTCGGGACCTGCAGGCGTTCGAGCGGCTGTACCGGATGTATCGGCCACGGCTCGCGCGGTTCCTCATGGGAATGCTGAAGCGCCCGCAGCTGATCGAAGAGGTGCTCGACGATACGATGATGGTGGTGTGGCAAACGGCAGGCAACTTCAGGGGATCGAGCAAGCCCTCGACCTGGATCTTCGCCATTGCCTACCGCAAGGCGCTCAAGGCGAGGGCGCGGTGGCCGGAGCCGGTGGAGGAGGAGGACTTCGACGCCCGAGTCAGCCCCGACCCCGGGCCCGATGAGCAGCTGCACCATCAACGTCTGCACGACGCGCTGATCGAGGCGATGAACCACCTTTCCGCGGATCACCGTGCGGTTGTGGATCTCACTTACTTCCACGGCATGGGCTATCGCGAGATTGCCGAGATCGTCGATTGCCCGGTCGACACCGTGAAGACTCGAATGTTCCACGCCCGACGGCGACTGAAGCGGGCCATGTCCGCCAACTTCGCTGACTGGCTCTAGGGGGGAACTATGCCCGGTCTTTCCAACGGAGACCCGCACGACGAAGCGGAAGAGCTGCTTCCGTGGTATGCGACGGGTCAGCTCGACGAGTGCGACCGCGTTCGCGTCGAGGACCATCTTTCGTCCTGCAGCGATTGCCGCGAGCAACTCACGTTCGAACGCCGCATCGTGCAGGAATGCCGCACGTCGGATCCCGAGACGGACGCTGGTTGGACTCGGCTTCGCAGCCGCATCCAGCCGCAGCGGAATTCGCCGCGACAATTTCCGCAGAGGGATGTCGGCTTCTGGAAGATCGTCCGTCACCCGGCCGTCGGTGCGCTCGCTGCTGCGCAAGTCGGATTTCTTGTGCTTGCCGGGGGGATCCTGTTCTCGTTGAGCCGCCCCGCTTATCATGCCCTGGGATCGCCGCCGCCGTCAGTGTCCGCCAACGTCATTGTCATCTTCCGCGCCGACGCCACTGAGGAAGATATACGCGACGCACTGAGGGCCAGCGGCGCGTCTATTATCGGGGGACCAACCGCGGCCGACGCCTACCTGATTCGCGTATCGGCGAACCAGCGGGCGCAGGCGCTGGGCAAGCTTCGCTCCGACGACGACGTGCAGATGGCCGAGCCGATCGACGGAACGGTACCATGAGCCTTCTTAAAATCCTTTGGCGTCCATTCGCCTTGTGCGTGGCGGTGCTCGCCGCGCTCCAACCGGCATATGCCAGGGAATCGCCGATTGCTCCGCCAAACCGCGAAATTCTGGTGATGGTTCGAATTTCGCCCAACCATTATCGGCCGAACGGCGAATATGGCGGCGGCTATGATGATCGGATGGCGTCAGGGGCCCGCCAGCATTTGGCCCGGCACATCGCGCGGCAATATGGCCTGAGGCTGGTCGACAATTGGCCCATGCCGATGATCGAAGTCGATTGCTTTGTCATGGTTGTGCCCGAGGGGCGCTCGACGACCAGCGTAGCCGGCCAAGTGTCACGCGACACCAATGTTGCCTGGGCGCAGCCGATGGAATTGTTCAGCGCCCGGGCGGCTTCGCACAACGACCCGCTCTACGCCGCAGAACCGGCAGCCGCGCAATGGCATTTGGCCGACCTCCACCGGATCGCCACGGGGCGTGGCATCAAGGTCGCGGTGATCGACAGCGGGATCGAAGCCAGCCACCCAGATCTGGCCGGCCAGATCCTGATGAGCCGCAACTTCGTTGCCGGCCGGTCCGCGGCCGCCGAGCAGCACGGCACCGGAGTGGCGGGCATTATCGCCGCCAAGGCCGACAACGGCATCGGCATTGCCGGAGTTGCGCCCGGCGCCCGTCTGCTTGGCCTTCGGGCATGCTGGCAAACACCCAACGCGACCCTGTGCGACACGCTGAGTCTCGCCAAGGCGATCTACTTTGCCGTCGACCAGCGGTCCGATGTGATCAATCTCAGCCTTAGCGGTCCCGAAGACCGTCTGCTCGCCGAGCTGTTGAAGACAGCTCTCAAGCGCGGCGCCGCCATAGTCACGGCCTTTGACCAGAAGCTCGCCGACGGCGGCTTCCCCGCGTCCATGCGCGGCGTGATCGCAGTCTCCGACACGCCATTGGCACGGTCGCGCGACGAAGTTTACATTGCGCCCGGGCAGGATGTTCCGACGACCGTGCCGGGAGGACGATGGTTTCTCGTCAATGGCAGCTCTTTCGCGGCAGCGCACGTCAGCGGACTGATCGCGTTGATGCGCGAGCGGCGGCGCTCCGCGTCGCCAGTGCTGATTTCGCAGCGCCGCGGCGGCGGCGTGATCGACGCCTGTGCCACATTGGCGAAGGCAGCGGGCGCCTGTGACTGTTCCTGCGGTCCAACGCACTTCGCGAGCGGGCGTCGATAAGGCCCTACAACCCGTCACCGTTCAGTCTGTTGTGTTTGCGGCGACCTTGGCTCTGGCGTCACCGGCCGCCGCGCAGGCCGCTGCGAGCGTTTCGATTTTTACTGACAACCGGTTTCGCGGCTACTCCTTGAGTGACGACCGCCCGGTCGGCATTTTCGATTTATCCTACGATGCGCCGCGGGGCGTCTACGGGACGGTCTCGGCAAGCATTGTCGCAACGCGGAGTAACGGATTGCAGCCGCTGGGACTTCAGCTGAACGGCGGTTACGCGAAGCGCCTGTCATCTGGGCTCACGGTCGATCTCGGAATCGTGCACTCCGACTACTCAGGATATTCGAGCCGAGATCGCCGTAAGTCCTACACAGAGGCTTACGCCGGCGTTGGTGGCAAACTACTGTCCTCCCGAATCTATGTGTCACGCGGCTATCTGAAGCCGAATGCCTGGACGCTCTACGGTGAGGTCGATGCAAATGTCCCCGCCGGAACCAGGCTGCGCGTGACGGGCCGCGTGGGAATGCTCGTCCCGCTCGAGCTCCGTGGCGGCGGCGAGACCTATCGGCCCGAGTTCGACTGGCGGCTGGGGATCGCGCGCGACCTCGGCCCGATCACGATCAACGCCGCGTGGACAGGCAGGGGGCGCGGCCGCGATCCTATTCGGCAACGATCCTATGGGCGCAGCGCACTGATCTTCGGGGTTACATACGTCCTGTAGAGGGTTCCGCGAGGCCCACCGATGAACCGACCGCGCCGATCGAGGCACATAAAGGCGCGTTCGATTGCTCCTGCGTTCAGGACCGTACCCCGCAAATCGGCGCGCGTTCATTGAAGCAGATGAAGGAGCCTTCTCATGAAAGCGACAATTCTCTTGCTTGGCGCGATCACACTGGCGCTTGCACCAGCATTCGCGTCCGCTCAAACGGCACCGGGCAACGGTCAGAATAACGGCCAGGGCTACTGGCATACGAATGGTCCGGCGACTACCGGTCAGCCCGGTAAGGAATGTGGCGAGGACGGCCCGACGCCAGGAAGTGCGGCAAACGCTCCCGGATCCGCATTCAATCCCGATGGCAACGCCGGTACCCGTTACGCGGGGGAGCAGCCGCAGAATTCGCGCAATACCGCGTCCGTGTCACAATACGACACCGCCTGCGCCAATCAGCCAGGCTGATCTCATTCGAAGTCGAAGACTGACCCGCAATTCCGAGCGGGTCAGCCGTTCGTCGCACTACCCGTCGGATCTAGTCTCGGTTATGCTGCGCGACCGGGGAGGCGCCTATGGCCGACGCTGCCGTTACCGAAGAACCCATCGAAGCGGAGCCACCGCCCCGGCCTCAACCGCGGCGCGTGGCCTACCGTCACCGGTTGCCGACCCGCATCTGGCACTGGATCAACGCGGTCACGGTCATCGTCATGCTGATGTCGGGGATGATGATCCTCAACGCCCATCCGCGGCTTTACTGGGGTCAATTCGGTGCCAACTTCGACCACGCCTGGCTCAATTTCGGGCCGCGGCCGTTCCCGGGCTGGGCGACGATCCCGTCGACCTATAACCTCGCCGCAGCCCGTCTGTGGCATCTCGCCTTCGCATGGGTTTTCGTTATCGGTCTGGCCCTGTTCCTGCTCACCAGCCTGTGGAACCGCCACGTCCAGCGCGACCTCACGCCGACTTCCGAGCAGCTCAAGCCGACGCACATCTGGCACGACATCAAGGAGCACGCGCGGCTGAACTTCCCGACGGGTGACGCCGCGCTCAAGTACAATATCCTTCAGAAGTTCAGCTACATCGGAGTGATCTTCGTGCTGCTCCCGCTGATGATCCTGACCGGACTGAGCATGTCACCGGCCATGGATGCGGCCTGGCCGTGGCTGCTCGACGTTTTCGGAGGAAGACAGTCCGCGCGCTCGATCCACTTCCTCGCCGCCGCCGCGCTTCTGCTGTTCATCGTCGTGCATCTGGTGATGGTCGCGCTCGCCGGCCCGATCAACGAGATCGGCTCGATGGTGACCGGGCGCTTTCGAGTGCCACTGGAAAGGAGCGGCGAATGATCTCCAGGCGCCGCTTTGTCGCGACCGGCGCGTCGGGGCTCCTGCTATCCGGATGCGATCGGCTCAACCGCAGCGAGAGCTTTCGCGGCATCCTCCGCTCCGCGGAAGGACTCACCATGCGCGCACAGCGCGTGGTCTCGCCGCGCGATGCGCTGGCGCGCGAGTTCAGCGAAGGGGACATGTCGCCGGTCTTCCGGTCGAACGGCACTGCCAAACCCGGCACTCCGGAATATGCCCAACACCTCGCGGAAAACTTTGCGAATTGGCGCCTCGTTGTCGACGGCCTCGTCGCTCGGCCCCTTTCGATCCCCATCCCCGCTTTACGCTCGCTTCCGCACCGGACACAGATCACGCGGCACGACTGCGTCGAGGGCTGGAGCGCCATCGGCAAATGGCACGGCGTGCAGCTTTCGCGGATCCTCAACGCCGCCGGGCTCAGCACCCGGGCAAAGTACATCGTGTTCCATTGTGCCGACCGTTTCGGCGAGAAACCGTTCTACGAAAGCATCGACCTGGTAGACGCCTTCCACCCGCAGACAATCCTTGCTTGGGGGATGAACGGTCACTTGCTTCCAGTGCCCAACGGCGCTCCGCTCCGGCTTCGTGTCGAACGTCAGCTCGGCTACAAGAACGCCAAATACGTTGAGCGTGTCCAGGCGGTTGAAAGCCTCGCCGGAATCTACGGCGGTAAGGGCGGCTATTGGGAAGATAATGTAGATTACCAATGGTACGCGGGAATTTGAAAGCTAATCCCGCTCACGCTCACCCGCGCCGCGCCATTACAGCCCCGGCTCAGCGCGATCTGTAGACCACTTAGCCGAACGTGACACAGCAGGCGGGGAGAAAATGGTGGGCGTGGCAAGGATTGAACTTGCGACCCCTGCGATGTCAACAC
>JBDTON010000118.1:0-17626 GCA_039933195.1 Sphingomicrobium sp. | reverse complement strand
CGCTTCAGCACCACGAGATCGTGCTGAAAGCGTCCCTCCGCCCACTCACTGATCCTGGTGTGAAGTGGATTGAACAGCAAAGCGGCAACAGCTGCAGCCATCGCTCCGGAAATGTTGCCGATCCCCATTCCGAGATAGAGCTGGCCGAGATTCTCGATCAGCGCTTCCGTCCCACCGAATGTGGCCACGACGGCGACGGTCAACCCGGCAAATGCGGCGGAGCGGCTGATCGCCGTTTCGGCGTCGAACAGCCGATAGCGCAACAGCGACACAAGGAAGCCGAGCGCAATTGCCACGATCCCAAGCTGGAACATCGCTTCCCACAGGATCGGCATCGGCGGCAGCGTTGAAGACATGGCGGAGAGTTCGGCTCCGGCGCGCGCGCACAGGATGAGGCCGATCCCGGTTACGAGTCCGAATGCCACCCATTTGAGCTGTTGGCGCGCCGCCTCCGTGACCGCATTGCGATAGCGGCAGACGAGCGAAGCAACCGCGGCGATGATGCAGCCGATGGCAAGGGGCAGGAACAGGTGTGTGGGGGTCGCCTGCAGTGTCTCCGCGACTCCGACAAGGAATACGCCGCCGCTGGCCGCGGCGACCTTGCGCGTCCAGGCCGGCCGCCAGTCGCCGTTCGGGAATAGCAAAAGTGCGAGCGCGAAAAGCAGAAAGCGGGCGCGATCGAGAAGCAGTGGCGCGGTGGCCTGGCCGGTAAAATCAAAGCTGCTCGTGATCGCCCAAAGCAGCAGTGCCAGCGACAGCAATGCAGCAACGGGATCGCTCGGGCGGCGGCGAAGCAGGATCGCGGTGACCCCGACGAGGACGACGCCCTTGGCCAGGCGAAGAGCTATAACCAGCGGGTGAACCGCGGGCTCGAACACGGATAGCGACAGGGTCGCCAGCGCAATCAGAGTCAGCGCGCACCACAAAGCCCGATAGGCCCAAAGAAGCCCCCCGCTCAGTTGCGGGAGGCTCGCTTTGGCTTCGGCACTTGCACGCTCCAGGTTCATTGCATCCCGGCGGCCGCGACAAGGCGATTGAGATGCACTTCCGCGCGGTCGAATGTGCCGTCGAGGCATCGTGCGCTTCGGGCGCCGGCGTTGACGTAGGCGAGGATCGCGATGAGGTCGCGGCGGGCAAGTGGGCCCGCAAGATTTGCGGTCGAAGTGTTGGGATTGTTCATGGCTGCTTCCTTGCGGCTGAAGCGATCGAGGCGGCGACCTCGCTCGCCATCTTGATCTGGGGTTCGCGATCGGTGAGCTGATAGCGGTTCGCGACAAAGCGGAAGTCGCTCCAGCTCAGCCACACCGTTCCATCGTCGTCCTGAGTGACAAGCATGCGCACCGGCCAGTCGAGGCCGGCGACGGGGTTCGACTGGAGGAACTGGACCCCGAGCGGCGGATTGCCGAACAGCAGCAGCGTCGACCGGTTGATCGGCAGCTTGGCGTCGGCGCCGAGCTTCGACTGGTCGATCTCATCGAAGAACTTGATGCCCTTGGTCGCGATGTCAGCCTTGAGGCGGGCGATCGTGTCCTCGAAGGCATAATCGCTGCGCTGACGGATGACGCCATCGGCGTGCGCCGCCGCAACCGGAGTCGCCGCATTTGCTGGCGCGACGAGCGGTGCGATGATCGACACCGGACCCGCGGCGAGCAGAACCGTGACGAATTTCAGGCTTAGTTTGTTGGACGATCGCGTCATCGAAGTTTCTCCTCTCGAATGCCCCTGATTGTGACGGCGTCGGAGGACGGCGAGAAATCGCGATCGGCTATCGGTTCGATGCGCCGGCGGCATAGCCGGTGCACGGCACCGCCGCTTAGTAAGGCGTGCCCGCCTTGCGTGCCCCAGCCAGCGCATTCGCGTGCCACAGGAATTCATCGAGGAAACGGTTGGCTGATCGATCGGTGATCGGGTCGGCAGCGACGCCCCGTTCGTCGATCGCCTGGGCGATTCGGGGAATAGGAAGAAGGCTCGAGATGCTCGGCATTCCAAGCTCGGCGAGCGTCATGCGGAGCTGCATTGCCGCGCGCACCCCGCCAAAGCCGCCGGCCGAGTAGCAAACGATGCCCGAGGGCCGCCAGAAATACTCTTCGAGGAAATGATCGAGCAGGTTCTTGAGTGCCGGCGGGATGCCGTGGTTATACTCGCCGCTGACGATGATGAACCCATCGACGCTGCGATACAGAGCCGCGAGGCGCTCCAGTGTCTCGGGCGCCTCTCCTGGCGGATGCTCTTTGTACATCCGGTCGAGCAGCGGCAGCTGAAGCTCGAGCGGATCCACCACATGGGCGACATGCCCGCGCCGCTCGAGCGCGCGGATCACAAGCTTCGCGGCGCGCGGACCCATGCGGTCGCGACGCATCGATCCGAGGAGCACCGCGAAGTCCATCAGCGCGCTGCCGCCGCGGTTTCGACCATCTGGCCGCCGCTCGCCTCGTGCAGAATGAAGCCTTCGATTTCGTCCACCGGATCGCGCCACGGCGCGTTCTCAAGTGTCTTCATGGTGTCGCTGTAGCCGGCCTCGCGGCGCCGGCGGATTCCGTGCGCGCTGAAATCGATGTCCTTGCTGTGATCTTCGTAATCGAGCGCCGGCGCCAGCAGCCGCACGACATGCATGCGGGTCAGGCAACCGTAGGACGCCATTTCGCTGAAGCGATTGTCGCGGCGCCTTTCGTCGGGGACCATTTTGGTCAGCTCGGCGATGACATGACGCATTCGGTGGAGCTGCCGCTGGCGCTTGATGTGGGCGGCGGCGCGGCTCGAATATTGCACGTCCTTCTGCCGGTTCATGACCTCCCACATGGTCTCGGGCTCGGGACCATGCGGGTTCCAGATATGCACCGCGAAGACCAGGCCGTTGCGGCGCGGATTGTCGTCGAACACGACCTCGACCGGCGTGTTCGAGAGAATTCCGCCGTCCCAGTAGAGTTCACCGTCGATGCGGACCGGCGGGAAAGCAGGCGGAAGAGCGCCCGAGGCCATGACATGATCGAGTGCGAGCGGCATGTCGCGCGAGTCGAAGTAATGCATTTCGGCGGTCCGCACGCGCGACGCACCGACCGTGAGCCGCGTTGGGCCATGATTGAGCTGGTCGAAGTCGATCAGCTCCTCGAGCGTCCGGCGCAACGGGTCGACGTTGTAATAGCCGGCGGAGTCCGCGCCGAGCTTGGTGTGCGGACTTAGAAACGCCATCGGATTGGGGCTGAAGAAAGCCGGTACTCCGTTGCTCACCGCGAGCATGTTGCGGGCAGCGCTCGCCAGCCAGGTCGGCAGCCCGCCGGGAATCAAGTGGTCATTCTGAACGCGCGACCAGAACGCGCACAGCTTTTCGATCCGGTCGCCCGGCTTGCTGCCGGCGATCAGCGACGCGTTGATGGCGCCGATCGACGTGCCAATTACCCAGTCGGGAGTGATCCCGGCCTCGTGGAGCGCTTCGTAGACACCGACCTGGTAGGCGCCCAAAGCGCCTCCGCCCTGAAGGACGAGTACGGTCTGGCCGAGCGCGGCCGCTTCCTGCGTGAGGGACTTCATGCACATTTCCTTTCGAGGGACGGCGCGGGTGAGTGCCGGGGGAGAACCGGGATTTCACCGGTGATCAGTCGCGCGCTGCGTTGGTGGGTGACGTAACTCCACAGCCAGCCGGTGCCGACCGCGAGCCGGCTTCTGAAGCCGATGAGGAACCAGATGTGGGCCAAGGACCAGATCAGCCAGGCAACGAAGCCGCTGAGCTGCAGCTTGCCCCAGTCGATGACCGCGCTGTTTCGGCCGATCGTCGCCAGATTGCCGTAATCGCGATAGGCAAACGGCCCGGCGCGTCGGCCGAGGATCAGGTCGGCGACATATTCGCCCTGTTGCTTGGCGACGGGTGCCACGGCCGGCAGCGCGCGAAGTCCGTGGCCGGCGACGCTTGCCGTATCCCCGATGGCGAACACTTCGCCGCGACGAGGCACCCGAAGATGCGCTCCGACGAAGATGCGGCCGTTGCGATCGCGCTCAACGTGGAGCCAGTCGGCGGCGGGCGATGCCTGTACGCCGGCCGCCCAAACGACCGTATGAGCGAGGATAAGCTCATGCCCGACTTCGACGTATCCAGCGCCGACGTCCGCGACGGGATCGCCGAGGCGCAATTCGACGCCAAGCTTGCGGAGCGAGCTTGCTGCGGCCGCGGAGAGCTTGGGCGGAAAGCTCGGCAGGACGCGATCGCCGGCTTCGACGAGCACGATCCGCGAGCATTGCGGAGTGATGGTGCGGAAGTCGCTGGAAACCGAGCGGCGGGCGAGTTCGGCGATAGCGCCGGCCATTTCGACGCCGGTCGGACCGGCGCCAATCACGACAAAGGTGAGCAGCGCCCGACGGCGCTCAGGATCCTCTTCCGTTTCGGCCTGCTCGAGCGCGAGCAGCACCTTGCGGCGAATTGCGAGCGCGTCCTCGATAGTCTTGAGGCCGGGCGCGTTCACAGCCCATTCGTGATGGCCGAAATAGCTGTGGCGCGCTCCGGTAGCGAGGATCAGCGCGTCGTAATTCACTACCCCCCCGCTCGCGAGGTGAACCATTCGGCAAGCGGGTTCGACCGTCGTCACTTCTTCGAGCAGCACGCGCACGTTGCGCGCTCCGCCGAGGATTACGCGGATCGGTGCGGCAATATCGGCGGGCGAAAGTGCAGCAGTCGCGACCTGGTAAAGCAGGGGCTGAAAGACGTGGTGATTGCGGCGGTCGATCACCGTCACGTCGACGTTGCGGTTGGCAAGCCTCTTGGCGGCAGCCAGCCCGCCGAAACCGGCGCCGACGATCACCACGTGCGGTCGAGTTGGAAGGCCCGTCATCGAATATGCTCAGTGCGCGGTCCAGCCGCCGTCGACCGGCAACGCGGTGCCGGTGATCGACCGCCCGCCGGGACCGCACAAGAACACTGCAAGCGCGCCCAGCTCCTCGACTTCGGCGAAGCGCTTGTTCGGCTGGGCGGCAAGCAGGACGTCGCGGATCACTTCGTCCCGGCTGATCCCTCGCGCCTTGGCGGTGTCGCCGATCTGGTTTTCCACGAGCGGAGTCCAGACGTAGCCGGGGCAGATCGCGTTGCAGGTGATGTTGTGCTCGGCGCCTTCCAGCGCGAGGGTTTTGGTGAGGCCGACCACACCGTGCTTGGCGGCGACGTAGGCGCTCTTGAATGGCGATGCGACGAGGCCGTGCGCTGACGCGACGTTGATGATCCGGCCGAACCCGGCCTGCTTCATGGGCCCAAACGCAGCACGCGACGTGTACCATGCCGACGACAGGTTGAGGGCGATGATCGCCTCGTATTTTTCGGCCGGAAAGCTCTCGATCGGGCTGACGTGCTGGATCCCGGCATTGTTCACGAGAATGTCGATGCGATCGAAATCGGCGAGGGTATCGGTGACGAGGCGAGTAGCCTCGTCGGCCTTCATCAGATTGGCGCCATTGTAGGCGACGCGTCCGACCGGCGAGATCTCCTCGAGCTCGCCGCACACCGCGTCGATCTGCTTTTGGTCGCCAAGGCCGTTGATCACGAGATCGGCGCCAGCTTGTGCGAACGCTCGAGCGATGCCGAGGCCAATTCCGCTGGTCGAACCCGTCACCACGGCGACGCGGCCCGCGAGCGGGCTCATCACGGCCATCTGTTCCTGGACCTTCATGTCCATGCCAAGCACTCCAATGTTGTTGAGCGCTTAGGATCGCGGACTATCGGCGCCGGGTGAAATGCGCTTCGTGCATGAAGTCCATGCGGCCTTGCGATTTCCGCGCGGCGCCCCGCTCGTCCATTTTGATGATGCGTCGTGAAAGCCGGCTCCTCAGCCGATGGCGCACGGGAACGACATGATCCCTCGCATCCTGCAGCCCGGCTTTCGCGACGACCTGATTCACCAGTTCAAGGAGACGGCAATGTTCAACATCAAGACCAAGCTAGCGACTGCGGCCATTGCCGTTGTGGCAGCGGCCACTTTCGCAACCCCCGCTCTCGCGGGCCAGTGCGCGACCCCGGGCATCAATACGCTCGCCAATGCTCCGATGATGCCCAAGGGCGTCACCGACACGGTGATCGGCGCAATCAACCTCGGCCCCGAGATCAGCGTTGACGGTCGCGAGCTCCGCACCCGTCGCCTGGTCGTCCAGCCGGGCGGAATCGTCCCTCTGCACAGCCACAAGGATCGTCCCGCGTTGATCTACACCGTGAGCGGCTCGATTACCGAATACAGCTCAACCTGCGCCGCCCCGATCCAGCACAAGGCCGGCGACATCAGCCGCGAAGCGGATGGCCTCAGCCATTACTGGATTAATCACGGCAAGGTTCCCGCCGTCCTGCTTTCGTCCGACGTGTTCCACGGCATGTAACTTCCCCCGCCGGCCCCCCCTTGCCGGCACCCCGGCGTCCCGCTCTGCCCCCGGGGCGGGACGCCTTTTCATGCCCAGAGATGGAATAGAAACATGACCGACGTCGCCCGTCATTCGATTGCGCCCGTGCTGCCCGGATTGTCGTTCCAGCGATCGCTGCTGATTGCGGTCATCGGATTTTTGACGCTGGTCGATCTGTTCGCCACCCAGGCGATCCTCCCCAGCCTCGCGCAATCCTATGGCGTCACCCCATCGCAGATCGGCGTCGCAGCCAATGCCAGCACCTTCGGCATGGCCGTTGCCGGCCTGCTCGTCGGCGCGTTCAGCTCGCGGGTCGAGCGCAAGCGCGCGATCAGCCTCAGCCTGCTATTGCTGTCCATTCCCACGGCCCTGCTCGCCTTTGCGCCCAATCTGACGGTCTTCGCCATCCTGCGGGTGGTCCAGGGGCTGTTCATGGCCAGCGCCTTCACCATGACCCTGACACACCTTGCGGAACGCTGCGAATTTCGCACCGCGAGCGCGCTCGCCGCTTATGTGACGGGCGCCGTCGCCAGCAATCTGATCGGCCGGCTGACCGCCGCCTTTGTCGCTAGCCTGGTTGGAGCGGGATCGAGCTTCCTGTTCTTCGCCATGCTCAACATTGCGGGAGCTGCGCTCATCGCCGTCACGCTGCACCGTAATGCGCCCGAACGCATGGATCGCTCCAACCGTTTCTGGGTAGCGTGGATCAAGCATGTCGGCGATCCGGCGCTGCTGCGCACGTTCGTCATCGGCTTCCTGATCCTGTTCGGCTTCATTGGAATATTCACTTATGTCGGCTTCGTTTTGAGCGAGCCGCCTTATTCGTTATCGATGACCGCACTGGGGCTGGTGTTCCTCGTATTCTTGCCCTCGATGATCACGACCCCGATGGCCGGATCCGTCTCGCGCAAGTCGGGGCCGGGAGTCGCCTTGCCGGCCAGCCTCACGCTCGCGCTGGGTGGTCTTGTCATGATGCTGCTGCCCAACCTGGTCCTGGTCATCGCCGGCATGGCGCTGGTGGGCGTCGGCACGTTTTTCGCGCAGGCGATCGCCACCGGCCACGTCGGGCGCATCGCCCGCGACGAGAAACCGGCGGCGAGCGGCCTCTACCTCTCGTCTTATTATTGCGGCGGGCTCGCGGGCGCGTTCGTGGTCGGCCAGCTGTTCGACCGCTTCGGCTGGACCGCGGCGATTTGCGGCGTGTTCGCCGCGCTTGCCGCAGCCGCGATTCTCGGCCTCAAGCTTACCCCTCCGGAAGGTGCACGATGAACGATCGGTATCAGCGTGGCGTTGAAGTCATCCAGCAGCTTTCGTCCGAATCGCTCGAACAGTTCCTCACCAGCCGAGTCGCCGAGGTCGCCCCGGATTTCGCGCGCATGGCGATCGAATTCTCCTTCGGCGATATTTATGCGCGCGATGAGCTCGATCTCGAAACCCGCGAAATCGCGGCCATCGCCGCGCTTGCCTCACTCGGACACGGGGGGCCCCAGCTGAGAATGCACGTCGCGGCGGCGCTGAAGCTTGGAATCACCAAGGGCAAGGTCGTCGAGATCCTGATGCAAAGCGCAATCTACGGCGGCTTTCCGGCCGCCCTGAACGCCCTAACCGAGTGCCACGACCTGCTCGTCGACGGCGACGGGGTTGCCTGCGCTTCCTGCTGTGCGTGACGACGGCCACGGATAGCGGCGGGCTTCCTGGACGAATGCCCCGACGGCCGGCGAATGCGGACGCCCGCGCACCGTCGCGAGGTAGATCGTTCGGGCAAAGCTCGGCTCGACCAATGGCCGAACGATCAGATCCGGATCGGTCACGCTGAATTCGGGGAAGAAGCCGATCCCGAGTCCCGCCTTGATCATTCCCTGGACCCAGTCATCGCGCGGCGAGCTGAACACCTGGCGCAGGTTGATCCCGCGGCCGACCAGCTCGGCACGAACCGGTTCGTACACTTCGCAATTCGACCGGCAGACGTACGGCTCCTTGTCGAGCTGGACGCCGCGGATCGGATCGCTCGTGGAAAGCCGGTGATTGGGCGGCAGGACGATGACGAACCGCTCTTCGAAGATCGGCAACTGGTGAAGATTTTCCGGAAGCTCCTCCGGAACGCCCACGACCGCCACCTCGAGCTCGCCCTTGTCGAGCATTTCGATCATCTGCGGACCGCCGGCGTCTATCACCTGGACCTCGACCGCCGGATGCTGGGCCTGAAAGCGGATCAACAGGTCGGCCACGAGCTGCGGGCCGATCGTGCACATCGTGCCGATGGTCAGAGTCGCGCGCTCGAGCTTCTTGACGGCGCGCGCCTGGTCACGGGCGGCGCGGCAGCTCTCTTCGACGCTTTGCAAATAGGGCAACATCATCCGCCCGAGTTCCGACAGGTGCGTATTTCCGCGTTCGCGGTGGAACAGCGGACCACCAAGCTCGTGCTCGAGTTGCTGGATAGCGCGGGTCAAGGCGGGCTGGCTGACGTTGCACTGCTCGGCGGCTCGCGTGAAATTGAGCTCCCGCGCGAGCGCGACGAAATAGCGGACTTGCTGCATTTCCATGGGCGCGCCCCCCAAGAGCGTCTGCAGCCCTCCATTACACGCTCGCAACGAAGCCCGCCAGCCGAGCAGCCATACAAAGGGCGCATGAAAACAATGCGGTCTCGGTCTGTGACGGCGCGCGGCCGATCACGGATAACCCCTGGCGGTCCTGACGGGCCACACCTCATCTGATGGAGAGTTTCGAACATGAAGATCGCCAACATCGCCATGGCCGGCGCGGCCGCTGCACTGGTCTCGACCGCTTCTTTGGCTGGCCCGGTGAAACCGCAGCCCGGCAAGGACAAATGCTTCGGCATTGCGCTTGCCGGCAAGAACGACTGCGCCGCCGGCGCCGGCACGACGTGCGCCGGCACGTCGAAGAAGGATTATGCGGGCAACGCCTGGAAGTACGTCGCCAAGGGCACCTGCACCGCGATCAAAACGCCGAAGGGCACGGGTTCGCTCGTCGCCACGGGCCGCTGACCATGACCCCCGCCGCCGGTGTCGGCTTCAAGGCCGAGCATTTTCGCGAGGCGCTCGCCGCGCCGGCGGCGGGGCTGTGGTTCGAAGTCCATGCCGAAAACTATATGGTCGACGGCGGTCCGCGTCTCGCCATGCTCGAAATGCTCCGCCGCAATCGCGCAATATCGTTGCACGGCGTTGGCATGTCACTCGCTGGCCCGACGGAGCCTGACCCCGAACACATCGGCGCGCTGAAGCGCCTTGTTGATCGGTTCGAGCCTGCCTTGGTCTCGGAACACCTCGCTTGGTCGCGCCTGGATGGCCGCTGCTTCCCCGATCTGCTGCCTGTGCCGCGGACCAACGCAGTGCTTGCTCGCTGCTCCGCGAATATCGGACGGGTGCAAGATGCCCTCGGGCGGCAGATTCTGATCGAGAACCCCACCCACTATCTCGCACTGCGAGATCACAGTTGGACCGAGACCAGCTTCCTTGCCGAGCTCGCCCGCCGAAGCGGCTGCGCACTGCTTATCGACGTCAACAATGTCGCGGTGGGCGCACACAACCTCGGCTTGGACGCCGCGGCTTGGCTGGACGCCGTCCCGGCCGATTACATCGGAGAGATTCATCTGGCCGGGCACACCCTCGATGCCGAAGGGACGCTGCTCATCGACAGTCACGATACCCCGGTCTCCGAACAGGTCTGGAGCCTCTACGAAGGTCTGATTGCCCGCACCGGACCGAAGCCCACGCTGATCGAGCGCGACGGCAATCTGCCGCCCTTTGCCGAGCTGATGCGCGAACGTACACGCGCGCAGTGCTCGCTGGTCGGGGAGATGGCTCTTGCAGCCTGACATCCTGACATTCCAGCGCGACTTCGCGGCGGCGCTCGACCAGCCGGCCAGCGGTCCCATGGCGGTGTATCGCAACACTGTGCTGCATGGAGCCGTCGAGGCATTGCGCGCCAACTTCTGCGTCGTCGAAAAGATCGTCGGGACGGAAATGTTCGAGAAGGTCGCCGTCGATTTCGCGGCCGAATGCCCGCCGCGCCGGCCGATCCTCGTCTTGTACGGTGAGCGCTTCGCCGACTGGCTGGAAGACCAGCCGTGGATCGAAGACGTGCCTTATTTACCCGATGTCGCGCGGGTCGAACGCTTGTGGATCGAGAGCCTCATGGCTGCCGACGCAGAGCCGCTGTCGGCTAGGGACGGTCTCGGGCGCAAGCTCCTCGACCTCGAGTTGGTGCTCCACCCTGCGGTGCGCTTCGGCTGGCTCTCGACGCCGGCGATGAGCATCTGGCTCGCGCACCAGCGGCCGATCTCGTCCGAGTTGAAAGTGGACTGGAAGGCAGAAGGCGCACTGTTTGCGCGGCCTTCGCACGACATCCTGCACGCGCCGCGAATCGGCCCGGCCGCGCATCGGCTGCTTTTCGGCCTTCGCCTTGGAGAGAGCGTCCGCGCCAGCATGAATGCAGCGGAGCGGCTCTATCCGGAGGAGGATTGTGAAGCCCTGTTCGCGTCCCTTCTCAATCTTGGCGCCTTCGCCGCCCCAACATCCGAAAGGAACAACTGATGGCCACTCAAGCTGCCCCGCGCGCATGGCGCGCGCCGTTCGATCTGCTCGCCGATACCGCCGCGAAACTGTTCCCGCCCTCCCTGCTGCTGCTCGTTCAGCGGCTCGGCATTGCCGCCGTCTTCTTCATGTCCGGGCGGACGAAGGTCGACGGTTGGTTCACCGTGAATGATAGCGCGTTCGAGCTCTTCCGCACCGACTATGCGCTGCCCTTCATCGCGCCGGTGCCGGCAACCTACGCAGCCGCCTTCAGCGAACATCTGTTCCCGATCCTGCTGGTGCTCGGTCTGTTCACGCGAGTCTCGGCCGGCGCCCTGCTCGTGATGACCGCCGTGATCGAGATCTTCGTCTATCCCGACGCGTGGCCGACGCATCTCAGCTGGGCCGGTCTTCTGCTGCCCCTGATCGCGCTTGGCGGAGGCAAGCTCTCGCTCGATCGGCTCCTGAAGATGCCCTGAGACCGGGCTTCCTAGCGTCCGCTTTCCACCCGAAGCAGACATTGGAGGCTCCTCGGAAATCGGGCGCTCGCAGCTCATATTCGAAGACGCGGTGGGGTGGTTCGTGTGAGCAGACGGCTAACCCAGATGATCCCTAGGCCTGTTGAAGCGCACCTACAGAAACATCTGTTCGAGTCGCATCATCGTCCCCGCATTCCCAGGCGAGCCGCACCGTCGTTCCGCTCGTTCCGTCGATCGAAAGGCGTCCGCGGAGCTGACGAGCAAGGCTGTTCATTAGCCGCATGCCCAAGCTTCCCTTGCGTGTGGGCGATTCGAACCCCCGCCCATTGTCGGAGATCACCAGCGAACATGATAAGCCAATCTTACGCAACTCAATCGCGACCTCTCCCGAAGCGCGACCAACGAATGCGTGTTTGAGCGAGTTCGTGATCGCCTCGTTGACAATCAGGCCCACCGGCACTGCATTCGATACTCCAAGGAGCATCTGGTCGCAGTCGCTGGCGATTTTGACTTTGGCGTCAGCTCCGGTGGATGCTGTCAGCGCAGTTGCTAAACTTTCGATTAGCGCGGCAACATCAACCAGTCGCGCATCAGCTTCGGGGAGGAGGAGCGCCTCGTACACGCTCGCAAGGACAAGGAGTCGGCTCTGCGCTTCACGCAAAGCCAAGCGCGCCTCACCGGATTGGACACCACGCTCCTGAAGGACCAGCAACGAGGACGTCATCTGGATCATGTTCTTCACGCGGTGACGCACTTCCTGAACCAGAACTTCCTTGTCCCGCATTGCCTGTTCAAGGCTCCTGTAAAGGGCGGCCTTTCGTCGGAGTTTGATTGCCAGGACGAGTTGAATGGCTAGCTGCTCCATCACTCGCGCGTCCGTCGGGTCGAAACGACAGTCCTTCTGATGACTTGTCACCCACAGGGTGCCGATCGGCCGCTTGCCGGTGTCGTAGAGAGGGACGATCAACCCTTCGACGATCTCGGGTCTGGCGTCGTTGAAATAGGTAAAGACGCGGCCAGGCCGCTCAACAAGGATGGAGTGATGCTGATCGAGGCAAAGTCCGCAAGGGCTGAAGTCGCGAGGTGTGGTGCCGCCGACATACGGAGCGAATGCACCGCTCATGGCCGTCCAGGTGAAGATCGCATCGGAGCCTTCGTCCGCCGCTAATTCACTCAATCCTGCAGAACCGGCTGGCGGGCAGAGCTGCACTGCCAAATCGAGAAAACGCTGGATGGCTTCAACAGGATCGACAGCCATTAGCGACGAAAGTTCTCGATAGGCAGCCACTTCTATCTCAAGGTCCGCGGCTCTCGGCGTCCTTTTATAAAGCTGATCGGTGATCAGCACGTCTTCTGCTTGAATAGCTACGCCACGCCGCACGTCACTCGTCTCCCAATCACGGATAGACTACCTTCGAGAGGACGAAACTCAATCCTTCTTGCTATAAGCACCGGAACCTGTCGCAGTTCCAGCAGCCGGAGCCGCTCGGTTATTCGGGCAGGATGCGCCTGCTCCAGCTGTTGACCCGGGCCGAGCAGTTCAACGAGCGCGCTCGGCCTAACGACGAATATGTCGTCGCGCTGGCGCGGCCGCTCGGCATACAGCCGATCCTCGAGCCGCAATTGCAGGCACCGGGACCCGCCGACGGCGTCTGCCAACCTTTGCTGGCCACGATACAAAACTGACGAGGCACGAAAGCCTGTTTTTCTCAGGGCAACTGGCTCGCGACGGGCAGGTCTGCCGCGTAAGTATCGGAGTTCCCCGAACTGGCTTCACCGTATCGAAAAGCCCGCCGGCCGAAGCGGATCGCCGGCCCTTCTATGAACTTCCAACAGGCCCACGAGAGCATGGCGACCAGCAGCAGGCTGACGATGAGGATGAGCACGGGATGACCTGGCAGTGTCGTTCGGACGAGGGCCTGGACGGGCCGGTGGAATAGATAGATCGAATACGCGCCGGTACCCGCGAGACAGAGCGGTTGGCGGGCGACGGCAAGCCAACGCGGAGCCTTGGACGCGGAGACGGCGAGAAGCATGGCCACGCAGAAATATACGGCGATGACGCTGTAGCCGATCATTTGCATCCTTAGCCCGAACGAAGTGATGCGGTGCAGATTGGCGAGCAGCACGATGGACATCGCCGCGAATGCGATCGCGATCGCCGGGCGCCAACGCCGAACGGCCGTTTGCGCCTTCTCGTTGCGCCACAGGCAAGCGGCCAGCACTCCAAGGAACAAGGCGTCGAACCGCCCGGGCAGGAGGACATGCGGCGCCAGCGCGTTCTCGGGCCAGATCACCAGGAGAACGGTGCGAAAGATCGGCGCGGAGATGATCGCCGCGACACAGACCGCCGCCAGGCGGCGCGGCGACACGGCATAAATCAGGCAAGGCAAGAGGAGATAGAATTGCTCTTCCACGCACAGGGACCACGTCACCCCAAGCCAGCCGGGGCCCGCATAATGCCCGATCGCGGCGACGAAAATATTCTGCGTGAAGGTCAGGACGGTCCAAACGGGAAGATCGAACTCGAACACGTCGGACAGGCCGGCCGCTCGCCAGTCGTAACAGGTGTAGAGCAGGGCGAAGATCAGTAGCGACAATGCATAGAGAGGGACGATTCTAAAGACGCGCCGCAGGTAAAAGGTGCGAAAATATCCCTTCTGCGAACGGTGATCGATCAGGATCCCGCCAATCAGAAATCCCGACAGCACGAAGAACAGCTGGACCCCCGTCCACCCGGCGGACGAAACGGAGCCGATTGCCCGCATGACGCCCGTTCGGGTTGCTATTCCGGAGCGCTCGTCGAGGAAATGATAGGCGACGACGAGGATGATCGCGACGCCACGGATGGCGTCGAGCGCGGGGTCGCGCGAAACCGACGGGCGATTGGCCGCTAACCGCGTCAGCACTCTTCGCAACGCCCCCCAAACCATTGCCGGAAAACGCAAACTAGCATCCGGCCAGCGGCCCTTCAATCAGCCACAAAACCAACGCATGTGCCAGCGCGAGACTGTCCGCCTGTTGCCGACATATTGCTGCGGCTCGGGAAATCTGTTCTCTGCGGCGAGGGGCCTGGATGAGAAACGGGAGCGCAAAACCCAAGTTGCGGCGCCGCGGCGGAACTCCGCCGGCGCCCACGCCCATCGCTGGTGAAGGCAACAGCCTGTTCGCGATTGCGCTGTGGGCCGCCTGGCACCTCTTCGCGCTCGCCCTGCTCCTCGGTTCCGCGGCGCTGAGCTTGCCCGAGCCCAAAGCGGTGTCCGCCGACAAGGTCCAGATTCTGCTGCTGCTCCTCGGCTATCTCGCGCTTTCGCTCTACCTCGTGCCCGCGGCGGCGCGGCCCCGGATCGAGTTCTTCGGCCATCTGGTCACGGTCGCAGTCATCGGGTTTGCCGGAGCCTATCTCGCGCTGCGTTTCGCCCATTTGCCGGCCTCGCCATGGATCCTTGGGCTTGGCGGCGGCGCGGCGGCGGTCGCGGCCCTGGTCCCGCATTTGTCCGGCAAGGAGCGGCTCGCCGCGGGGCTGGTTCTCCTCGCGTCCGCAGCGGCCCTTGTCGCCTCTCCCCGCTTGAAGCGGGCGCGCAGCTCCGTCGAGAGGCAATCGGTCGACACCGCGCTCTATGGAGTCAACCTTGCAGCTTACACCGGCCTGGTACCGCGGCCGGAAGCCGACGCTGGGGCGATCGAAAGCCATGGCAACGCCGCGCTCTTGGTCACCGGCGACGGTAAATTCTACTGGGTCACCGATGCGCTCGGAGCGCTCCACGCCGATCCCCTGAGCATTAGCGCGCCGATCGATCGCGCGGCCTATTTGGCGAGCCTGGGCAAGGCTGCCAGGGACTGGCGGCTGCGGATCACCGACCTCATCTTCGATCGCTCGCCGGCGCCCGCCGCGCTTTACGTCGCTCACCAGGCGTGGAACGGCAAGCAGCGCTGCTTCACCCAGCGCGTCTCCGCCGTTGCGCTTGCCTGGTCGGCCGACGGCCGGCCGCGCTCGACGGGGCCTTGGCGCAGGGTGTTCGAATCCCGTCCGTGCGTCCGCCCCGAGGGCGTGTACGACGATTCCGAAACGGGCGGACGCCTCGTCTGGGCGCCCGACGGCAAGCTCCTCTTCACACTCGGCAGCCTCGGCTTCGGCGGGGGCGGCGGACAAGCGCCGTTCGCGCAGAGCAGCGACGCCGACTACGGCAAGATCCTCAAGCTCGACCCGGCGACCGGCGAGCGCACCTTTGTGAGCATCGGCCACCGCAATCCGCAGGGCCTGGTCGTCGCTCATGACGGGCGCATCTGGGAGTCCGAACACGGCCCGCAGGGCGGCGACGAGATCAACCTCATCGAGCAGGGCGCGAACTATGGCTGGCCTTTTGCCACCTACGGCACCGACTATGGCGCCAGGACCTGGTCGCTGAACCCCGACGGGCACGACCACGGAATCTATCACGAGCCCGCTTTCGCCTTCCTGCCGTCGGTCGCGATCTCGCCGATCATCGAGCTCACCGGCTCCGAGTTCCCGCACTGGAAAGGCGACCTGCTGGCCGGCTCGCTGCGGACCGAGGCCTTGTTCCGAATCCGCACTCGGGACGGCCGAGTGATCTACGTCGAACCCTTTTCCGTCGGCCACCGAGTCCGCGACCTCGCCGAGCTTCCCAGCGGCCGGGTGATTGTCTGGTCGGACGACGGCACCCTGATCGCGGTCAGCCGCAACGACGTGGAAAGCGCCTTCACCCGCTTCTGCGTCGGCTGCCACGAGCCGAAGTTCGGCACCGCGGTCGGGCCGCCTCTTGCCGGAGTCACCGGCCGACGGATCGCGTCCGTCCCCGGCTGGGCCTATTCCGCCGGACTCAAGCGCAAGTCGGGCGTGTGGGACGACGCGTCGCTCAACGCCTTCCTCAGCGACCCCGCGGCGTTCGCTCCGGGAACGACGATGCGCCCCCCGGGCCTCGACGCAAAGTCCCGCGCACAGGTCATCGCCGAGCTCAAGAAGAAGTGAGCGCCCGCGGGTAACGCGCCCGGCCGCCTAACGCAGCTTCGAGATTCGCACCCGGTCGAGCTTCGCCCGGTCGCGCACCGATTCCTCGCTCCGAGTCAGCGCCTTGGCGATGGCCCGCACCGACATGCCCTTGACCGCCAGCGCATGCAGCCGCTGGATCTCGTCCTGCCGCCACGGCTGCCGGTGCCGCTCGAACCGCTCGCCCATCTTTCCGCCCCTCCCCTTCGCGCTTTATAGCACGGAACAGCGGCTGCGGTTTCAGGCGGCCCCTGCGCCGCTCCGGTCCTCCCGCTCGAACCACAGATGGACGCTCTGCCCACAGTGCGGGCAGGCCTGCGTCCACGAGCAGCCTCGACCCCCGGCTTTCGCCGCGATCACCACCTCGCCGATCCGCCCCAGCCGGTGCGGGTCGGCGCCGCTCTGCTTGAGCGCCTCCCAGTCATCTTCGGCCTCCGCCACGCGCACTCCGAACGCAGCCAGGCTCTTGGTCAGCGCAGCGCGCATTTCCTCATCGCTGGCGAGCCCGCCTGAGGCGGCGCCATCCGCTTCGGCCCGCTCGTCCATCTGCGCGATCCGGATCGCTTCGGCCACGGTGACCTTGGGCAGCGCGCATGCCTCGGAGTCGAGCCAGTCGTCGGGATCGAAGGTCGCCACCATCGCGCTGGCGAGAAGCTCCGGGGCCCGCGCCCGGCATGCCGCGACCGCCGCCTTGCATGCCGCCGCAAGGCACGGGTCCTTGCGCCGCCGCCTGCGCACCGCCTCGTACGAAATGCCCACCGCCTTGCTCGCCCGCCGCAAGTTGCCGCACTCGGCGAGCTCGGCGAGGAACGCCTCCGCCTTGCGCTTGCCCCACCGCTCGCCGTTCGCCCGCCTCACCTGCCCGCCGCAAACGACAAAATCCTCCCCCAGCTCGCCTCGGGGACGGGGCTCGCCGAAGGCAGTGGAGGGGTCTGCCTCGATCGCTTCAATCCGCTGTTGCTCATCCGCCTTCTTCCGCGCGGCATGCGCCGCCAGCGCGGCCTCCCACTGTCCCGCAAACTCCGCGTGCGTCCTCCGCCGGAGATAGGCCGTAGTGTGATCAACCCCCGCATCCTCCGCCGCAGTCCGAACCGCACCGGTTCGCTCCAGCGCGCGCAGGAAGGGCACGACCCACCGCGGCGGCCGGCGTCCACCGGTCAGCAGTGGAACTCCCCGTCGGCCACCGCCACGGCTTCGTCGAAACTGACCCCGGCGGACAGGGCCATGTTCACCAGCGCGGC
>JBDTON010000117.1:0-3624 GCA_039933195.1 Sphingomicrobium sp. | reverse complement strand
GCGGGCCGATGGTCCTCGACGCGCTGATCAAGATCAAGAACGAGATCGACCCCACTTTGACCTTCCGCCGCTCGTGCCGCGAAGGCATCTGCGGGTCGTGCGCGATGAACATGGAAGGGCGCAACGGCCTTGCCTGTACTACCCCCATTTCGGGCCTCGGCGGCGACATCCAGATCACGCCGCTGCCGGCGCTTAACGTGGTCAAGGACCTCGTCCCCGACCTGTTTCATCAATATGCCCAATATGCGTCGATCCAGCCGTGGCTCAAGACGTCGAGCCCGGCGCCGTCTCGCGAGAGACTGCAATCGCCCGAGGACCGCGCCAAGCTCGATGGCCTGTACGAGTGCATTCTCTGTTTCTGCTGCACGACCAGCTGCCCGAGCTATTGGTGGAACGCTGATCGCTATCTCGGTCCTGCCGTGCTCCTCCAGGCTTATCGGTGGATCGCGGACAGCCGCGACGAAGCGACCGGCGAGCGGCTCGACCAGATTGAGGATCCGTTCCGGCTCTACCGCTGCCACACGATCATGAATTGTACTCCGGCTTGTCCAAAGGGTCTCAATCCCGGCAAGGCCATTGCCGAGGAAAAAAAGCTGATCGCCGAACGCCTCCTTTAAGAGGCGAGTTTTCGGCTTTGTCCGAAGTGCAGGCAGAACTCATCGTTATCGCCACCCTGTTTGCTTGTGGTTGATGCTGGGCGAACTGTTCGACGGCAACCTGCGCGTGACGGCAGTCGCCGTGGCGATCGCTCTCAACTGGGTTTTTAGGCCGTGACTCGCACCTTCCCTCTGCTTGCAGCTGAGCGGTTGGGCGCGGCCTTTGGCGTCCATGCTGGTCGCGCTGTTTGTGGAAAGTTCTGCCTGAAACGCAAGGTCGCACGCGCTCGTGAGCGCCGGCTGGCCTGAAACGCAAGGTCGCACGCGCTCGTGAGCGCCGGCTGGCAAGTGAACGCTCCAGGCTCAGCCATCATAACCGGGTGGCTGTTGGTTTAATGGAACGCTCCCGCCGAACCGCCCGTTGGCGCTCGCAGGACGCATTGCCGTTGTGCCGGCCTGTCCTCGTACCCGCAGGAGGACCTTCCATGAAGCGCTCTTGGGCTGCCGTCGCTTTGTCCGTGGTGATGGCGTTGATCGGGCTCGTGCTGACCGTCGGCGGCGCGTGGCTCGTTTTGGTTGGCGGGTCGGTTTATTATCTGATCGCCGGCATTGCCCTGCTCGCATCCGCTTGGTTCCTGTTCAATGGGAGCTTGCTCGGCGGCTGGATCTACATCGGCCTTTTCGCCCTCTCGGCGATCTGGGGGTTTGCGGAATCGCGCGGCAATGCGTGGGCGATGATCCCGTGGCTCGTTGCACCGCTGGTCATCCTCATCCTGGTGCTGATCGTTATGCCAACGCTCAGCCGAGCCGAGAATCGCTGGAAGATTGCCGGCGGCGGCATCGCGCTGGCGGTGCTGTTCGTCGCTGCAAGCTTTGCCATCCTCGGCACGAGCAGAGGAGAAGCCGCTGCTGCGCTGCCCGCGCAGAGCTCGCAAGGAATGAGCGATCCCTCGGGACAGGCGACCGGCGCCGACTGGCCGGCCTACGGCGGCACCAACGCCGCCTGGCGCTATTCGCCGCTCACCCAAATCAACGCGTCGAATGTCGGCGAGCTGCAAAAGGTCTGGGAGGTCCATACCGGCGGCCTTCCGACCAACCCCGACTACGCAAAGCTCTACGGGACCGAGAACACGCCGCTCAAGATCGGCAACCTGCTCTACACCTGCACCGCCAAGAACGTGATTGTCGCGCTCGATGCTGCGACGGGTAAGCCGATCTGGCGGGTCGATCCGAACGTGCCTGACAAGTGGATCCCGTACACCACCGCTTGCCGGGGTGTCGCTTA
Organism: Sphingomicrobium sp.; assembly: GCA_039933195.1. Taxonomy (GTDB): domain Bacteria; phylum Pseudomonadota; class Alphaproteobacteria; order Sphingomonadales; family Sphingomonadaceae; genus Sphingomicrobium. The sequence goes on along the minus strand of JBDTON010000117.1, from coordinate 1,743 downwards.
TTACCGGGTACCGGGGGCCGCGGCGGGGACGCCGTGCGCCGGGCGGATCATAGAGGGAACGCTGGACTCGCGGCTGATTGCCGTCGATGCGCTCACCGGCGGGGCTTGCACCGACTTCAACGGCACGGGCCAGCAGGACACGAAGATCGGCATGGGGCCCGTCTATCCGGGCCTCGCGTCGATCAATTCCGCGCCGACCATCGTCAAGGGAATCATCGTTGTTCCCCATCAGATCCTCGATGGGCAGTGCCGCTGCGCGCCGTCGGGGGTGATCCAGGGCTTTGACGCGAAGACGGGCAAACTCGCCTGGGCATGGGACGTGGAGCATCCGGAGTGGAACGGCTATCCGCCGCCGGGCCAGACGTGGACCAAGGGAACGCCGAACAGCTGGATGAGCAGCTCCGGCGATGAAAAGCTCGGACTGGCGTATTTGCCGATGGGCAACGTCGCTGCCGATTACATCTCGACCGGCCGGCGCCCGCGCGAGAATGCTGTCTCAAGCGCGATCGTTGCGATCGACGTCATTGCTGGCAAGCCCCGATGGGTTTTCCAGACCGTTGAGAAAGACGTCTGGGACTATGACATCGGAAGCCAGCCGTCGCTGATCGACTACAACGGCAGGCCGGCGTTGCTGGTCGCGTCCAAGCAGGGCGACCTCTACGTTCTTGATCGCGCGACCGGGAAATCGCTCGCGCCGATCGGCTCGATTGCAGCGCCGCCGGGCGGAGTCGAACCGGGCGAGCGCGCACCGCGCCAGATCGTCTCCCTATGGCATACCCTGAAGATGGCTCCGCTGAAGGAATCGGACATGTGGGGCATGTCGCCGATCGACCAGATGATCTGTCGGATCGAGTTCCGCCAGGCGGACTATCGCGGCGAGTTTACTCCGCCGCGCGCCGACAAGCGCACGATTGAGTATCCCGGTTATAACGGCGGCAATGATTGGGGCAGCTTGTCGATCGATCCGGTCCGCGGGATCGCCATCGCCAATTACAACGACACGCCCAATTATTTGAAACTGGTTCCGCGCGCCGTGGCCAACAAGCAAGGCATCAAACCGCGCTTTGCAACTGACATCGCGTCGACGCAGCAGCACGCCGTCGATCCGCAATGGGGCGTTCCCTACGCAATCCAGGTCAATGCAGGGTGGCGGATGCCGTTTACCAAGCTGCTGTGCAAGCGACCACCCTATGGCGGCATCCGCGCGATCGACCTCGCCAGCGGCAGGACCATCTGGGACCGGCCTTTCGGTACCGCGCGGCGCAACGGGCCATTCAACCTGCCGACCCTGCTGCCATTCAGCATCGGCACGCCGAACAACGGCGGCGCCGTCACAACGGCAAGCGGGCTCATCTTCATTGCCGCCGCGACCGACGACCTGATCCGCGCGATTGACCTCAGGACCGGAAAAACAATCTGGTCGGCGCCGCTTCCGGCGGGCGGACAGGCCAACCCGATCGTCTACCAGCAGGACGGCCACGAATATCTGGTGATCTTCGCCGGCGGCCATCATTTCATGGAGACGCCGATGGGCGACAGCGTCATCGCCTACGCGCTGCCCAACACGCCTGCCTGATCGTTGCGGCTCGACGCTTCCGCAGCTGGCCGCATCCGCTCACTTTCGAAGCAGGTTTCAAGGGCGTGATGGGCGGCCGCGAATCCTGCTTTGATGTCATGCAAGATTCACTAGGTCCGAAACGCGAGAACTTCACTGCCTTTAGGTCTGCCGCTGAGGAAGCCGAC
>JBDTON010000116.1:0-5050 GCA_039933195.1 Sphingomicrobium sp. | reverse complement strand
TGCCGTTGCGGGACTTGCCGGAGCACACACCGCGCTCAGCGAAGCGATTGATCGCCGTCGGCCGGCTTTCACCGGAAAAAGGCCAGGCCGGCTTGCTTGAAGCGTTCGCCACGGTGAGCCGTGACCATGCCGATCTCAGGCTTGTGCTGGTCGGTGACGGTCCGGAAGCGGCTCGGTTGCACGCCCTTGCCGAGAAACTGGGGATTTCCGGACGCATACGTTTCTCCGGGCGCTTGAGCGAACCCGACACTCTCCGCGAGATCGCGGCTGCAGACATCCTGGTCCTGCCCAGCTTCATGGAGGGCCTGCCGATCGTATTGATGGAGGCGATGGCCATGGGCACCGCCGTAATCGCCAGCCGCGTCGCCGGAATCCCCGAGCTGGTCGAGGACGGGAAGAGCGGATTGCTGTTCACCCCTTCTAACTGGGAAGAGCTTGGCGCATGCATGCGGCGTCTGGCCGAGGACGATAGGCTGCGTGAGCGGCTGGTCACTCGCGGACGGGCTGCCGTTTCGACGGAGTTCGACGTGAGACGTTCGGCGGTGCAGCTGCGGGATCTGTTTGCGCAATGCTGAAGCGATTGAGAGCGAAGCTCCAGCGCGGAGAGATTACCTTCGGCTTGCGCGAAGCGGTGATTCTTTCGGTCGTCGGAGTCGCAATGGGGATTGCCGCGGCCGTCCACTATGCGAGCTAGCTAGCGGCCGGTCCGGAGCCAGTCCTTCGGCGCGCCGCTGCGCGCGAGGCCGACGTACATCGGCAGTTTCCACAGCACATAGAAGGGTAGCCGCAACAAGGTCGCGGCTGAGGCGAACCGCCGCCCCTCCTTCACCCACGCAAGCGCAACCCCGACTGCGGCGAGAATACCGATGGTGATCTGGACTTTCGCCGGCCAGGCGGACCCGCCCAGGATCACCGAAATGAGTGCGAGCAGGAGCGCCGCGACGTTCAGCATCACCAGCAGCGCAAGCGGAGGGATGCACAGATCCAAAGCAGCGCAAAGGCCACGCGCATCCGCCCGGCGCAGGCTCCGCATCAGCGCGGTTGGTGCCGTCTTGAGCATGGTCGCGAGAAATCCGCCCTCCCACCGCCGACGTTGAACGAGGGTGCCGCCGGCCGATGCCGCCGGGCTCCAGACCGTCGCATCCTCGAGCAGCAACGGCGGCGCAGCGCGTTCGGCGAGCTCGAGCCCAAGCGCCAGATCCTCGACAATGTTCGAGCCGCCAAGATCGGCATGATCGAAGATCGGCCACGGCAACGCCATTCCAGTGCCCGTGAGGTGCGCCCGGCTGGCGAGCCGTTGCAGCGCCCGCTGACGGACCAAATTCTTGATCATGAAAGCGAAACTGGAGATCTGCACTAGGGGTGAAGCGCGCAGGTCCGGAGATAACAGATTGACCGCTTGGCAAGGCCGCGCAGTCCGCGCAGTGCAAGCCAGCAGTGCGCGGAGGCTCTCCGCATCGATCCGGCAATCGGCGTCGAGGATGATAACGACGTCGGCAGGCTTGGCGCGCAAACGCTCGCGCGCGGCCGCGAGCGCGAAGCCCTTCCCCCGATGCACCGCGTCGTTGCGCACTAGGACGCTCGCTCCGGCGCGCTGCGCGACTGCGGCCGTCAGATCGGTGCAATTGTCGGCGACGACGAGCAGCGGAATGTCAGGTCCGGCTTCCCGAGCGGTGTCGCGAACGGTGCGCTCAATGACCGCCTCCTCGTCATGTGCGGGGATAATGATTACACCGGCGACGCCGCAGAAGTCAGCACATCGGCCGGAACGGAGCGCCCGCAACCCAGTGAAGATCTCGAGCGCAAAGAAGCCGGTCAGAACAACGACCGGTGCGAGGAGCACAAACGTCAGGAACGTCAGGCCGATCAAGCTGTACCCCCCAAAATGAACCCAGAAGACATATGCCTGCAGAGGCGCAAATGCGAACAGTCTGATTTTGGGTCGCCCGGTCGGCACGAGTCGATTCTGGACGCTTGCGACCGTCGCGGCTCACGGCTAGCCTTCCTTATGGTCGGGGGAGCCAACGTCTTGAAACAGCTAGGTTTCGACTTTGCTGCGCGTTAAGCCTCCACAGCCCGTCACGTCCGAGCGCTTCATCGCCTGGGCGCCAGCCATCTTCCTGCTCGGAATGGCGGCGATCTTCCTGCCGACGATGTTCGATGTGGCGCGACTGACCTGGACCACCGAACAAGGCGGCCATGCGCCCATTATCGTCGCGACCGGCGGCTGGGCTCTTTGGCGCGAGTTCAAGACCACGGAGGCTCGGCCGCACCCCGGCAACCTATTTATGGGCGCTTTCCTGTTTGGCGCATGCCTCGTGCTCTATGTCGTCGCGAGGATTACCGGCATCCTCGAGCTCGAGGGCCTGGCGATGTACGCATCGATCATCGCGGCATTCTATCTCCTGGTCGGCGGTGCGCTCCTCCGCGCGTTGTGGTTCCCGCTCCTCTATCTAGCCGTGGCACTGCCGCCGCCGGACACGGTGGTCACCTTTCTCACGCAACCCTTGAAGATCGGCATTTCGCAATTTGCCGTTTCGCTCCTGCACACGCTCGGCTTCCCCGTCGCAAGCTCCGGCGTGACCATCCAAATCGCCAATTATCAACTTCTGGTCGCCGCGGCATGCGCGGGGTTGAACTCAATCATCAGCCTGTCCGCCATCTGTCTTTTCTATGTCTATCTCCGGCACAAATCCGATGCGGCGGCCTTCCTCACCGTCGCGGCGCTCGTCGTTCCCGTTGCCATCTTCTCCAATTTCGTTCGTGTCCTCGCCCTGATCCTGGTGACGTATTACTTTGGCGAAGCGGCCGGCCAGGGCTTCATCCACGATTTCGCCGGGCTCACGGTGTTTATGGTGGCGCTGCTGACAATCTTCGGAGCGGACGCCCTCATCTCCGGATTGCGTCAGCGTCGGAAGGCAAAAATATGAAAGCGACAGCTGCGACCGACGAGCGTGCGTCGCTGTCGCGGCGCCAAGTGCTCACAGGCCTGCTCATGGCCTCGGCGGCGGTATTGGCGGCGGCGAGAAAGCCGAACATCCGGCTCGATTACCTCGGCAGCCACAAACTCGAGGATGTGGTTCCCAAGCGCATCGGGCGCTGGCAGTTCGTCACCAGCAGCGGGCTCGTGATCCCGCCCGAAGACCAGCTCCAGCTGGCGCTCTACAGTCAGCTCCTGACACGCGTGTACTCGGACGGAACGAACTCGATTCAACTGCTGATCGCATACAGCGCCAATGAAACGGGCTTCCTGCAAGTTCACCGTCCCGAGTTCTGCTATACGGCCGCAGGCTATCGGTTGTCCGACTTTGCGCGACATACTGTCCCGTTGAACGGATCGGGGGCGATCACAGCAAACAGCCTGACCGCGACGCGCGACGGCTCAGTCGAGAAGCTGGTCTACTGGACGCGCATTGGCGATCGTATTCCGCTGAGCTGGGCGGAGCAGAAACTGACGTTTGCTGAGGACAATCTTCGCCGGCTGATTCCAGACGCCGCCCTCATCCGGGTGTCGACCATCGGCCTCGAGGACGCTCACGCGCTGCCGATCATCGACGAATTCGTCAGCAACATGATTGGTTCGGTCGCGCCGCCGCTACGTCGCGTTTTTCTCGCCTGATCAGGTTCGCGGCCAGAATTTAAACGGCCTCAGATAGTAGACGATGAAGAGGATCGTCGCCGCGATCAGCGGCACCGCGAAGACATGCCAGCCTTGGTTGCCGAGGTAATTGGCGACGGCACATCCCAACGCCGCTGCGAGATACAAAAGCAAGGAATCATGTTCCCGCATCTCCTCCTCGGATGTCGAGCGCTGGACGAACAGCACGACAAGCCCGGCAAAGATCGCCACCGTGACCCAATCGTAGACAGTCTCCATGACGGGCCCTCCCTTGCTGCTGCTGGCACGCTTAAATGTGCCATGCTATGCCAGTGGTTGTCTAATGATTAGCGGGGCAAACAAGTGAAGCATCCGGTTGTCGTGGCGGTCGTCGCCTGTGGAATTTTGCTGTCGGCTTGCCAACGCAAGGCGGAAGGGCAGACGGTCGTGGTCGTCAACGGCGAGGAGATCACCCTCCCCGAGCTCAATTTCGCCTTGAGCCAGGCAAAAGTGCCCGAAAATGCGGACAAGAAAGCGATCCAGTTGCAGCTTCTTCAACAGCTCGTCGACCGGCGGCTCCTCGTCGAGCAAGCGCGCAGCGAAGGCATCGACAAGAGTCCGGATTTTCTCAATCGCCAGCGGCAGGCCGAAGATCAACTCCTGATCACGATGCTCGCCGCCCGCCGTCTGAACACCGCCCAGCTGCCATCGGATCGCGAGGTCCAGGCCTACATCGCGAGCCACCCAGGCATATTTGCCAATCGCGAAACCTGGAACCTGGATCAGGTTCAGTATCTCACGCCGAAAGATCCGAGCATACTTGCGGAGATTCAGAAAACTCACAGCATCGACCAGATCATTGCCGTCCTGCAAAGCCACAACATCGAGGGCAAGCGGCAGAAGAACCGGCTGGACACCGCGATCGTGCCGGCAGACCTTTATTCAAAGCTTGGCACGCTTCCGCCCGGCGAACCCTTCGTCCTTCCTGTGGGCGATCGCTCCGTGGCCAGCGCGGTTGCGAGCAAAGAACCCAATCCGCTGACTGGAGACCAGGCCAAGCCGACCGCGGTGGCGCTGATGCGCAAGCAACAGACGGCAAAGTCGCTGGAAGGTCTGCTCAAATCGCTGAGGAACTCGGCCAAGATCGAGTACCAGCCGGGGTACGCGCCCGCGAAGAAGAGCTAAGTCTCGAGCCGGAACGGCGATCCCGATTCCGGAGGAGCGTTACTCCTGCGCCTCTTTGTCCGCCCCATAACCGGCGGCGTAGTAGCTGTCGAAGCCATAGCCTTCGCTGACGAGCCCGCCGCGATATTTGTTGAGGATCACCCCGGCCAAGCGTGACGTACCGAGCAGAGCAGCCACGTCCTTGACTTCCCGCTGCGTCGTTTTGCCTTCCTCGACGACGATGATGTACGCGTCGAGCCGAGCCATGGTGGTCGCGGCGTCGTCGTT
>JBDTON010000115.1:0-12319 GCA_039933195.1 Sphingomicrobium sp. | reverse complement strand
CCGAGATGATAGAGCCATCCATCCTTCGCCCGGTTGATATATTGCGCCGCGATGGCGCCGTCCGCACGGAAAATCAGGAGCCGTCCTTCATTCGGGTCCTGGATCAGCGCCGACCCGTCAGGGAGCTGCGTGAACAGACCTTCGGTCAACGTCTTCACACCATTGTCGTTCATTGCGCGCTGGAGCGGCAGGCTGATCTTGCCGGTTGCGAAGTCGTACACCATGACCTGCGACGAACTGGCGATGAAAGGCGTCCCGGACGTACGCGCCTGGGCGTCATTGTCGTAGACGCTGATTCGGTGATCGTCGAGAATGTCGACGTCGTGCTGCGCGATCCAGGGTCCCCGCTTGAACCACACGATCTCATCGGTGCTGGGGCGGTAGAGCATGATCGTGGAGAGATTGCGCAGGCTCAGGAAAAGGTCGCCCTTCTTCCAATAGGGGCCGTCGGCCAGCACTGGCTGAATATCGTTGAGATGCATCGGGTCGCCATAAGGTATGGAAAACAGCCAATTGGCATAGCCATGGCGAAGCAGGATCTGCGCCACTGACCTGGCTAACAGCAGCTTGCCCGAGGGGCTGATTTCGGTGATCCGATTGTCCTGGAACTTCTCGCTGACCGGCGCGACGCTCGGCCGATTGGGGGTGGAAGGAAGCCACAAATTGCCCTCGGCGTCTGGCTCGATTGAGTGGTGGTACGCCACATCCTGAAGCGTCCACAGCGGCTTTCCACAGGCATTGACGCGGATCGCGGCAAAGAACTTCTTGACGATCAGGTCACCATTTTCCTCCAGCACCGGGTGAACCGGATCGAAATAGCCGTCCTCCCAGCTGATCGGTTCGAGGGAGCGCCTGTGCATGATCCTCTGGAGCAGCTCGGGTCCATTGACCGGCCAGCTATAAACGGTGCGCATGGACGGCATCGCCACCAGCTCCAGCTTCTCGCGATATTCACTTCCGTCGAAGCGGCTGAGCAATAGATAGCCGCGGGATCTGGTCATCGGCCCGGACGGGAAGCTCCATCCGGTCGGCTGGGACTTGTAGCGGTCGGTGCTCCAGACGCGAAAGCGGCTCCCGGCGTGCAACATCGACTTGGCGGTGAGCGGTATTTCCGCGACCGCCAGCGCCGTCCTCGAAACAAATCCCAGCCCTTCTTTTTTACGCTCGGCTTCGAGGACCGCCGCACCGAAGCAGACCGCAAGCGTAGAGCCTACGATCAACACAAGCAGGACAACCCAGAGTTCGACGCGCGAAAAAAGGATTCGCGGGATCAGGCCTATCCGGTCAGTCTTCTCCGTCCGCGCAGGATTATCACGATCCGCCAACATGTTGATCCGATGCATCAACTTTTTCGTTACGCAGCCTAACTTAGGTAAACGGCATCGCCAAGGCTTCCGCCGATAAGGAGTTCAAGTCGCCGCCGCGTGCGCCAAAACGAGACACCCGTTGCGTCTCCGTTGCATGTGACGGATGATCGTTCCCGGTCATGGGCCGCCCAACTCGAAGGGATGTGCGGCCCGTGTCGTCCGCAATGGCTCGAAAGCAGACCTTAGCCGCAGATTATTTTTTTGACCCGTTGCTGGCCAATTGCGATTAATTCCGCTGCCACGCGCCCGTAGCTCAGTTGGATAGAGCACGAGCCTTCTAAGCTTGAGGTCGCAGGTTCGAATCCTGCCGGGCGCGCCAGTACTCACCTATCTCAATTCGAATCTGCTGAGTCGTTTTGCTCGGCGGCCGTCCGGCCGCGTCCGAATTCTGCCGGGCGCGCCAATTTCGAGCGAATTGTCCGATCTGCTCTTGATCAGATCGGAGAGACGCCGAGCCACTTCAGCAATCCGACCGCCATGATCAGCAGCGCTACGGCAGCGACGGTGTTGGCGACGTTGAAACTCGTCCTGGCGACTACCGTCTTTTCGTCCTTGTTCAGTTCGGCCACATCAATCTCCACGATTTTGAGCGACGCACGCGGCCGCTTTGTCGTTCGATCGATAGGACGAATTCATTAACGGCGTGACCTAGACGCGAGGGATCAGCTTTCCAGGATTCATGATGCCGAGCGGGTCGATCGCATGCTTGATCGCCTGGAGCGCGTCGATCCTGCCGGGCGGCGCGAGGCGCGCGAACTCGGCCAGCTTGAGTTGACCGATGCCGTGCTCCGCGGAGATTGAGCCGCCGGCTGCAGTGACCAGATCGTCGACCATCCGCGTGATCGCTTCGCCTTCGCGCTCGTACCAATCCGGCGAAGCGTGATCCGCGGCGCGGACGTGGAAATGGATATTGCCGTCGCCCAGATGACCGAAGCCGCTGGCAATCACTCCCGGGAAGGTGCGCTCGACCTTGGCCGCGGCGTCAACGATGAAGCGCGGCATGTCCGCGACGGCGACCGAAATGTCGTGGGCGAGCGTCTGGCCTTCGCTCCGTTCGGCTTCGGAGATGGAATCGCGGATTTTCCAGAAGGCTTCGGCCTGCGCCTCGTTGGAGGCCATCGCGGCGTCTCGGATAATCCCCTGCTGGAGAGCGGCGCCGAGCAGCTGCTCGAGCTCAACCGAGACGTTCGTGCTCGCCTCGGCCGTGGCGGCTTCGACGAGCACGTGCCACGGATGCACTCCCGCCAACGGCGACCGCGTTCCAGGGATATGCTTCAGCACCAGCTCGAGCGAATCCTGCGGCACCAGCTCGAACCCTTCGACGCTGGTCGTGCGCGCTTCGAGAAAGCGCAGCAGGTCCAGCGCGCGCATCGGAGTCTCGACGGCCGCCCAGGCGACCGCGCGCTCCGCAACCGCGGGTACGAGCCGAAGCGCCACGGCGGTGACCACGCCGAGCGTGCCCTCCGCACCGATCAGCAGCTGGTCGAGGCTGTAGCCGCGATTGTCCTTCTTCAGGCCGGAAAGACCGTTGTGGATCGAGCCATCCGGAAGCACCGCTTCGAGCCCGGCGACGAGCGCGCGCATGGTGCCGAATTTCAGCACCTGGGTTCCGCCGGCGTTGGTCGAGGTGAGGCCGCCGATGGTGCAGCTTCCGCGCGCGCCGAGAGTCAGCGGAAAGCGCATTCCGACCTCGTTGGCCGCGTGGTGCAAGCCCTCCAGAATCACGCCCGCCTCCGCGACTACAAGGCGGTTCTCAGCGCTCATCGAGCGGACGCCGTTCATTCGCCGCAGCGACAGGATCAATGCGCTTCCGTCGGGCGGCGGAGTGGCGCCCGCAACCATCCCCGTGTTGCCGCCCTGCGGAACGAGCGGCACACGGTGTGCGGCGGCGAGCTTCACGATCTCGGCGACCTCTGCGGTCGTCGCCGGCGCGAGGATGGCGGAAGCCGCCCCATGCACGCGTCCGCGCCAGTCGGTCAGCCAGGGCTCGATCTCAACCGCGTCCGTGATCACGGCTCTTGGCCCGAGCTTCTCCTGGGCCTCGCCGATCATTTTGGCCTGCGCGTTCATTTCCGGCCGCGCTTGGCACGAGCGCCCAGTGTCGTCAAAGCGGCGCAATGGAGAGGCCGCCAATCACCCTCGTCGTTGCCCGGGCGCAAAACGGAGTCATCGGTCGCGGCGGGAAACTGCCATGGCACATTCCGGCCGACCTCAAGCGCTTCAAGGCGCTGACGATGGGCAGCGCAATGGTGATGGGCCGCAAGACATTCGAGAGCCTCCCGGGACTTCTGCCGGGGCGCAAACATATCGTGGTGACGCGCGATCGCAGCTGGCGCGTGGAGGGTCCCCAGGTCGCGCACAGCATCGAAGAGGCTTTTCAGCTCGCGGGGAGCGAGCGCCTATCGGTGATCGGCGGCGCGGAGATCTTCGCGCTGTTTCTGTCCCTCGCGGATCGGCTCGAGCTGACCGAAGTGCTGGCGGACATCGAGGGCGACACTGTCATGCCCGACCCCCGCGCGACCGGCGAATGGCGGGAGTCGTGGAGGGAGGAACATCCGGCGGAGGATGGACATCCGCCGTTCCGTTTCGTGACTCTCGAGCGTGCCTAAGCTTCGCCGTCGAGGATTGCCGCGATCTGCGCCGCGACGTCGTCAACCGACGCCATTCCGTTCACCCGCCGGACCAGGCCGCGGGCCTCGTAATAGGGCAGGATCGGAGCGGTCTTGGCGCGATACTCGGCCATGCGGGTGCGCACGGTCTGCTCGTTATCGTCCTTGCGACGAACGAACTCCGTGGAGCCGCATGCATCGCACACCCCTGGCACCTTCGTCGGCTTGAACTTGTCGTGATAGGGGGTGCCGCAATTGGCGCAGCTGAAGCGTCCGGTGATCCGTTCGACCAGCGCATCTTCGTCCACGACAAGCTCGATCACATGTTCGAGGTTGCGGTGGCGCTCAGCGAGCAAGAAGTCGAGCGCCTCGGCCTGGCCTGTGGTTCGCGGGAAGCCGTCGAAGATCGCGCCTTGGTCGCCTGCGCTGTCGAGCCGCTCCCCGATGAGCGTCGTCACGACCTCGTCGCTGACCAGTTCGCCGGCGTCCATGATCGCCTTGACCTTCTCGCCGATGGTCGAGCCGCTGGCGCGCGCCTCGCGCAGCATGTCGCCGGTCGAGAGCTGGATCATTCCGCGCTCTGCCTGGAGCCGCGCTGCCTGCGTGCCCTTACCCGCGCCCGGCGGGCCCAAAAGAATGATGTCCATCGAGTCCGGGCTCCCCTCCAGACAGGCTGATTAGCGCCGGCGCGGCGTGGTCTTGAGCTTCGCCTTCTTGATGAGGTCGCCGTATTGGTGGGCGATCAAATGGCTCTGGATCTGGCTGACAGTATCCATGGTCACATTGACGACGATCAGCAGGCTCGTGCCGCCGAGGCGGAAGTTGAGCCCCGCCTGTCCCGAAAGGAAATCGGGGATCAGGCAGATAAACACGAGGTAAGCGGCGCCGACCACCGTGATCCGGTTGAGCAAATAATCGAAATATAGCTCGGTGGCCTTTCCGGGCCGGATTCCGGGGATGAAGCCGCCGTGGCGCTTCAAATTCTCGGCCGTCTCTTCGCTGTTGAATTGCACCGCCGTGTAGAAAAAGCAGAAGAACGCGATTCCCGCGCCATAGAGCGCCTCATAGGTCGCTGAGCCGTGTTGGAGGAACGTGCTGATGGTGATCAGCCAGTCGCTTGTACCGCCGCCGGCCGTCGCTCGAGTGCCCGCCCAGTTCAGAACCGTCAGTGGCATCAACAGCAAGGACGAGGCAAAGATCGGTGGAATGACGCCCGCCGTGTTGAGCTTGATCGGCAGGTGCGACCGCTCCTGCTGCATACCGCGCGCGGTCTGGCGCTTCGGGTATTGGATCAGCACCCGTCGCTGAGCCCGTTCCATGAAGCAGATGAAGAGGATCAGGACCGCGGCCAGGCCGACGATGCCGACGACGATGACGGGGCTGAGCGAACCGGTGCGGCTGCCTTCGAGCAGCTGCCCAACGGCTTGCGGGAGGCGGGCGACGATGCCAGCCATGATGATCAGCGACACGCCGTTGCCGATCCCGCGGCTGGTGATCTGCTCGCCGATCCACATCAGGAACAATGTGCCGCCGACGAGGCTGACCGTTCCGGCGATCTCGAACAGCAGGCCGGGGGCGACGACGGCCTGAATGGCCTGGCGGACCGATTGCGATTCGAGGCCTTTCACCGCCAGATAGCCCTGCGCCAGGGTGATAATCACCGTCAGGTAGCGCGTATATTGATTGAGCTTCTTGCGGCCGGTCTCGCCCTCTTTACGAAGAGTCTGCCACGGTCCGTAGACCGTCCCGCCGATCTGAACGACGATCGACGCAGTGATGTAAGGCATCACGCCCAACGCGACGATGCTGAAACGCGACAGCGCGCCGCCGGAAAACGTGTTGAAAACGTCGAGAATTCCGCCGCTCTGCGTGTCGTACAGCGACTGCATCGCGACGGGGTCGATACCCGGTACTGGGACGAATGAAAGCAGCCGGAACAGGATCAGTGCGCCAAGCGTGAACCACAGCCTTTTCTTGAGCTCGGCCGCCTTCTGGAAATTGGAAAAGGTAATGCTCGAGGCCATATTTTCGGCTGCGGATGCCATTCAGATAATTCCCCGGAAAAACAAAACGGCGGCGTCGGGCTTTGCGCCCCCCGCCGCCGATATAGTGGCTTAAGACCGCTTGTTAAGCGTTCGCCTTGGCCGCTTTGTCGGCAAGCCGCCGCTCGCGGACCTTGCCCTTCTTGGCCGCGGCAAGCTCAGCCGGGTTCTTGCGCTCGATCAGCTCGATCGAGCCGCCGGCCTTCTCGACCGCCTCGCGCGCGCCTTTCGACACACCGGCGACCTTGAACGCCAGCTTGGCCTTGAGTTCGCCCTTACCGAGCAGACGGACGCCGTCCTTGCCGCCGCGAGCGAGGCCCGCGGCCTTGAGCGCGTCATGGTCGAGCGAGCCCTTGATATCGAGCTTGCCGGCGTCGATCGCCTTCTGCACCGAGCCGATGTTCACCTCGGCATAGTCGCGGGCGAAGATGTTGTTGAAGCCGCGCTTCGGCAGCCGCATGTGGAGCGGCATCTGGCCTCCCTCGAAGCCGGCGATGCTCACGCCCGAACGCGCCTTCGCGCCCTTCTGGCCGCGGCCTGCTGTCTTGCCGAGGCCGGAGCCGATTCCGCGGCCCACACGGACACGGCCTTGGCGCGCGCCCTTATTGTCTCTGATTTCGTTCAGTTTCATGGTCTTGCACTCGCTTTCGCTTTTGTCGCGCATGCCCTGCTAAGGGCAATGGAATGGTTCAGGCGGCTTCTTCGACCTTCACCAGGTGATGAACCTTGCGGATCTGGCCGAGCACCTCGGGGGTCTCGTCCACTTCCACGGTACGGTGGAGCTTGTTCAGCCCCAGGCCGACCAGGGTCGCGCGCTGGGTCTTGTCGCGGCGGATCGGCGATCCAGTCTGCGTAATCTTGATCTTGGCCATCCCGGTTACTCCACAACCGCTTCGGCCTGGGCCTCGGCCTCGGCGGCGTTGGCGCCACCGCGTCCAAGCAGGTCGGAGACCTTTTTGCCGCGCCGCTGAGCGACCGAGCGCGGGCTCGTCTGCTCTTTCAGGGCCTCGAAGGTCGCTCGGATCATGTTGTAGGGATTGGACGTCCCGACCGATTTGGTGACCACGTCGGCAACGCCGAGGCTCTCGAAGATGGCGCGCATCGGGCCGCCGGCGATGATTCCGGTCCCCGCGGGAGCGGAGCGAAGCGCCACGCGTCCGGCCCCGAAGTGGCCCAGACCGTCATGGTGAAGCGTTCGGCCGTCGCGCAGCGGAACGCGGATCATTGCCTTCTTCGCCGCCGCCGTCGCCTTGCTGATCGCTTCGGGCACTTCGCGGGCCTTGCCATGGCCAAAGCCAGCGCGCCCCTTGCCGTCGCCGACGACTACGAGCGCGGCGAAACCGAAGCGCTTGCCGCCCTTCACGGTCTTGGAGACGCGGTTGATGTGGACGAGCTTCTCGATCAGCTCCTCGCCGCCATCATCGTCGCCACCACGGCCGCGCCCGCCGCGCCGATCGTCACGCCGGCCACGATTGCCGCCGCGATCACCGCCACGCCCGCGTCCGCCGCCACGGCCGCGCGGGCCGCGGGCTTGATGCTCAACCGGAGCTTCGGGTGCCGGCGTTTCGGCTTCGGGCGCGGCTGCTACGGCCGGTTCGGCTGCAGGCGCGGCTTCAGCGGCCGGCGTAACTTCGGCAGCGGGTTCGGCAACCGGCGTTGTCTCGGCCTCAGGATTAGCTTTTTCGTCTTGCATTCTAGAACTCCAGTCCGCCTTCGCGGGCAGCGTCGGCGAGGGCCTTCACCCGGCCATGGAACAGGAAGGCGCCGCGATCGAAGACGACCTTCGACACGCCGGCCTTCTTCGCGCGCTCGGCGAGCGTCTTGCCGACCACGGCGGCGCCCTCGCGGGTCGCTCCGGTCTTGCCCTTGAGCTCCTTATCGAGCGTCGAGGCGGCGGCGAGGGTCTTGCCCGCGGCGTCGTCGATGACCTGCGCATAAATGTGCCGGCCCGAGCGGTGCACGGACAGTCGCGGCTTGCCCGAGGCGCGCGCGCGGAGCGCCGTGCGCACACGGCGGCGGCGGCGGTCGAAAAGGGAGAGATTCGCCATGGCTATTTCTTCTTGCCTTCTTTGCGGAAGATATACTCGCCGCGGTACTTGATGCCCTTGCCCTTGTACGGCTCGGGCTTGCGCCAACGGCGGATCTCGGCCGCGACCTGACCCACCTTCTGACGATCGATGCCGCTGATCTCGACCGTGTTCTGGTCGGGAGTCTTGACGTCGATGCCTTCCGGCACCGGAAAGTTCACGTCGTGACTGTAACCGAGCTGAAGCCGGAGGTTCCGGCCCTGCGCCTGGGCGCGATAGCCAACGCCGGTGATCTCGAGCACCTTGGTGAAGCCCTCGGTGACGCCGGTGACGAGGTTCTGTACCATGGTACGCTGCATGCCCCAGGCGGCGCGCGCCTGCTGCGTCGGCCCGACGGGCGTCACGAGGATTTCGTCTTCCTTGATCGAGTAGATCACGTCGTCGAGCATGGGCATGGTCAAAGTCCCCTTCGGGCCCTTGATCACCAGCAGGCCATTCTCGTCGGTGGCGGTGACGCCAGTCGGAACCGCAACAGGCTTCTTGCCGATACGGGACATCAGAAAACCTCCGCCAGCACTTCGCCGCCGACATTCTGCTCGCGCGCTTCGGCATCCGAAAGCACACCTCGCGGGGTGGACACGATGATCGTGCCAAGCCCGTTGCGGATCCGGGGAAGCTCGCGCGCAGCCGAATAGACGCGGCGGCCAGGCTTCGACACACGCGCCAGATGGTTGATCGCCGGCTGCCCCTCGAAATATTTGAGCTCGATGCGCAGGCCCTTCTGGCCGGCAAGCTCTTCTTCCGAATAGCCGCGGATGTAGCCTTCGCGCTGGAGCACGTCGAGAACGTGCGCACGCAGCTTCGACGCCGGAGTCAGGATCGAATCCTTGCGCGCCTGCTGGCCGTTGCGGATGCGGGTGAGAAGATCACCCAGAGGATCGGTCATCGCCATTCCTGCAATCCCTTACCAGCTCGACTTTACGACGCCGGGAATCAGGCCCTTGTTGGCCAGTTCCCGGAGCATGATCCGCGACAGGCGGAACTTGCGGTAATATGCGCGCGAACGGCCGGTCAGCTCGCAGCGGTTGCGAACGCGCGTCGGGTTCCCGTTGCGCGGCAGCTCGGCCATCTTGAGCCGCGCGATGAGGCGCTCGGTCTCGTCTTTCGACTCATCGTCCGCGATAGCTCTTAGCTTCGCGTACTTCGCCGCATTCTTCAGAACGAGCTTCTTGCGACGCTCGTTCTTGTTGATCGAACTCAGTTTCGCCATGACTTAAGTTCTTCTCCTAACCGGCAGCCCGCTCACGCGGCCTGCCGCTGTTCTTCTTGCGGGAAGGGGAAGTTGAACAGGCGCAGCAGTTCGCGCGCCTCCTCATCCGTCTTCGCCGTGGTGGTTACAATGACGTCCATTCCCCGGACCTTGTCGATCTCGTCATAATTGATCTCGGGAAAGATGATCTGTTCCTTGAGCCCAAGCGCATAATTGCCGCGGCCGTCGAACGAACGCGGGTTCAGTCCGCGAAAGTCACGGACGCGAGGGAGAGCAATCGTCACCAGACGATCGAGGAATTCGTACATGCGGTCGCGGCGAAGCGTGACCTTGCAGCCGATTGGCATGCCCTCGCGCAGCTTGAACTGGGCGATGGACGTCTTCGCCTTGGTAATCACCGGCTTCTGGCCGGCGATCGCCTGCATCTCCGCCGCCGCGGTCTCGACGCGCTTTTTGTCCTGGGTCGCGTCGCCGACGCCCATGTTGATCACGATCTTATCCAATCGCGGGACCTCGAGCTTGTTCTTGTAACCGAACCGCTCGATCATCGCCGGGACGATCGTTTCGTCATACACCGTCTTCAGCCGCGGCTTGTAGCCCTTCGGTGTCTTGGCGGCCTTTTCCGGCACTGCGGCCTTCTCGGCCTTCGGCGCCTTCTCCGCCTTCTCCGGCCTGGGAGCCTGCTCGGTCTTTTCGACCTGCTCGACGTTTTCGCCCTGGGCCTCGGTCTCTTCGACCTTGTTTTCGTTATCAGCCATGGATCAGCTCTCCAGACTTGATCGCAACGCGGACCTTTTTGCCCTCGCGATTTTCGAAGCGGACGCGGGTCGGCGCTCCAGTCTTCGGATCGGCGATGGCGACTTTCGACACGTGCAGCGGAGCTTCCTTGCGCTCGATGCCGCCCTGTGGGCTCTCCTGCGACGGCTTACGGTGACGCGCATGGACGTTGATGCCCGACACGATCACCTTGCCTTCCTTGGGCATTGCCCTGACGACTTCGCCGGTGCGGCCCTTGTCCTTGCCCGACAGCACCACGACCTTGTCGCCCTTCTTGATCTTCTGCGCGGCCATCACAGCACCTCCGGCGCAAGCGAGATAATCTTCATGTGCTTGCGCGCACGAAGTTCGCGCACCACCGGGCCGAAGATACGGGTGCCGATCGGCTCCTCGTTCTTGTTGACCAGCACGGCAGCGTTGGAATCGAAGCGGATCACCGAACCGTCGGGACGGCGGATGTCCTTGGCGGTGCGCACGATCACCGCGCGGTGAACGTCGCCCTTCTTGACGCGCCCGCGCGGCGCCGCTTCCTTGACGGAAACGACGATGATGTCGCCGACGCCGGCAGTCCGGCGCTTGGAGCCGCCCAGCACCTTGATGCACTGGACGCGCTTCGCGCCGCTGTTGTCCGCAACGTCCAGGTTGGACTGCATCTGGATCATGGTTCGACCCTTATCCTCTCAAATCTTCTCAAGCGTCCGCTTTGGCGACGTTTTCGGCCTTGGCCTTCTTCGTCGGCTTCTTGGCGGGCTTCTTCTCGGTCTTCTTCTCGGTCTTTTCCTCGGCCTTTTCCTCGACCTTTTCCTCGACCTTTTCCTCGGCCTCTTTCTCGGCCGGCTTGGCCACGGGCGCGACCAACTCCGGCTCGTCGATTGCGATCGCCACCGCCTTGGCAACGCCGATGCGGTCAACGACTTTCCACGTCTTCAGCTTCGAGATCGGCGCGCATTCCTCGATGCGCACGACCTCACCGACGTGGAACTCGTTCGCCGCGTCGTGAGCATGGTACTTCTTCGACAGGCGGATGATCTTGCCATAGAGCGGATGCTTCACCCGCCGCTCGACACGGACCACCACCGTCTTCTCAGCCTTGTCCGACACCACGGTGCCGGTGAGGACGCGCTTTGGCATTCCTATTCTCTCCTCAACCCTGCGCCGGTTCGGCGGCGCGGGCGCGCTGGTGCTGAAGCGTCTTGATGCGCGCGATGGTGCGGCGCACCACGCGGACCCGTGACGGCTTCTCGAGCTGGTTGGTCGCCGACTGGAAGCGCAGGTTAAATTGCTCACGCTTCAGCTCGGAGAGCTGCTGTTGCAGCTGATCGTCGGTCTTGACCGTGAGATTCTCGTTCGCTGCCATATTACTTTTCCTCCTCGAGCAGGCTCTCGCCCAGCCGGGCGACGACCTTTGTCTTGATCGGCAGCTTCTCCGCGGCGCGCTCGAATGCGGTCTTGGCAAGCGACCCGGGGACGCCGTCCAGTTCAAACAAGATGCGGCCGGGCTTCACCCGGGCGACCCAGAATTCGGGCGAACCCTTGCCCGATCCCATGCGGACTTCGGCCGGCTTGGAGCTGACGGGCACGTCCGGGAACACGCGGATCCACAAGCGACCGGAGCGCTTGATGTGCCGCGTGATGGCCCGGCGCGCGGCTTCGATCTGGCGCGCGGTGATCCGCTCCGGCTCCATCGCCTTCAGGCCGAAGGCGCCGAAATTGAGCTCGGTTCCGCCCTTGGCATTGCCGTGGATCCGGCCCTTGAAGGCTTTGCGGAACTTGGTGCGCTTTGGTTGCAGCATCTTTCGTGTCCTTCGCGCTTACCGGTTGCCGCGCTCTTCGCGCGCCGGACGGACTCCGGAGGTCTGAGCCTCCATCATCAACCGATCCTGAGCGAGCGGATCATGGCCGAGGATCTCACCCTTGAAGACCCACACCTTGACCCCGCACACGCCGTAAGCGGTGTGCGCTTGTGCCTCGGCATAATCGACGTTGCCGCGCAGAGTGTGCAGCGGAACGCGGCCCTCGCGGTACCATTCGGTACGCGCAATTTCCGCGCCGCCGAGACGGCCCGCACAGGTGATCCGGATACCTTCGGCGCCCAAACGCAGCGCCGACTGCACCGCGCGCTTCATTGCGCGGCGGAAGGCGATGCGCCGCTCGAGCTGGTCGGCGATGCCTTGTGCGACCAGCTTGGCGTCGATCTCGGGCTTGCGGATTTCGACGATGTTGAGGC
>JBDTON010000114.1:0-2032 GCA_039933195.1 Sphingomicrobium sp. | reverse complement strand
ATGTTTCACGAACTTAGCCCTTTTTGCCCGCTTGATCGCGCCGGATTAGCAGAGCAAGGCTGCGCTTGTCATGAACAGCAGCGCACCCTTTTGGGAGAAACCGCTCTCCACGCTCGACCGCGGCGAGTGGGAAGCGCTGTGCGACGGCTGCGGGCGCTGCTGCATCCATAAGCTCGAGGATGAAGAGTCGGGCCTGCTCTATCCCACCAACGTGGCGTGCAAGTTGCTCGATCGCAGAATGGGGCGCTGTCTCGACTACAAGAACCGAATGAAGCGAGTTTCCGATTGCGTGAAACTTGACCGCAACAATCTCGAGAACCTCGACTGGCTTCCCGAGACCTGCGCATACCGACTGCGGGCTGCGGGCAAGCCGCTTCCGGAATGGCATTATCTCGTCTCGGGCAGCCGGGAGACGGTACACGAGGCTGGACAATCGACGCGCGGCTGGACGGTCAGCGAGGACGACGCCGGCGAGCTCGAATATCATGTGGTCGAACGGCCGCTCTGAAGCCTTTCTCCAGGCGGGATTGCCGGTGCCGATCGAAGTCCGGCCGATCCGCGGCGCGAAGCGGCTGCGCCTGCGGTTTGACGAGGCCAGCGGCACGCTAAAGCTGACGTGTCCGCTCAGAACCAGCCGGCGCGCCGCGCTCGCCTGGGCACTTGATCAGCGGCAATGGATCGAGGCCCAGGTCGCCCGGGCTTTGCCGGGTGAGCCGTTCGAAGCCGGCGCGCTTATTCCAATCGAGGGTGTCGGGATGCGAATCGTGTGGTCGGAGCGTGAGCCCCGCACGCCGCGCCTCGTCGATGGCGAGCTCCGTTGCGGCGGGCCGCGAGCGGCGCTCCCTCGCCGTGTTGAGTCGTTCCTGAAGCGACGAGCGATCGAAATAATGTCGCGCGAAGTGGCCGAGTTCGCGATCGCTGCGGGAGTGACGGCCCGATCGGTCAGTGTCGGGGACGCCGGGACGCGCTGGGGCAGCTGCTCGTCGCAAGGGCGAATCCGCCTCAGCTGGCGGCTGGTCCTCGCGCCGCCGCAGGCGCGGCGCTATGTCGTGGCGCACGAGGTGGCTCACCTCAAACATCTCAATCACGGAGCAGAGTTCAAGGCTCTCGAAGCGCGGTTGTTCGGCCTGGGCGTGGCTCAGGCAAAAGCGATTCTACGTGACGTTGGGCCGCGGCTCCGGCGGCTCGGACGGGGGCACTGAGCGCGGCTCGCCCGGGCGCGGGGGCGGAGGTTGCGGTGAACGCGGTGGCGGCTGTTGCTGCTGCGGCGGAAAGGCCTGATCGAGTTCCTGTTGCGTCGGCTCGCCAGTCCCGTCGGGGCGAATTGGCAGCTGCTGAGGGGAGCCGGGGTCCAACGGCGGCGGATTGATCGGCATTCCGTTCTCGTCGACCATCGGCTGAAGCGCGTTCGCGTCCACGGCCGTGTCGCCGTACATCTCTTCCTCGGGAGTCAGCTGCCAGTCAGGCATCGGCACTTGGGTCTCGAATGGTTCTGGCGGCCGGTTAGCGACTGCGACGACCATGAAGTCGTGAAACGCCCGCGCGGGCGCGGTGCCGCCTTGGAGCCCTCGAACCGTTCGGGCATCGTCCCGGCCCATCCACACTCCGGTGGTCAACCCGCTTGAGAAGCCGATGAACCAGCCGTCCTTGTTGGAGCTGGTGGTACCCGTTTTTCCAGCGACCGGCCGCCCGATCTGGGCCGCTCTCCCGGTCCCGGTCAGCACCGCCGACTGGAGCAGGTCGGTCATTTCCGCGGCGACCCATGGCGCGACCAGAACGCGTTCTTCGTTGGTGTCGTGCTGGTACAGCAGCCGTCCGTCGGCGGTGACGACCTTGCGGATCGCATAGGGAGTCACGGCGACGCCCTTGTTGGCGACCGAGGCAAACGCGCGAGTCATGTCGATCAGCCGGACGTCGCTCGATCCCAGTACCATCGAAGGAAAGGTCGAGATCGGCGTCGTAATCCCGAAGCGCCGGGCCATGTCGGCGATGGTCGAGAAACCGAGCTGCTGGCCGATCTTGGCGCTGATCG
>JBDTON010000113.1:0-2055 GCA_039933195.1 Sphingomicrobium sp. | reverse complement strand
CCGGCGCCTATCTGATCGGCACCGCCATTTTCGGCGTGCTTTTGATCGCACTGGTGTGGGCGCAAATCCGAGCGCGCAGCTTCAACCCTTGGCTGTATTGGGCGACGATCGTCGCTTCGACGACGTGCGGAACCACGCTCGCCGACTTCGCCGACCGCTCGCTCGGCATCGGTTATCCCGGCGGCTCGCTCCTGTTGTTGGCCTGCGTACTGGCCTCGCTGCTCGCCTGGCACAAAACACTCGGAACGGTGGACGTGAACACTGTGTCCAGTCCACCGCAGGAAACCTTCTACTGGGTCACCATCACCTTTTCGCAGACGCTTGGCACAGCGCTCGGCGACTGGGCCGCGGACGCTCGGAGCGAGGGCGGGTGGGGCCTCGGCTACGGCGGCGGCGCGGTCGCCTTCGGGGCCGGCCTGGCGGTGTTGGCGATCCTCTATTTCACCACCAGAGTGAACCGCGTCGGCCTCTTCTGGGCGGCGTTCATCCTCACCCGCCCGCTCGGCGCGACGGTCGGCGACTTCCTCGACAAGCCGCTCGACAAGGGCGGCCTCGACTGGAGCCGCCCGCTCGCTTCGGCCGTGCTCGCAATCGTCATCGTCGCGCTGATCCTGACCCTTCCCCAGCGCGCCGGCGGCCATCCCGGACCGGCGCAGGCGTGAGGCAGCCGCAAGGCTGCCGCTCGGCTTCGAATTGCGATAAACGTCGTCATTGGTTTCAATCGCAGGGGGATTGCATGAGGTTGGCGACATTTTTCCCGGCGATCGCCGTCGTCGTTTCCACCAGCTCTCTCGCAGCCGATCTGCTCCCGCTCAAGAACGGCATTTACGTGCCGACGAAAGTGGCATGCAGAGGCGCTACGAACGCCGACATCGTCAACTATTGGGGAGGCAACAGCGGGATCGGCGTCGCGCAGGCCGAATGCACGATCAAGAAGGTGACGAAGAAGGGCAACGTTTACACCTTCACCGACCAATGCAGGGACCTCCAGAGCGGCGACTCGATCGAGGGCGGAAAGACGGTCCTCACCATCCGCAGTTCGACGGCGTTCGAGATGTTCGGAAAGTCGTACCGCTATTGCGGAACCAAGGTCGAGTTCTGAGGGCAGTCGGGTTTACGTTGCGGACAAAGGGGTGCGCTGCGACAAGGCCGTATGGATGGCGAGGCACACATCCCCAGCGGCGTGGTCCACGACCTTCCCGGAGATCTGAAGGAGGCGCTGACGCTCCACCCGGAAGCACTGGCGACTTGGGAAGACATCACCCCGCTGGCCCGCAACGAATGGATCTGCTGGATCGAATCCGCGAAGAAGCCGGAGACCAGGCGTAAGCGTATCGACTGGGGTTGCGCAAACCTGACGGATGGCAAGCGCCGCCCGTGTTGTTGGCCAGGATGCCCGCATCGCGAAAAGGCGGGAAGCGCTAATGTGGCTCACCGGAGTCAGCCGCCCGCCTCTAAAGCGACCGGAAGCGGGGCGGCCACGGCGGCCGCGCGACGCGCCTCGCCGCGGCGCTTGGCGCGCCGGCCGTAGAGGAACGACCACAGGCTCAGAGCGCCCATCGTGCCGTAACCGAGGATCGGGTTGACGAGCAGATATTCGCGGATGCTCAGAACGAACAGCAGCACCACCGACACCGCGACATCGGCGAGCAGGCCCAGGCCCCACACCAGAGTCACCAGCGTCATCGTTCGGCGGAAGCCGGCGTGAACCTGGAGCGCCTCGAACTCCTGCGCCTCGGCATCGGACTTGCGCCGCATACTGGCCCGGGCCAGCTCGTAGATCAGCGGCTTGCCGATCAGCGCCGAGCCGAGGAAGGCGAGCCCGATCACAGCGGTGACGAGCTTCTCGCGCAGCTGGAGGAACCGGACTCCGCCCCCGCCGAGCATCGCCAGCAGCGACAGCGCGATGCCGCTCACCACCAGCACCGACAGCGCGTCGAGCCGGCGGTGGCGGGCAAACTCGATCAGGCTCCACAGGATTGGCGGCGCCGACGACGCCAGCAGCGCGCGGACCGCGCCGAGCGGGGCCTCGGCATAGTTGTAGATGACGAACGG
>JBDTON010000112.1:0-4171 GCA_039933195.1 Sphingomicrobium sp. | reverse complement strand
GCGCCAGCGGGCGAACAGGCGCGGTTCGGGCAGGTCTGCGCGATCCAGACTTCGCCGCTGCCGACCATTGCGCCCTGGTCGCGGACGAACAGTCCGTTTGAAGCCTGATCGAGGATTGCCCGCCGCACTCTGGGCGTGAAGATTCGCTCGAAATCGCGTTTTACCGACCGGCCATCGCGGTAGAATTTGGGGCCGCCGGGTCCATTCACGCGAAGTGGAAAGGCGATCAGCCTGATGAGCGCTCGGCGATCGTTCGTCCGGACCGCCGCTTGCAGCCGCGGCACGAACGCTGCGTAGGCGGTCGGCGGCTGGCGGATGCGCGAGCCGGTGACGACATTCGACTGCGCCGCAGCGTCTACGGCCGCCTTCTGCGCATCCGCGACCGCTGTTTCCGACGATGGCGCTGATAACTGGGGCGGTGGTGGTGGTGGTGGCGGTGGCGCAGCCTCGGCAAGCTCGGGCGCAGGAGGAGCCGGAGCAGGCGTCGCGGGCGCACGTGCAGCCTGTGCTGGCGCGGCCGGTTCATTGTTCGCCAGAAGCTGAGGTTCCTCGCCTCGATTCTGGCGCAGCGGGGGCGCCGCGCCGATCTGCGGGCTGGAGGGTGGCGCTTCGGCGACCTCGACGGGCCCAGGGGTGCGCTGCGCCGGCGCTGGAGCCGGTGCGAATCCTTGGTGGGCCACCACGTCCGATGGCGCCCGCTCCGATGGCGGCGGTGCATTGCGCAGGCCGATCAGGGCGGCGGGGATGCCCACGATGACCAGCAGCATCGCCGAAATTGCCACTGCAAGCTGCGGCCGGTGCGTGCTCGCCCAGGAGCCCCGCGGCCGTTCGCTTGCGGCTGGCGTGGCGTCGGGGAGGCCGTCGAACCTGCGCAGGGCTGCTTCGATCGTCGCGTCGCGGCGCGCCGGCCGTGGTGGCGGCGGCTCGGGCAGCCAGCCCAGCGGGTCTTGTTCGACGGCCATTTATCGCGTCCCGTCCATCGCCAGACTGAATAGCGGCATTCGCGCCGCGGGTGGAAGCGGTTGTGATCGACCGTCGGCGCCGTAGCCGGGCGCCGACGGTCGCAAGCCTCACCGCTCGAGCTTTGCGAGCGTCCCCGCATTCTTCGCGGAGCGGACGATCTGCACGAACTCCGACCGGTAGCCGAACTCGTCCTTGCCGCGCGCTGCGGCAGCGATCTTCAGCACGTCGTCGTAGCTCAGCGCGCCGCTGTACTTGCCTCCGCGCAGCAGCTCGGCGAAGCCGGCGACTGCAGCCGCGAAGCGCGCGTCCTGCGGCGCCGCGGCGAAGCTGCCGTACTCGTGCGCGCGGTCGATCGGACTTGCGATCAGCCGGCTCGTGCTCGACTTTGGCAGCTTGTAGCGGATCTTTAAAAAGCCGTACTCGCTGCCGCCGCCTGCTGCCCTCTTCGCCGGAACCGAGTAGCGCAGATCGCTCATCGTGCGCGGTCCGCCGCTGGGCACGATCTCGTACAGCGCGGTCACCGTCTGTCCCGAGCCGACGTCGCCAGCGTCGACCTTGTCGTTGTCGAAATCGTCGCGGTTGAGCGCGCGCGTTTCGTAGCCGATCAGCCGGTACTCGGCGACCGTCGCCGGATTGAACTCGACCTGGATCTTCACGTCCTTGGCGATCGGGAACAAGGTTGAGCTCGCCTCCTCGACGAGCGTCTTGCGCGCTTCCGAAAGCGTGTCGATGTAGGCTGCGGCGCCGTTGCCGTTCTGCGCCAGCGTCTGCATCAGCGCGTCGTTGTAATTGCCCATGCCGAACCCGAGCACCGACAGGAACACGCCCTTCTCCCGCTCGCGTTCGATATAGCCCTTGAGCTCGCCCTGGTCGGTGATTCCGACGTTGAAATCGCCGTCGGTCGTCAGGATCACGCGGTTGACTCCGTTCGGATCGAGATTGGCTTCGGCGAGCGCATAGGCCTGACGGATCCCCTCGGCGCCGGCGGTGCCTCCGCCTGCCCCGAGCTGGTCGATGACTCCCAGGATCTTGCGCTTGTCGCTGACCCGCGTCGGTTCGAGCGCGGTTCCGGCATATCCGGCATAAGTGACGATCGCGACCGTGTCGCTCGGCGCCAGCTCGTCGAGCATCAGCTCGAGCGACTGCTTCACCAGCGGCAGCTTGTTGGGCTCGTTCATCGATCCCGAAGTGTCGATCAGGAAGACGAGGTTGGCGTGCGGCCGGGTCGCCCGATTGACGGAATAGCCCTTGATCCCGATCCGCACGAGCTTGCGCCCGGGCGACCACGGGCTCGGCAGCACCGCGATGCTGGTGCTGAACGGCTGCTCGGTCGTCCTTGGCGGCGCGTAATCGTAGGGGAAGTAATTGACCATCTCTTCGGTGCGCACCGCCGCCGGCTGCGGCAGCACATTCTGGTTCAGGGATGCGCGCACCCACGAATAAGACGCGGTGTCGACGTCGATGGAGAAGGTCGAGACCGGCGCTTCCTGCACGGTCTTGAACACATTCTCGTCGACGCTCGTGAACTTGTCGCGGCCGACGTCGTGATAGGGCGGCGACCAGGTCGGATACATTCCCGGCGCGGGCGGCGGCGGAGGCGATGCCGACGGAAGCGCCTCGTACAGCTCGTCGCGCGCCATTCGAGTCCCCGTGACCGCGATGTTTTGCGCCTTCGCCTGCGCCGCCGCGTCGGACGGGACCGCGACACTCTGCTGGTTTGCCGATTTGCTGCATGAAACGAGGGCCAGGACGGCAACCGCCAGCCCCATTGAGCGATCACGCCACATCATATTTCTCCTTTGTCAGCGGCGCGCTCGATTGCCCGCCTCAGACCTTCGACGCGGCAGCAGGAGAAAAGCTTTGAAAGAATTTTTCTTAGTCGCCGCCGAGCAGCCGCCGCGCCTCGTGCATCCTCCAGGCGACGGTGTTCTCGGCAACGCCGAGGATTTGCGCCGCCTCGGCATGGGTCAGCTGCTCGGCGACGACCAGCACCACGGTCTCGCGCAGCGCCGGCTTCAGCCGCGCGATCGCGCTCTTCAGCCAGATGCCGTCATAGACATCGCGCCCATCCGGTGCGGCGGCCAGCCCCGCCAGCACTGCGAGCCTCTCGGTAAGGCCGGCGAAGGTATGCCGCCTGCGCCGGAAATCGCGGCACGCGTTGAAGGTGATGCCGGTGAGCCACGTCGCGAATTTCGCCTCTCCGCGAAAACTGCCAATCTTTGCGACCAGGGTGCAGCAAACGTCCTGCGCGATGTCATCCGCGTCCGCCCGCGATCCAGTGATCCGCCAGGCCAGCCCGTGGATCCGATCGTAATGCCGGCGGAGCAATGCCGCGAACGCATCGCGATCGCCTGCGGCAGCTGCGGCGACAAGATCAGAATCCCCATCGCCGGCAAGATCTGCCATGCACCACAGCCCCTAGCTCCGCGCGCAAGATGCACATGCTCGGCCATCAAGACAAAGAAAAAGGGCCGCGCCAAACGGAGCGGCCCTTCCTTGTTCCTGATCCCCTGATCGGGGTCCCCGCAAAGTACCACTTTGTGGGGTAAGGTTTACCCCAGCATTTCCTGTTCCAGCTTCTTCGCCATTTCCTCGATATTCTCGGGCGGCCAGCCAGGAATATCCATCCCCAGCCGCAGCCCCATCGACGCCAGCACTTCCTTGATCTCGTTGAGGCTCTTGCGCCCGAAGTTGGGGGTGCGCAGCATCTCCGCCTCGGTCTTCTGCACGAGGTCGCCGATGTAGATGATGTTGTCGTTCTTCAGGCAATTGGCGCTGCGCACCGACAGCTCGAGCTCGTCGACCTTCTTGAGCAAATAGCGGTTGAGCTGGTTGGTGTCGGCGGCGACCTGCTCGGCGGCCATCGGCGCTGCCGAGCCCATCATCGGCGAGGGCGCCATGCGCACCTGGCCCTCGTCGAAGTGGACGAACAATTGCAGCTGGTCCTGGAGGATCCGAGCGGCATAGCCGAGCGCGTCCTCGGGGTTGACCGTTCCGTCGGTCTCGATGGTCAGGGTGAGCTTGTCGTAATCGAGCTCCTGGCCGACGCGGGTGTTCTCGACCTTGTAGGCGACCTGGCGCACCGGCGAGTAGAGCGCGTCGACCGGAATCAGGCCGATCGGCGCGTCGGCCGGGCGGTTGGCCTGGGCCGGCACATAGCCTTTGCCGACGTCGGCGGTGAGCTCCATGTTGAGCGTCGCGCCCTCGT
>JBDTON010000111.1:0-2534 GCA_039933195.1 Sphingomicrobium sp. | reverse complement strand
GTCGAGCAGTCGATCAGCAAGGCGCTCGTGGGCGCATTTCCAAAGATGTGGCTGCGATAGACTTCGGCGACGTGCTTGCCGGCGGGGAGCATGGTGATCACCGCCTCGGCGTCCTTCACCGCTTCCTCGGTCGATCCGGCGCGGACGCAGCCGCCCTCCATCGCATGCGCCAGCGCTTCCTCGCTAAGGTCGAATGCTCGCACCTCATGCCCCGCCTTGGCGAGATTGGGCGCCATCCCGCCGCCCATGTGGCCGAGGCCGATGAATGCGATGCGCATGGTTTACCGTCCCCTCCAGTTCCCCGGCCGCTTTTCGACAAAGGCCGTCATACCTTCTTTCTGGTCCTCGGTGCCGAACAGACCATGGAACAGCCGCCGCTCGAAGCGGATACCCTGGCCAAGCGGATGCTCGAACGCCGCGTTGACCATTTCCTTTACGGCAATCGCCGCGAGGGGGGGCATGGCGGCGATCGCTTCGGCGGTCTTGAGTGCCTCCTCAAGCAGCGCAGCAGCGGGGACGACTTTCGCAACGAGCCCGGAGCGTTCGGCTTCCGCCGCGTCCATCATTCGCCCGGTCAGGCACATCTCCATTGCCTTGGCCTTGCCGACGGCCCAGGTGAGGCGCTGCGAGCCGCCCATGCCCGGCGTGACTCCGAGCTTGATCTCGGGCTGACCGAATTTCGCATTGTCCGCGGCCATGATGAAGTCCGCCATCATCGCCACTTCGCAGCCGCCGCCCAGTGCGTAGCCGGCGACCGCCGCGATCCATGGCTTGCGCGTCGCGGTGATCTTCTCCCAGCCGGAGAAGAAGTCCGCCGAATACATGTCGGCGAAGCCCTGATCCTGCATCTCTTTGATGTCAGCGCCCGCGGCGAAGGCTTTTTCGGAGCCGGTGAGCACCAGGCAGCGTTGCCCGGGGTCGGAGTCGTAGGCAGCGAAGGCGTCGATCAGCTCCTTCAGCACCTGGCTGTTTAGCGCGTTCAGCGCCTGCGGACGGTTCAACGTGACCAGGGCCACGGCGCCGCGCTGCTCGACCAAAATGGTGGTGTAGTCGGTCATGCAACCGTCTCCGTTTCGGGGAAGGGCGTCCACGCTTCGCTTTCAGGAAGCGGCGCGAATAGGACGTCGAGCATTTCGTCAGTGACGTCCTCGGGCGTGGCGGGGTCCCACTGCGGCGCATTGTCCTTGTCGATCAGCAGCGCGCGCACGCCTTCGCGGAAGTCGTGGGTGCGGACAACGCGCCCGGCGAGCGCATATTCGGCCCGCATCTCGTCGGTGAAGCTCGCGCGTGTCGCCCCCTCGGCCAGCAGCCGAAGCGAGACTTTGCACGACAGCGGGCTCTTGGTGCCGAGCGTCGCCCGCTCGCTCTTTGCCCAGTCGCTGTCGTCGTCGCCCAGTGCGGCAACCACGTCTTCGAGGCGGTCGGACGCGAAGAGTTTCGAAATTTGCGGCAGGTTCTGCTCGATCTTTGCGGGCGGCGCTTTCACCGCGGCGGCACCGACGGCGCCCTGCAGTCGGTCCGGCGCCTTAATCATTCGATCCACCAGATCGGCGAGTGCCGCTTGCTCGACGTAATGAGTCGCGAGGTGGAGGTAATGGCACTCGCCACCGTCAAGGCGAGCGCCGGTCAGGACCATGAACTGGCCGACGCGGCCCGGCAGGCGCGACAGATACCAGCCGCCGCCGACGTCGGGGAACAGGCCGATGCTCGTCTCCGGCATGGCTAGCCGCGTGTTCTCGGTCGCCACGCGATAATCGCACGGCAGCGAGATTCCGACTCCGCCGCCCATCGTGATCCCGTCCATGATCGCGATCGTCGGCTTGGGGTAAGTGAACAGCAGATGGTTGAGGCGGTATTCGGCGAAGAAGAACCGCTTTGCTTCTTCCGCGTCGGTGTCGCCGCTGCGCGCGAGCATCACCACGTCGCCGCCAGCGCAAAAGCCGCGGCCTTCCGCATGGTCGATGATGACGACCTGGATGGCCGCGTCCGCGCGCCACTTGAGCAGCGCCTGGCTCATCACCTCACACATACCGGTGGTCAGCGCGTGGATTGCTTTCGGGCGGTTCAGCCGAATTCGGCCAACACCCCCTTCGACGGAAATCAGAACGTCGTCGGTCATTGCCGCAATAAGTCCCGGCTGACGATCACGCGCATGATCTGGTTGGTGCCTTCGAGGATCGAGTGGACGCGAAGGTCGCGCCAAAAGCGCTCGATCGGATAATCCATGAGATAGCCGTAGCCGCCGTGGAGCTGGAGCGCGCGGTCCACGACCGACGATCCAGTGTCGGTCGCGAGGCGCTTGGCCATCGCCGCGAACTTGGTCTTATCCGGCGCATTCGCCGTGACCTTTGCCGCTGCGACGTAGAGCAAATAGCGCGCGGCCTGCAGCTCGGTCTCCATGTCGGCGAGCGTAAACTGGGTCGCCTGGAAATCGGCGATCGGCGTGTCGAACTGCTTGCGTCCTTTGGTGTAGGCTATCGCCTCGTCGAGGCAGCGCTGCGCTCCGCCGAGCGAGCAGGCGCCGATGTTGAGCC
>JBDTON010000110.1:0-3251 GCA_039933195.1 Sphingomicrobium sp. | reverse complement strand
CGAACGTATCAACCTACCGCCTAATGTCCGCAATGGGTCGAAAGCAGACCTAAGCCAAATGTCTGGAACGGCGTGGAAGGGCGGACGTCAGCCGTGTTCATCTGCGACCGGAGCAAGCGGGGCGCTGCGATGAACCGACGCACGATTGCTGTCATGCGCATGCCGTCACTTCAGTACGAAGATGGGCCGCAACGGTATTGCCGCTGCGGCCCAGAAGATGCCGTTTGTATTTCGCTTCAGGCGAGCGCGAGGGCGTCCTTACGCCGCTTGCGACGCAGGGCGAAGCCCGTGGCGCCGAATCCGACCAGCATCATTGCCCAAGTGGCCGGCTCAGGTACAGAAGCCACATTGCTTATTGATCCCTCCAACTGCAGTTCATTGAGCGGTCCATTCTGTCCGAGTGTCGAGAAGTCCGCGTAGTAAACGCCTTCGAAAAGAAACAAATCAACGACGTCAGTGGCAGTTGTGAAGAGCAAGCCGTTCTCGTCAAGGATATCGCCAGCAAGCAGCAAATCATCAAACCTATATATAAGCGTGGTATCACCAGGTGGATCGGTATCCTGCACAACCCCTGTGCTCGCAATGTAGACCGCCAGATCGGGAGAAAACGGGTTGTCGACGATCCCCGTGATCGCATCGCCCATGAACGTCCCAGTCACGCTGGTAATCGCAAAACCCGAGCCAGTGGGCACATCGCTGGTCGTGAACTGTCCGCTCAGAGTCGGGCCGAAATCAAATACGTAAATGGCGGCTTGCGCTGGAGCGGCGACCCAGAGCGACGCCAATAGTCCTGCAATTCCGAGCAGTGCAAATTTACGCATGAATCAAATCCCCTGTGATCTCCGGAGCTGCATCGGACGCAGCCTAGCGGGCGCTTCAACGTCGGGCGGCAATGATACGCGACTCGCTGACGTTAATTTTGAGGTAACCTTCGGCGTCCCCCAGCGCAAATACTCTTGTAGGAAATAAATACTGCCGAGTCTGTCATTGCCGCCCCCCGCGGGCATCAATCGTAAGGTTAGTGCGGATTAGCAAGCTGTTGTTGAGACGCTGACCATGCCGCAGTGCTAGTGTCTGCTTTGGGTCGAAAGCGGACATTAGGCGGTCGCATGCAATTTCTGTGTAACGCCGCCTAGAATTTGGGGGCATTGACCAGACCTGACGGGAAGTTGCCGCGCATCGAGAGCCCTGCGCTTCATGTCTCGTCGGCATGGGAAAGAAGCACCGAGAATGTCCGACGTGAAAACTGAAAATCACGGTGTCGGTGGTTCGATTCCGCCCCTGGGCACCATTTCCTCTCAATAGCTCGCGGGCCCTCCTCGAGGTCGCGGCCAGCGTGGACGACCCTGAGACTGGTGGCGCTTAGTTTCGGCGGGATGACGGCATGGGCCAACGGTGCTTTTTCGCCAGGATCGGCGCCTCGAAGAAATACCAGCTCAAGGCGGCAAGCATGGGCAAAACTTCAAGCATATCGCCGAAAGCGGCTACTCCATCGACCCTGACGGCATTAGGCTCTTCGCTTTCTTC
The DNA here is from genome assembly GCA_039933195.1 of Sphingomicrobium sp. Lineage (GTDB taxonomy): Bacteria > Pseudomonadota > Alphaproteobacteria > Sphingomonadales > Sphingomonadaceae > Sphingomicrobium. The sequence goes on along the minus strand of JBDTON010000110.1, from coordinate 1,724 downwards.
CCTGCCTTGCCGGCCATGGCCCGGCTCCTCGGCGGCGCAGAATACGCACCGCTCGCGGGCATTCTAGTCAGCCAGTTTGCGTTTCTTGTGTGCATGATCATGCTATCGGAATATGCGCCGGAACGCGGACCATCGGAATTGCTTGCACAACCCGGCTTCTGGATGCTCGTTTCGCCAGTCGGCTTCTTCTTCCTCGCATTCTACACTGAATCGATCTTCCTACTCGCCGTGCTGGTGATGGCTGCTGCCGTTCGTCAGCAGAAGACCGCCATCGGCGCAATGGCGGGCATCTTGGCGGGCCTGACTCGACCGACGGCGATCATCTTGCCGATCCTCGTGATCGGTGGAACTCCGCGCAATCGAAAGAGGCTGCTCACGCTTGCGATCCTTGGCGCTGCGCCAGTTGCCGGCATCGCGATGTACTCCGCCTTTGTGGCGACGCAGCTTGGCGACCCGTTGGGCTACATCCACGTTCAGCAAAACGCATTCGGCCGCTACGGTTCCGGGCAGCTCTGCTTCCCCTTCGCAGGCGACTTAGCGAAATTCGGTCGCTGTTTGAGTACGTGACGGCGCGACGCATGCCGCCGCTGGGCATACCCACCTCACTGCTCTCGACCGGTGCGGTCATCACCTTGCTGGCCCTGTGGGCGCGCCGAATGGAACGCTCTTTCTTCTGGTATTCGCTTGGAGCGCTCCTGTTCATCCACTCGGTGGCCTCGCCAGCCTCATCGGCGCGATATAAGCTGATGATATTCCCCGCGTTCATCGCCATCGCCGGCCTGCTCGTGTGCAGACCGCGGCTGGCGCTCACGGCAGTGCTGGTTTCGGTCTTATTGGAAATCGCGCTGTTCGAAAAGTTCGCAACCTGGGAGTTTGTCGCCTAGCTCGACACCCACTTGCCGAACCACTGGTCCAGAACGAATGCCCCATGCAGCATGCCGGTCGCGTCGCGGGCGCCCTTGGCGTGGGCGGCCTGCAACTCAAGGATCTTCGAGGAGTCGAGCAGCTCATCGACGGGCGACCCTCCACCGCTGCGCTGCATCATTCCGCTGATCGGAGAATCCTGTTTCAGCCATTGCGGCAGCGGCATCGCGAAGCCTTGCTTGCGTCGATCGAGCAGCGCATCGGGGAGCCACGGCCGCACCGCGTCCTTGAGCAGGAGCTTGGCGGCGTCGCGGTTCACCAGCTGGTGCGGCGGGATGGCGGCCGCCAGCTCCATCACCTCCCGATGCAGGAACGGAGCGCGCACCTCGAGCGAACAGGCCATGCTCGCCCGGTCGACCTTCACCAGCATGTCTCCCGGCAGGGTCAGCGCAAAGTCGAGGTGGCGCATTGCGTTGACCAGCCCCACTTCGTCCGGTGGCGCATCGGCAAGCAGTTGCTCGACCAGCACGCCGGGATCGTAGTCGCGCAGCGCTTCGGCGAGCGGCCCCTTCGCCACCTGCCTCAGCAGCGGCAGCGGAAAGCCGATGCACAGCATGTCGGTGAGCATCTGCGGCGCGCGGAGCCCGTATTGCCGAAGCGTGCGGCCCCAATGACTCCCGTCGGGCAGCGCCGTACCGGCAAGAGCCGCGATCCCGCGCGGGAGCACGCCCTTGAGCTCGACCATGCGCGTTAGCCGCTGGTACTTGCGATAGCCGGCGAACAACTCGTCGGCGCCGTCCCCCGACAATGCGACCGTGATCGACTCCCGCGCCTCGCGGCACAGATAATAGGTCGGGAAG
>JBDTON010000109.1:0-4393 GCA_039933195.1 Sphingomicrobium sp. | reverse complement strand
GCGTCACTCACTGGTCGTCTCCGTATTCGGCACCGCGGTTTCGAGCTGCAGTGCGTGAAGCTCTCCCCCGACTCGCCCCCCGAGCGCGGCATAGACCGCCTGGTGCTGCCGGATCCGGCTCATTCCGGCGAAGCTCCGGCTCACCACGCGCGCCGCATAATGATCGCCGTCGCCGGCCAGATCGCGGATCGCCACTTCGGCGTCGGGAATCGCCGCCCTGATCAGCCGCTCGATCTCGCTGGCGGGCATGGGCATTACAGGTTCGTCGCCTCGATGATCTGGCGGCGTGCCTCGATTTCCTTGTGACGCAGCGTCTCGCGCACCTTCTCCTCGTCGGCCTCGACGCCGGCCGCGGTGAGGTCGCCGAGCACCTTGCGGATCACGTCATGCTCGCCCGCCTCCTCGAAATCGGAGCGGACCACGTCGCGGGCATAGGAATCGGTCTCCGCTTCCGACAGCCCCATCAGGCGCGCGGCCCATTCGCCGAGCAAACGGTTGCGCCGGGCGATGATGCGGAAGCGAACCTCCTCGTCATGGGCGAATTTGGACTCGAACGCGCGCTCGCGATCGTCAAACTGGGTCATGCGTGTCCCTTAACCGTGTTGCGGGCGAGATAGGGCGGACGGGCGCTAGAGGCAACGCGCGACGGCGGAATGTCTCCTTTGGTAGAAACGGACACTGGTCATTTGGCGAGTCAGGCCCAGACCGGACGCCGCGCCTACGGTTCCCCGAACGGCCAGACGCTGAGACGGTTCGCTTGCGCCCGTGTCGTGGTGATCGGCAGGCAGACAGACCGCGACGCCGGCGTGGTGTTGGCAATCGCCCGCACGCGCAAGCTGTTCGCCATGTCGAACAATTGGCTCGTAACGACCGCGAGGCGCCAATTGCGGTAACGCGCGTCATGAAGCGTTTCGTTCATCTCGAACGCGGCTGCGGGTCCAAGGCGCCGAACGTGCTCTAAGGTCCTAAGCTTGGCCCAATCGCTTTGTTCGAAGGTCATTTCGTCGAGCATGTCCTGCATCCGCGCGTACATGATCGCATAGGAGGACAGCTTGGCTGGATCGACCAATGCAGCACTTCCGGCTCGCGATTCCGCCTGCCAGCGCGAACTCGCGAAGGTCCAATATTGCGGTCGTCCAATCCAGCTCGGCGTGGCGATATTCGGCTGATCGGCTGCCCTGTCGAGCAGCGCCTGAATCTCCTCTATGCGCCGGTCGACGCATCGGTGGATGTCCATGCGCGATTTCAACCGGCCGAGATTGAAGCCGAGCTCGTCGCGGATGGAATCCTCGGCTTGTAACGCCTTTTCGCGCTCGTGAGCGGCTTCGACGAGCTGCCCCGCGCCAAGCGCGATCAGCACGCCGATGACGATGATGCCGACCTCGCCGACAAACGCGCGCCAACCGTGCAGCGGCTTGGGCAGGTGAACATGCATTCAGTGGCCCCCGAAGCGCAGCCTAGGTCATCACTGGCGGAAAGCTAGTATCTCGATTGGGTCGGTTGTGGCCGGACCGAGTGGAAAGCGCCTTCGGCACCCACGATTTCCTATGCGTCCTGCAAACCATCCTTCCCGGACGGCCAGCCTTCAAACAATGAACCGCGACGATTGACCTCGAGGAGCCGTTTCATTTCTCTCGCACAAGCGTCGAGGTCGTCCTTGAGCATCTGAATGGCGGTGTCGATTTCACCATCGTCGTTGCAGTCGCTCGTCAGCTGAAGCGAACGCGCCATTACCCTGGCCCCGTGGATGCCATGGTCGACGTGGAGCTTACCCAAGATACCGGTCATTCGCGCCTCCATATTTGCGCCATGTTCAACGCACGAAGTGGCGCTCGCGACCCGCTTGCGGACGAGTCGAAAGTATACACGAGCTAATCCAGCGTCACCACCAGCTTGCCGATCGCCTTGCGGTCGCGCAGCGCGGCGATGGCTTCGCCGCCGCGCTCGAGCGGATAGGTCGCGCTGATCCTCGGCGTGATCCGGCCTTGCGCCCACCATTGGAACAATTGCTCGACATGCGCCGCGTTGCGCTTCGGATCGCGAGCGACGAATCCGCCCCAGAAGACTCCACACACGTCGCAGCTCTTGAGCAAGGTCAGGTTGAGCGGGAGCCGGGGGATGCCCGCGGGGAAGCCGACGACCAGGAAGCGCCCGTCCCAGGCGATGCTGCGCAGCGCGGCCTCGCTGTAATCGCCGCCGACGGGGTCGAGGATGACGTCGGCGCCGTCGCGCCCCACTGCATCCTTGAACAGCTGCGCGAGCGCCTTTTGACCATCCTTGTCGAACGGGCCAGACGGATAGATCACGACATCGTCCGCGCCCGCCTCGCGCGCCGCCGCCGCTTTCTCATCGGACGAGACGGCAGCGATCACCCGCGCGCCGATCGCCTTGCCGATCTCGACCGAAGCTGTGCCCACTCCGCCCGATGCGCCAAGAACTAGCAGGGTCTGGCCCCGCTCGAGCCGTCCGCGGTCGAGCAGCGCATGAATCGCGGTCGCATAGGTGAGCAGCAGCGCCGAGCCTTCGGCGAAGCCGCGCTCGGGCGGGAGCGGGATCGCGCGCTCGGCGGGGATGATAAGCTTCTCGGCGAGCCCGCCGAACCCCGTCGCGGCGATCAGCCGGTCGCCGGCTGTCCAGCCGCCGACGCCCTCCCCCACCGCAATCACCTCACCCGCAATCTCGCTCCCCGGAGCGAACGGCCGCGGCGGCCTGAGCTGATACTTGTCCTCGATGATCAGCACGTCGGGATAGTTGATCGCGCACGCCCGTACCCGCACCAGCAGCTCACCCGGGCTGGCTTGCGGCTCGGGCAGGTCCGTCAGCCGCAGCGCCTCGGGCCCGCCCGGCGCGTGTGAGAGCAGCGCCTTCATTTAGCCGCCTTAAGCCGCCTCAGCCCCGCCGCCCAGTGTTGGGAGTGAAGGCCTCGGGAAGCTTCACTCGACGTAATGCGCGGTGGTCTTCTCGCGGACTTCCTCGCTGACGACTCCACGCGCGAGCTCGATCAGCTTGAACGGGCTGTCGTGGTCCGCCCGCTGGAACACCGCGAGGTCGGTGATGATCATGTCCACGACATTCTTGCCGGTGAGCGGAAGCGTGCATTCGGGGATGAACTTGGGATCGCCGGCCTTGGACGTGTGCTCCATCACCACGATGATCTTCTTCACCCCGGCGACGAGGTCCATCGCCCCGCCCATGCCCTTGATCATCTTGCCCGGAACCATCCAGTTGGCGAGGTCGCCTTTCTCGCTGACCTCCATGCCGCCGAGCACCGCCAAATCAATATGCCCGCCGCGGATCATCGCGAAGCTCTGCGCGCTGTCGAAATAGCTCGTCAGCGGCAACTCGCTGATCGTCTGCTTGCCGGCGTTGATCAGGTCGGGGTCGACCTCGTTCTCGTACGGGAATGGCCCAATCCCGAGCATCCCGTTCTCGCTTTGCAGGGTGACCTGCATGCCTTGCGGCACGTGGTTCGCCACCAGCGTCGGGATGCCGATCCCGAGATTGACGTAAAAGCCGTCGCGCAGCTCCTTGGCCGCCCGCGCCGCCATCTGGTCGCGGGTCCAGCCTTTGGTGATTGCTTCGGTCGCCATCACGCCGCCTCTTGCTCGCGCACCGTCTTGAATTCGATCTTCTTGTCGTAGGGCGCGCCGAGGATCAGCCGCTTCACGTAGATCGACGGTAGATGGATGCAGTCGGGATCGAGCGCGCCGACCGCCACAATCTCCTCGACCTCGGCGACGCACACCTTGCCGCAGGTCGCGGCCGGCAGGTTGAAGTTACGGGTTGTCTTGCGGAAGACGAGGTTGCCGCTCTCATCCGCCTTATAGCCCTTGATGATCGACAGATCGGCGCGGATCCCGCGCTCGAGCACATAGGTCTCGCCGTCAAACTCCTTGTGCTCCTTGCCCTCGGCGACTTGCGTTCCGACCCCGGTCTTCGTGTAGAAGCCCGGGATTCCCGCGCCGCCGGCCCGCATCCGCTCCGCGAGCGTGCCCTGCGGCGTGAACTCGACCTCGATCTCGTTCGCCAGGAATTGCCGCTCGAACTCCTTGTTCTCGCCGACGTAGGACGAGATCATTCTCTTCACCTGGCGCGTTCGCAGCAGCTTGCCGAGGCCTTCATTGTCGATGCCGGCATTGTTCGACGCGATGGTCAGGTCCTTGACGCCGCTCGCCTGGATGGCGTCGATCAGCCGTTCGGGGATCCCGCAGAGCCCGAACCCCCCGGCGGCGATGGTCATGCCGTCGAACAGCAACCCGTCGAGCGCGGCTTCGGCAGTGGGATAAATTTTCTGCATCGGCCGCTCAGTCCTTCAGCTTCGCCAGCACGCCCTGCAGCTGCATGGCGTTGGACATGTCGCCCTCGACCTTCAATTTGCCCATCATGAACGCGG